>JAFTQG010000046.1 GCA_017462915.1 Prevotella sp. | reverse complement strand
GTCCGCAAGATTAGAACTCCTTTGAGGGCCGTTGTAGACTACGACGTCGATAGGGGGCAGGTGTAAAGACGGTGACGTCAAAGCCGAGCCCTACTAATTGCCCGAAGGCTTCGTCGCCAGAGCCGTGCTTCAGCTGTTTTCAGGTCTTTTTCCCTTAAGGGGAAGAGGACAGAAAATTCATACTGGGTCTTGTTTGTGTCACGCATTTCCACCATACGGAGGTGAAAAAACAGAAGTCCTCCGGAAAGAGATATCAGGTGGCTATTGCGGCGGGGTTCCACCTCTTCCCATTCCGAACAGAGAAGTTAAGCCCGCCTGCGCCGATGGTACTGCACTGCAATGCGGGAGAGTAGGAGGCTGCCTTTTTTCAACCAAGCTTTTGCGTCCTGAGAGCCATGACGGCTTTCGGGACGCTTCGCTTTTAAAGGGATTGCAGGAATAGATGGAGTTGCGATAGAAGCTATAGTTGTAATAGTAGGAATAGTAATATTGGGGAGGAATATTAATGGATAATACAATTTTTGATTTGCAGCAGTCACGTAATGATGCAGAGTTTATTGAAAAGAACGCGTATTTAGAGCTTGAAGTTGGTGCTGAAATACTGAAGACCGCCATGGACATTCCGTATGTAGGCTCATTGCTTAAATTCGGAAAAATGGCATCGGGATATTTCGATTACCGTTTCCTGCGTAAGCTTGGGAGGTATCTGCTGCGTGCAAATGAGATACCTGCCGAGGAAGTCACGCAATTCGTTGCTTCACTTTCTCCAAAGGAAAAGAAGCGCTTGTCAGACTATCTTACACAGCTTTTGTATACAGCAGAGGAAGACGATAAAGCGGATGTCATGGGCAAGATATATGTCAGGAGAGTGCGTGGTGAAATAGATACCGAAATGATGTTGCGCTTGTGTTCTATCGTCACTCGCTCTTATCTCCCGGATCTCAACCATCTTGGTGAATATAAAGACGTCTCTGCGACGAATACTTTCGTTACTGACAATCTTGTAGCCCTTGGTCTTCTTGCTGACCAGGGCAATGTATATGTAGAGTCTAATGACGGCTGGGAGAGCACAAGTTTCGGGTCTACGAAGCATGTGCTTAATGAGGTAGGCGCAACTCTTTATCATATCATGAACGACTTGCCTGTTGATACCGCCTCCTTAAAGGGCGCAGAAGGCTATGTGACTACATTTAGCGCCATAACTTCTGAGGAAATTGAAGAAATGTTTAGAGGTTAAGCCTTGAGTTTTGTTTTTAAGTTCCAGATATTTGTTATGAGGACTATAATTGAACATTATGTTTGCAACAAACGTTTTTTGTTGGGTTTTTGAATAAAAAATGTTCTTTTTGAATAAAAAGTGGAGAGATATTATATAAAATCAAAAATAAAACATTATCTTTGCATAAAATTTTGATTGTCATTGAAGTGGGAGAAATGATATTTGGCAATCAGAAATCAGACTTTTAGAGAAAAGCATTGTGCTTTCAGGTATTTCTATATAGCGATATGAGAGCAGGACTATTTTTACAACGAAGGCAGATTGCTGCCACCAATGACATAAAGTAGACAGGGATAGTGACGCTGGATAGCTCTAAATCTCCATCTATAGTCCGACGGGAGCCTGTGTTCTCCGAGGACATTAATTCTGTTGCCGGGCTTGACAAACAGTCGAGCTTGGGAATGGAAATTGTGTCTACAGGTGTAGATGTAACAGTGGCACAACTGAAGACATCGGAGAACCCACAGTCATGGGGGTATGTGTATCTGCATAATATGATTGTGAAAGCTTTTGAGGAAAGGGTTAATGCCTATAATGTCCGGAATCCGGAGTCCCGGCATGCTTGTTTTGTTCATCGCTCATATAGATATAAGCCAAAGAAGGAAGGAAAAGGGGCAAAGAAGGAACTGTGCCAGACAATAAGCGGTTTGGTGTTTCTGCAAGGCAGTACCAAAGACCTCCAGATTTTCCTGAAAGAGAATTTCCCTACAATATATTTGGTAAACGACTGCACCACGGGCAGACCGGCATCCATAGACCATGCGGTGATGAAACCGTTCATGACTTTGATGTCTGTCCGGCCGGAGAGTGTGACATTCCTTCGCGAGCCTTTCGAGAGATTTGCAAGAGACCATGTGAAATTGCGCGTGTTGTCAGGACTGTTCAAGGGTTACGAAGGCTATATCGTCCGAATAGACCGTGACCGCCAGTTGGTGATGGAATTCGGAGGTTATGCTGTCGCCATCCGCGGAGTGCACAAAGAAGATTTTGAGGAAGTAAGGCAATAAAGTCATACTTCAGGCGTTTATTTGTCGTATTCTTATTCAGTAAAATCGGACTTATGACATTGCATGTTCTTGGCAACGGTTTCGACTTGTATCACGGTTTGCCTACGCGGTACGGTGATTTCCATGACTTTTTGGTTAGTCATGGAGAGACCGGCTTGATAGACAGTCTGGAGCGCTATTGGGGACATAGTGAATTGCTCTACGGAAATTTCCGCCACACATTATGGTCTGATTTGGAGGAAGCCTTGGGCGAGTATGATGTGGAGGACATCATGTCAGACATGTTTGACGGGCATCCTTTTGACATCGACCATGCGGGCACGAGCATAGGAGAGGTTGATGCAGAAGTGTCAGAGAATTTTGTGCCCTTGCGTGAGAGGCTGACCGGCATGTTCTCGTCATGGGTGCGCAGCATGGATTTGTCCAATATTTCCCGAAAGAACCTTGATAAGTTTGACCCGTCAGGACTTTTCCTCGTCTTCAACTATACTGACACGCTTGAGAAAGTCTATGGCGTGCCGTCGTCTCAGGTACTCCACATACACGGCGATGCAGGGGATACAGGCGACGAATTGACTGTGGGGCATAACAATTTTTATACGGAAGTGCCGCAGAAAGACGATTTCTACGACCGAACCGAGTATCAGCATCAGATAGCAAGTGTCATCAATGGTCTGTACAAGGATACTGCTGCAATTATAGCCCGCCATGGGAACTTCTTCAAAAGCTTGTCGGCGGTAGACACTGTTGTGGTCTACGGCCATTCCCTGGCAGCCCTAGACATGCCGTATTTTCAGGAAATCCATCAGAACGTGCGGCCCAATGCCTCGTGGTATATATCTTATCATGGTGACTGTGTTTCAGACAATGCAAAATCATTTGCATCAAGGTTAAGGATAAATAGAGTTAATTACTTCGAGATGTAGCAGGCCTGCCGGCACAGCCTCGCCACTGTCTGGGTGCAAAGGTAGCATATATAAGGCTGTCAGCTATGCTTTATGAAACCTTGCGATGCTTTTAGGGTTTTCAAGATTTCGGATTTCTTCAATTACGGATATTACGGATTAAAAATTTCCTTATACTTTGCAATGTATTATCCACTGGATTATGCTTTAAAAAGAGCCTTTTTTCATATCGGAAAAAGGTAGTTTGTGGAGTGCGGTTGGGATAACGGTTGTGCGGTTATACGGATATATGTTACAACTAAACAACCCAAAAAACAAACCACTGAACAACTAACTTCCGTGACACATGACAGATGTGACAGAAGTTTTATGGAGTTATCTGTCACATGTAAAATATACGTGTTCTTTTAAGTATATCTATTTTTTGTAATTTTCAAATATCTATATAGAAAAAGTGTCACATCTGTCACGTGTCACGCCATTCTTAAGAAATAATTCTTGTCACAGGAGCGGTCTACAGGAATATATTGTTAAAGTGCATACTGTTGTGTTTCAGAGACTTGCCCTTTCTTGCGCCATTATTTTACTCACTAAATTTCATCCCATTGTTTTATGATTCCGCCCTTTGTAGCGCGTGACACTTTTTGTGCAGTTTAGTGTGTAAGAAAACCCATAGCACGACAAAGCAAACACAAACATTCTCCTCCTTTCATGGATAAAATGTGTCACGGAGATGGCAGTAGAAAGGCAACAAGAGAATTGCAAATTTTGTTGGTTAATGCAGAATAATTCGTGTTAACAATAAATATAATTAATGATAATATGACACGCAAACAGACTACACAAAATAGAGAAGAAAGACCTGTACTCTTGAAGAGCAATGATGTCTTCAGAGAAGAACTTATTGATAGAATAGCAAAAGGCAAGGCTTTGTCTTTGAATCAATATGTTCCGATAAGTCATACTGGTGCTTATTGGCAATTTGGATATAGAACGCAGAATCAAGACAATGAGCCTTCTGCAGAACATAAGGGCTGGATAAATGAATTTAATAAGTGGTCCGATTATAATGAGGAATATCTGAAACAGGCTTTCAATATCCCTGACAATGAATATTGCAAAGATTATGTTCGTAGCGGACAAGCTATGGTTTTTACAACTGGCAGTGATATTGTTCAGTTATATAAAGAAGAACTTAGTGATAAGATAGAATATTTGGAGTCCTTGGCGCAGAAATCACGCCTGTTGCCATCTTGTACTCTGGTTAAAGAAGCTGTAAATGACAAACAGCCTATAAAGTCGAAGCGGGTTTTTATTGTCCATGGACATGATTCGGCAATAAGAACACAAGTGGAATTGCTTGTGAAGAATCTGGGCTACGAGCCAGTCGTTCTCTTCAAGCAACCAAATCAAGGCTGTACTATAATAGAGAAAAAAGAGAGGGAGGCTAATGACGTAGCTTTTTCCATTGTTTTATATACATCATGTGATTTAGGCAACAACAAAGAAGATGCAGAGAAAAACAAACTGAATCCACGTGCTCGCCAGAATGTCGTTTTTGAACATGGCTACATGTGTGCCAAATTAAATCGTAGAAACGTATGTGCATTGATAGAAAGCGGTGTTGAGCAACCGGGAGACATCTCAGGCGTAGTGTATATACCTTACGACGCGAATGATGCATGGCAACTGGCTATTGCAAGAGAAATGAAGTCTGCAGGCTTGGATGTGGATTTGAATAGACTGATATAGGAACTTTCATATACATTTAGCCCAAATTGGGCATTAGATTTCATTTTGTTTAGTTCATAACTTGGAAAAACAATCATAAGGGAATTTGTTTGATAGGATGAGTAACCAAACATCAGAAAACAACAAACAAGGTGTTTTAGCTTCAACCAAAACAGGTGATGCCCCTACAATAAAAGTAAGTTCATTGAGAGGAAAACTTCAGTCACCTGTTTGCGTATCACTAAAAGGCTCACTTAAGGAGGCTGTAACAACAATGCTTATTCATGATTACAGCCAGCTTCCTGTTGTAAGCAAGGGTAAGATTCTGCGAGGTTATATCTCATGGAAGAGCATTGTGGAAGCACAAATGCATGGTACTGAATCTGGTATTATTAAAGATTATTATAAAAGCGACAAGCCAACGATTAATTTTGATACACCGTTGCTTGATGCCATTCATTTTGTATATCAGAATGAGTTCTCCATTGTATTGGATGATAACCAGCATATTTGTGGCATCATAACTGTCACGGACATCTCTCAGCAATACCTAAAACTGACTGAGCCATATCTGTTGATAAAGGAGATTGAGACTTACATTCGTCAGTTGATAAACATATTCACTCTTGAGGATATACTGCCCTTCATTAAAGAAGAAGACCGTCCAAATATCACATCCATTGATGACCTAAATTTTGGCTATTATGTCAGAATATTGGAGAATCGAGATATGTGGAACAAGTTGAGCCTGAATGTAGACAGGACAGCCTTCACCAATGCATTGGATGAGATAAGGAAAATTCGCAATGACCTTATGCATTTCAGACCAGAAGGAATTTCTTCTACCAGACAAGCAATGCTTGTTAATATGGAAAGATTTCTATCATCAATGACTCATAATGGTTGAAGGATATCAGATTTGAGCTAATATTTCACTAAGCAATATAAACGATAAAAAATACATTCATGAAAAAGACTATACCGTTTCAAAAAGATTTTGCAGGTATACTAGAACAACGTATGACTGCGGCCGGTATACAAATAAAGAGCGACAAACCAGATGATATTATCATCCAATATATAACACTTGTAAAGCGCATTATTCCTCCCAAACCAAGAAAAATACTGATTGCAAAAGATTTCACCTGCCCTCCAGAATTGCAAGAAGGATGGGAAATGTTCAGATCAAAGGTGGAAAGTGGTGAAGATATCAATCCGCACCAGTCTAAGACAATGAAACGTGAGGGTTATACAGACTTGATGTTATCATCGTGGCAAATTCATCACTTCCATTTGGGTGTAACCATTCAGAGTTCTGGCTATATTGAGCGTACAGGAGATATCTTATATGCTATGGTAAAAGATGAAATATCCTTGCTCTTAAAATAGATGCTCATAATCATTGGAGCGATAAAGAACTACTAAATATTGCTCATGCTAACTGGCCAGAATTAACATCAGATTGGGATGTAAGTGGGAGGCCAGAGGTAGATTTCAGTTCACCTGAGATAGGAAAGCTTAGGAAAGCTGGAATTAATGTTATAGTAAAAAGGTCAGACGGGACATCAACAATAGGAGGATATGGTATTACAGCTGCTGGCACTAGTGCTGGATCCACTCTTGCCCTGGTGAACATCTATAATATGCTTGTTAAATCATATTACGCTATCAAAGCAGAATTGGGTGATGCTGAGTTAAAACTTGGGATTGATAAATATAATAATATTTGCATCGGTGAACCGATATCAAACCTATATATACCAGTTTGCAACATACCTGACATTTCAAACTATTCTTACCTGTTTAAAGGTATTGGTGAATAATAAATAGAAAATCAAAAAAGTACAAAATAAGCCAAATAATAATGATATGGTCCTAATGATAAGAACTTACTTCATGTAATATATTTGCTCCTCTTGATTTTTTATATATTCTCCTGCTTGAAATAAAAAATATGCCAACTCAAACTTCAGAAAATAACAAAAGAATAGCAAAAAACACCTTGATTCTCTATATGCGTACATTCATTACGATGTGCGTAAGCCTGTATACAGGTCGTGTCATGCTTCAGGCATTAGGTGTTGATAATTACGGTATCAATAATGTAGTGGGAGGTATTGTCGGTATGTCAAGTATCATTACAAGTACTATGGCTGCCGCCATTAGTCGCTACATAACCTACGCTATTGGCGAAGGTGATACTGAGAAACAGAAAACAGTGTTCAGTACCTCGGTCAATGTACAGATTATTATGGCAGCCATTGCCATAGTGATATTGGAAGTTGTTGGTGTATGGTTTCTGAACACACAGGCGTCCATACCCGATGGTCGTATGGATGCTGCAAACTGGGTGTTGCAATGCTCCGTGTTCACTATGGCTGTAGGTCTTATAGGCGTTCCTTTTACAGCAGTCATCATTGCCTACGAACGTATGGGAGTTTATGCATATATGGGTATTGCAGACGTTGTAACCAAATTGATACTCTGCTTCTCCATACAAGCCTATGGCGGTGACCGCTTAATACTGTTCTCTATCTTGCTTGCGATAGCCAGCACACTAATGACATTGTTCTACTGCTTCTACTGTTTCAAACATTTCAAGGAAGCGAGATTCCGACGTGTATTCGACCTCAAACTGCTAAAGGAAATGAGCAGCTATGCTGGTTGGAATCTGTTTGGCAGCAGTGCTTGGGCTTTCAACACACAGGGTGTCAATATGTTGGTTAATGTATTCTACGGCGTGGTATTCAACGCTTCCCGTGGAGTTGCCAATACAGTCAATAGTGCAATACAGAAGTTTGTAAACGATTTCACTACCGCTTTCAGCCCACAAATCACCAAATCGTTTGCCAGTGGCAACATTGACTATATGGTACAGCTTGCCATTCGAGGCACTAAATTCACGTGGTTGTTAATGTACATTTTTATTGTTCCCGTCTGCTTGGAAGCCGACACATTATTGCAATTATGGCTTGTCGATGTGCCACCATTGGCAGGAGTTTTCCTGCGCCTTACGATGTTTGAGTCGCTGGCTGTGCAGTCAGGTTCAACCATATTGAAGGTAATACAAGCACAAGGTAATATCCGCAGATATCAGATAGAGGTCACTGCGTGGGGATGCAGTGTGTTCCCCCTTGCTTGGATTGCTTTCAAACTGGGCGCACCGGTATGGAGTCCATATGTCATCTTTATTGTGGTCTATTTCCTACTGAACATAGTACGTTTCTATACCCTGCGTCGCTTGATACGATTCCCAGTACGCCGTTTCCTCCGTGAAGGAATTCTCCCTTGTCTGTGGGTTTCCGTACTTGCGTTCACCTTACCCTGTATAGTTGCCTGGTGGATACCCTCAGGCATTCTACATTTCTTTGTAGTATCGCCTATAGCCGTACTTTGGACAGCATTTTGTTGTTATCAATGGGGCTTCAATGCCGGAGAACGTGAATTTTTAAGAGAAAGAATTGTGATGCTAAAAAATAAAATAAAAAGATAATTAAAGTATATCAATATGAATAAAGATAAATTGAAACGTGTTCTTAGATATATTCTGAAAGGAATACCTCAAGTAATAATCAAAGCAGACATACACTACACATCTCCCTCTTCCAAATTAAGCGGCAAGAAAATTATTGTCACTGGTGGAGGAAAAGGTTTGGGATATGCTATGGCCAAACGATTTGCGGAAGAGGGTGCTAAAGTACTTATTACCGGGCGAAATGAATCCATTTTGGAAGAGAGTGCCGCAAAAATCACTTGTGCATACCTCCGATTAGATATGCAAGATACAGAATCTTTTTCTTCTTTTATGAAGGAAGCTGACAAACTATTAGGAGGAAACATCAATTGTTTAGTAAATAATGCAGGCATCTCATTGCACGAAGATGGCTTTCTTGCCGTATCTTCCAAACAGTTCGATGACCAATTTAGCACCAACTTGAAAGGTCCATTTTTCTTAACACAAGTCTTTATGGAGTATTGTGCCAAAGAAAAGTCGCAAGGAGTTAAACACATTTTATTCACTTCTTCCGAAACAAGTATGACGGTAGATGAACGCCCTTACGGACTAACCAAAACTGCGCTAAATAGCCTTATTCAAGGATTGGCACACCGCTATGTCAACGAAGGATACCGTATCAATGCTGTTGCACCAGGTGTTACAATCTCAGACATGGTCGGCAAGAAAGACAGAGAAAATTTAGCTTTAGATTGCAATATGACTGGAAGATATTACCTGCCAGAGGAAGTGGCAGAAGTAGCAAGTTTCTTGCTTTCTGATGCGTCAAACTGCTTGAACGGTCAAATATTGGTTTGCAACGAAGGAAAGACCATAAATGCAAGATGGAAATAAAAACGACAAGATAATGATATGGAACAAAAGTTTCACTATACAAACGAGCGTAATGTCCAGATTGTCATAGCCCTGCTCAAGGCTCATGGCATACATAGAGTGATTGCATCCCCAGGAACAACAAATATGACATTTGTTGTAAGCATAGAAAATGATCCTTGGTTTCAAATATGGTCTTCGGTAGATGAGCGCAGTGCAGCCTATCTTGCCTGCGGTATGGCTGCTGAGACAGGAGAGCCTGTAGTTATCAGTTGTACAGGAGCTACTGCATCACGCAATTACATGCCAGGACTTACAGAAGCATATTACCGCAAATTGCCTGTACTTGCCATAACATCAACACGTGGAAACCATAAGGTTGGTCATTTGATAGACCAACAGATAGACCGTCGCAATTTACCGAATGATATTGCCATGGAAAGTGTTACTATTCCAATGGTTAAGGATAAGGAGGATGAACGTGTGTGTGAGATTGAAGCCAATAAGGCAATACTTGCTTTGTCGTTAAATGGTGGTGGACCTGCACATATTAATATGTACACCCAATACAGTAATGATTTCTCAGTAGTGGATATACCTCACGTAAATGCAATATATCGTCATACAGCTTTTGAACAAGAATGGCCTATTATACCAGAAGGTAGAATAGCTGTAAGAATTGGTTCACATGCAAATTTTACAGAGGAACAGACAAAAGCCATTGACAAATTCTGCGCTACTCATGATGCTATTGTATGTTGTGACCATACCAGTGGGTATCGTGGCAAATATGAAGTACATGGACAGTTTGTATTTGGACAGCAAAAGTGGGTTTCACCACTTAGAGATGCTAATCTGTGCATACATATTGGTGAGGTCTCAGGTGATCAGTTCTGTATAAGGGCAAAACACACTTGGCGTGTAAGTCCGGATGGAGCTTTACGTGATACTTTCGGCACATTACGTAGGGTGTTTATGATGCCTGAACAGACTTTCTTTGAACATTATTCAAAATCGGAAGTAGCACGAGATGAATATTTCAGCAATATAAACAAGGAAATCGCTAATGTGGAAGCCAATTTGCCAGTGTTGCCTTTCAGTAATATTTGGATGGCTCAGCAGATGCATGACAAATTACCAACTAACTGCGAAATCCATTTTGGAATATACCACAGCCTCCGTTCATGGAATTTCTTTAAATTACCCAACGACATACAGGCAAAATGCAACGTTGGTGGATTTGGAATAGACGGCGGTGTGTCCACCATGATGGGGGCATCATTTGCATGTCCTTATAAGATTTTCTTTGGTATATCCGGTGATTTGGCCTTTTTCTATGACATGAATGTTGTAGGCAACCGCCATGTAGACAAAAATGTCCGCATAATGCTTATCAACAATGGTAAAGGCAACGAATTCCGAAATTATGGGCACCCTTGCTATTTCCTTGGTGAAGAAGCTGATAAATATATAGCTGCAGCTGAACATTATGGTAATAAGTCTAATCGTTTGGTGAAAGATTATGCTGAGAATCTTGGATATGAATATCTAACAGCATCAAACAAAGAAGAATTCTTAGTTTCTATGGACAGATTTTTGAATAGTGAAATGACTGACAAGCCAATGCTTTTTGAAGTTTTTACAGAGACAGAAGATGAAAGTAATGCCCTTGAAATGGTGCTAAACACAATGGTTGATACAAAAGCTATTGTAAAAGGTAAAATAAAGAATGTTGTAAAAACTGTTGTTGGAGAAACTGGAATAACAATTGCAAAAAAGGTTTTGAAGAAAGAATAAATAAGGTCGACTGTCGTTATAGATATCTTACAGGTTTTGTTGTTCGGTTTTGCTCATGTTCCTCCATTCACAGTGTGTATGGGATGCATCAGTGTTTATAACTTAATTAAATCGAATAGTATGAAAATAGTAGAAGTAAAAAAACAAAAAGCAGAAACTGTAAGTAGCATTGTATTGAGATGGGCAGGAGCAATTCTGGGCAGTAGCACATTGTACAATGAAACCTATAAGTAAGTCTATAGCGCATGAGATAGAATCGCTCCCGTGTCCATTTCAAAAGGTGGTCATGTTAAATGAGGTCGCTCCTCAGCTTGCCCGCAATAACAATTAAATATTATGAAATAGGCATACTGACACTTCCACTCCATGTTAACTATGGGGGATTCTTCAAGCATACGCTTTGCGAACGGCGCTATAACGGATGGACATGATGTGGTTTAATGTTTTCGTGGAATGTTAATAGTGTATTAAGAAGAGAATATCATGTAATCTTATGGGATTAAGTTCTAACACACTGTGGCACATGACAAAGAGGGATGCCTTTTTTTCGATTCTTAAAAGTCGCAATATCTCCTATTCATATAGTCTGGAGAAGATATTTCCAATAAATAAGATGGGAGGTATAGCATTCCCAATGATTAGTATGTGCGACTTACCGTTCTCGGAAATTGCTACAACAAAATGGACGTATGGCGATTACGCTATTGGATTTTCGCGTGAATGGGGTTTAAGAAATGGTTTTTCGCCTGTTTGGTATTGCAATAATGGCTCACGTGTTTATAATCAATTGTTCAAGATGCTTATAGAAACAATAGAGCACGAAGAAAAAGGTTATATGGGAATGGCAATGTATCTATTGTCTAACGTCAAATTTGTTCAAGCACCTCTTGTCACTAAGAATCGGAAGTTTAAGAACTATCGGTTTTATGATGAGCGGGAATACCGATTGGTTCCTTATATAACTGAGACAGACAAACATGAAGTGATGCCGTATCTAACCGAAGACGGTTATGCTGATTATAAAAAGCAAATTGGACATTCCCGTTTGGATTTTGGTGTCTCGTTTGAATATTCCGACATAAAATACCTGATAGTAAACAGTGAGTCAAACATAAAAGATGTAAGAAAAATACTATCTTCAAGTCCAGAAGTGTCACATATTAATATTGTGACGAAAAAAGATGTCATGGAAGATTTTATTGGTATAGAACATAATGAGGAAATTCTTCCGTCCCCAAAAGAGTCAGATATTGAAGCCACATTAAGACATCTTAATCGAATGACTCAAGACTTTAAGCAAGGATGGGAGTTAATAAGAAAATCGAAGAATAATATTGAAAAATAATAGAATACATTTAAGACAAGAATTCAATGAGAATAGGAATACTTACACTTCCACTCCATGTTAACTATGGGGGAATTCTTCAAGCATACGCCCTGCAGACTGTGCTGGAACGCATGGGACATGAGGTGCAAGTCATTGGTAAAGATAATATTAAAGACTTGCCACCCTTCTATAAATACATTGAACGTGGTTTTAATAAATTCATTCTGAAAAAGAATGTTCATATATTTGCCGAAAGAGACAGCAACCATTATCTAACTGCCATTTGTGGTGAAATTCAGAACTTTATTGATAGGCACATACATACTTTTCATGTAACATCTCTTGATGCTATTTCTTCAAGTAATTTCGATGCTATTGTAGTAGGAAGTGATCAAATATGGAGAAGATTTTATTTTCATATCGAATATCAGAGAGGAATGGAAGATGCTTTCTTGTTCTTTAGCAAAGATTGGTCAATCAAGCGAGTTGCCTATGCCGCCTCTTTCGGTATTGACGAATGGGACTACGATGAAGAAGAAACACGCAAATGCACAGAAATGGCTCGTACTTTCAAGGCAATAGGGGTTCGAGAAAAATCTGCAGTGGAATTGTGTCAAAAGCATTTAAGCTGTAAAGCCACGCACGTACTCGATCCCACTATGTTGTTGGATAAAGAAGATTATATAAAGCTTATCAATAGTCAAAACATTCCCCAAAGTGACGGCGACTTGTTGTGCTATATACTGGATGCAACATCTGAAAAAACAGCTATCGTAAAACAAATTGTGCAAGAAGAGAAAATTCGCCCTTTCTCTGTTATTGCAAATGAAGACCATGAGGTAAAGCCTTCGGTAGAATACTGGCTTAAAGGATTTTCCGATGCAAAATTTGTTGTAACAGACAGTTTCCATGCTTGTGTGTTTTCTCTGATTTTCAACAAACCCTTTGTTGTCATAGGTAATAAAGAGCGAGGACTTGCACGTATATATTCTTTATTACAAATGTTTGGACAGGAACATAGGCTTATTCTTGATAAAAATAAAGTTGACATTTCAAAAGATTTAAGAAAGGCTCCTAATGTGGATTTAAGCCTGTTTCAAAATGAATCATATCATTTTTTAGAACAATCTCTCAATTCATAATTGACAATTATGCATTACTACGAAACGACATTATATCAAACTGTACGAGAATGGTATTTCCGTTATATAGGAATTCCTTTAGCATACCGATATAATCAAAGATATGATATATTGGACTCGATGCAGTCGATAAAATATATAATTGATAATAGATGCTCTGTCAGTCGTTTTGGTGATGGAGAGTTTTATGTTATGATGGGATTGGGCAATGGCTTTCAAACTCCTGATCCTAAGTTGGCTGCACGTCTTATGGAGGTAATGTCTGCTAATGACGCTCCCAATCATATGATAGGAATTCCATTGCCACTGAAGGATGTATCCATGCTTGTTGATGGTTGGCCTCGATTCTTTTGGGAACATTATTCATGTCGTTATTCAAATTTTTTGCATAAACAAATATCAACAGGAAGAACATATCTTAATACCCAGTTCTCACGATTTTATAATGAAAATTGGGACAAGAGTAAATGTCCTGCTCATATTGCATTAATAAAAAAAATATGGGATAATAAAGATATTGTAATTGTTGAAGGAGAGAAAACACGTTCTGGTATAGGTAATGATTTATATGATAATGCCCGAACGATACAGCGCATATTAGGTCCTGCAACAAATGCTTTTGAACGTTATGAAGAGATGTTGGGTGCAATTACTCAAAATGCATCTAAGGACAAACTTATTCTTATGAGTTATGGGATGTCTGCAACTGTTCTTGCATATGACCTTGCAAAATTAGGTTATTGGGCAATAGACTTGGGACATTTAGATATAGAGTATGAATGGTTTAAAATAGGGGCAACAAATCAACATCAAGCAATTCCAAATAAATTTACCAATGAAGCTCCAGAAGGTCATGATGTTGGAGAATGTAACGATCCTTTGTATCTTAGTCAGATAATATGCCGAATATGTTAGATACACAGTTTTACAATATTGTCTGCATCGCAGACGAAAATTATGCTCAGCATGCAGCGGTATTGCTTTGTTCCTTGTTGGAAAACAATAGGGAGAATACATTTCGTATATTCTTGATGACGTATTCCATGAAAGATATCACCAAGAAGAAGTTGCATCAGATGGTTGAGAGATCTGGATCACAGTTGGTCATTATCGAGAACGACTATGAGGATGCAAGTATCGCATCGTTGAAGAGTGAGACCAGCACCAAGGCGTGGAACAGCATAATGTACTTGAAAACCCTTATTCCGCAATACTTGCCGGATGATGTCAATCGGTTCCTGTTTCTTGATGTTGACATGATTGTCCGTACGAACATTGATCCGTTATACAACATAGATATGCAGGGTAATGTGATAGCGGCTTGTGAGGACTACCTGTATCAGCAAGTGCATAAAGACCGTTTAGATCTATCTGACAATGATTTATATATAAACTCCGGTGTAATGGTCGTAGATCTCGGTCAATGGCGGGAAATGGAAAAGCAACGTCCAATGGCAGATTTCTTGAAAGACAATGCACGCTTGTTGAACAACGATCAAGATGTCTTTGCCCTGTATTTCAAAAATAAAATTATGTTGTTGCCTACCAGCCAGTGGAATGCCACGACATTCTTTTTTGAGCAAAAGCCAAGAGTGTTGGACAAATATTTACCGGAGGTGGATGTTGTCCGTCACCACCCCTATATTGTACACTTTTGTGAGCCTATCAAACCGTGGTTTAAGGAGTGCAAACACCCGTATAGGAATGAATATAGGAAATATTTACGAATGACACCGTGGAAGGTTTACAAGTATCCAAGTTGTAAGACCGTTTACGGTAAACCGGTATGGAAATACACACTGAAGTATTGGTTGAACCGATGGGGAATCCTCAAAGAGCCGATGGCCTTGATAAACATCTGAAATAATGAAACAACGATTAGTATATGTAGATTGCATGCGTGGCATCGCCATGCTTATGGTTATTTTCTGTCATGTAGAAGTATTCTGCTTTGGAATTCAGGAAAAGGAAATCATTGCATCGGCTGTCAGTATCCCTATGCTTTCTAATTTCTTTTTTATCAGCGGATTGTTTACCCCCCCCCTGTTGTCTTATAAGCAATTGAAGAAGAGGGTTTTATGCTTGATGCTACCTACGATAACAATGTTTCTGCTATATGTGGGTGCATATTATGGGAACTACGTTAAACTGATAGAATGTGTTGGCGGTGAATATAAATGGGGTTATTGGTTTACTTTTGTCCTTTTTCTCATGAATGTCATTCACTGTTTAGTGTCAATAGTGTACGCCAAGTGCAGAAAGCAAGAGACCAATTCAAAAGGAACAATTATATTGTTGCCGCTTGTAATCATAGCCATATTACTGCATATACTTAAACTCTGGGATTGGAATCATAATGAAGCCTTCTATTGTCGATGGATGGGACTGCGACTTTTGGCAGAACATTTCCCATATTATGTATTAGGTATTGTATGTTGCATGTTCAGGAGCAAGTGGCATCGCTTGATAAATAATGAATGGATTATGGGAGCAGCTATGGTGGTTTTTATTGGACTACAGATACATTCAGGAGGAGGCTTTTATAAAGCTATACTGATTGGTTTATTGGGGATTTTCTTGTTGTACAGATATTGTTTTGCATATCAAAATACGCTTTCGGAGCAAACATTTATAGGTAGACATTTGTCCTTGATAGGACGTCATACATTACCCATATATTTGATTCACTATTTCTTTATTCTCGGATTAAAGATGCCGTGGATTGGAGAATACTTAGACCCTGTAAGTCAATGGTGGATAATTGCGATTTTATCGGCTATTATGACTCTTGTGATTGCATATTCCTCATTAATGGTCAGAAAAATGCTTTCCATTTCAACATCATTATATAGGGTTTTATTAGGGAAATAATATAAAAATGAAGAACATCTGTTTTACAATCCGCAACATCGACTGTGGCGGAGGAACTGAGCGTGTAGGTCTTCGGTTGGCCAATGCGCTGGCCGAGCGTGGATACAATGTACACATGGTGAGCTATGATGCCAAGGCTAACCGTCCCTTTTTTCACTGTGACGGGAGGATAAAGCTTTGGTGTATCCTCGATAACATATTTCACCGTCGGTTCCGTTGGCATTTCTGGTATGGAGCATATCGCTTCCGCCGATATCTTAAAAAGAACAAGATAGATGTGGTTATTGACATTGACACTTTTAATGCCCTCTGGACAGCTCCTGCTATAAAAGGCACGGATATAAAATGGATATCGTGGGACCATTTCAACTATTCTTATTGTGCAGGTGAATTACGCAAGAAGGCATTGCAACTGGTGCATAACCAGGCCAATGCACTTGTGCTAATCTCCAAGGCAGACAGAGAAACTTATTTGCGAGAGACAGCTTTTAAGCCCGATTTCCTGAAACAGATATACAATCCGCTTTCTTTTGAAGTCGACCATCCTATAGATCATAGCAAACAGAAAAAGGTGATAGCCATGGGGCGCATAGCACCACAGAAAGGATTTGACCTCTTGTTGGAGGCATGGAAGACTGTGGAAAAGCAAGTGCCTGACTGGCAACTGGAAATAGTTTGTGGCTATGGCGACTATGAAGCTTTGGAGCAGGAAGCGCGTGATATGGGACTGCGAAATGTAGTATGCACGGGTCCGACAAAAGATGTACAAGGTAAAATGTCTTCTGCCGCTATCTTTGCCTTGTCTTCACGCTTCGAGGGCTTTGGTCTGGTACTTACAGAAGCTGCAATATGCAGTGTGCCTGCCGTCTCGTTTGATTGTCCTTGCGGTCCCAACGAGATTATCACCGACGGGTATGACGGTCTGCTTGTAGAACCCGAAAACGTGCCACAGTTTGCTGAAAAGCTTATCACACTAATGAAAGATGACGAACTTCGTGTACAGATGGGACGCAACGCTTACACTTCCGCCCATCGCTTTAGCATGAATACAATTCTGCCACAATGGATGGAATTGATTGAGAATTTATAAGACAAAGGAAATGAAACAGAAAAGGTTCCGATACAGAGTCCCCATTATACTGGCGGTTTACGTCATTGCAGTACAATTGTTCGTAAACATAGATTCTTATCTGTACGCCGTCAATGACCACTATGACTCGTCCGTATTCTTTATGTGTGGAAAAGCCATGTTCAACGGACTTGTCCCATACGTAGACTTCGCAGATTCAAAAGGCCCTTTATTATGGACTATCTACGGTATTGGCTATCTGATACACCACTATTCTTATGTGGGTGTATTCTGGATGTGCTGTCTATTCTATTGGCTGACATTCTGTCTTGACTACAAAATAGCCCGTCTTTATTTGCCTGAGAAAGAATCTCTGCTGGCTTCCATGGGAATGGCAATGCCATTCTTTTACTGGAATTTCTATACCGAAACAAAAGCTGAACATTTTTGCACTTTTTTCGTGACATTCGCCATCTATGTATTGCTTCGTTTGATGCAACAAAGAGCAAAACTTCCATTCAGATTGTATTTTGGAATCGGAGTGGGAATTGCAGCTTGTTTGCTGATGAAATGGAGCATAGCTGTAATGCTTGTGAGTCTTGTGGTAAGCATTTTGTTTTACGCATATAAGAGGAAGGAAACAGTTCGCACTGTATCTTCCATCATTGCAGGATTCGTTGTAGTGGCTTTACCATTCTTGCTATACTTCATAGCTGTGGGCAATTGGAATGATTTCGTGCAGGAGTATTTTGTCAATACGCTCCAAACAGTTCAAGTACCTTTGAAAGAGACTATCACCTCTTATCTTGCAGAATGGAAAAATGTATTCACTACAAAACGCTTCCTGTATATTGTCTACATATTACCATTGCTGTGCCTTTGGAAGAAAAAAGAGTGGTTCGCATCTGCCCTGCCATTCCTCTCCGCCCTATTCTTCCTTGCCTTAAGTATCCGGCACGACAATTTCGGTCATTATATCTCGATAGTCGCCCCATTTGCTATTGTGGCTGTAGTGCAAGTGCTTCTGTTAATGCGTGAATGCCGGATAAAACCACAGGTGTATATCGGTGTGCTAGCTGTTGCTTTGGTGTATATAGTATGGGGTAAAATACACTATACCGAAACATTCTTCTGCAAAGCCGGAGAGAAGACAACCCGTTTTGAGCAGGTCGGATATATGATTTCGCAAGTGGAACATCCAACAGTATTGAACATGGGACAGGAACCAGGTTTTGCCATGGGGTATACACTTCCTGCCTGCCGTTATTGGATAACACAGATGGGAATGACTCCTGCAATGTCAGAGGCACAAAAGCAATCGCTTATGGAGGGTAGGGCTGATTTCATACTCCTGCATGGCAAAGAGGTGACGGCACAGTATGAAAGTACGGTTGCCGGCATGGGATATCACCCCATTGCAGAGTATGGTGCCAGCAAGATCTATTCAAAGCATAAAGTGACACCGCCTCCTTTCGGGGTTGAAGTGACGAAAGCGGATATTGTGCAGAAAAGGAATGTATCGAAAAAATGGCAAGAAAGCTTGTGACAAAGATGAGGAATCATTCTATTGACATTCTCCGTCTGGTATGTGCTTTTCTTGTCATATTGTTGCATGTTGGCACCGCTTACTATTCTTACACCGAGCCTATTGCACGCAGTGCTGTTCCTTTGTTTTTCATGTTGTCAGGATATTTCTATTCGGGGGGGGTAAAAAAGAATCTTCGCAAAACATCATGGATATTGGTTGCCGGCTCATTGCTTTATGCAACTGTCAATTACATATTAGACATAGAAGAAGTAGATAACTTTCCATTGCTGAAATCTATTGTTGCTTTTGTTTTATTCAACAATAATCCGTTTGCATATCATTTATGGTATTTGGCTGCATATATATATGTATTGGCAGGCATGATTTTCATTGAAAGATACAGTTTGTTGAGAATTAGTTACTGGGCAATTCCATTATTGTTGGTAATGGGAATTCTATTGGGTAAATATATCGAGTCGGTACTGGACAATACATATTATAGTTTCTTGTCACGCAATTTCTTGTTTCTGGGAATTCCATTTTTCTTGACAGGCCACTACATAAAACAACACAAAGAGAAGTTGCTGCAACAATCTTCCAAAATATATTTGGGAGGTGTAGCATTGTTCGCGTCGCTCTCATATGCAGAAAGCGGATGGTTAGGGGGTGCGGAAGGTGATTTATATATAAGCACAGTTTTCCTGTCGATTTGTGCCTTGCTATTTACTTTGTCATGTCACGTCAAGCAGGAAGGAATCATGAGCCGGATAGGCAGAAAATATTCTTTGCATATATATATACTGCACTTGTTCAATATAAAGCTACTGTCAATATTCGTTTCAAGGATGCCGGATGCCTGGCAGGTGTTTTATACTTTTGCGAGTCCTGTTGTAATACTGCTGGCGACATGGTGCCTCATTCAACTGCTAAGAACATTCAAATTGATAAAGGGGTAAGGATATATGTATTCAAAAATCATTGATAAAATCACGCATGAGCCACAGCTCATGGAGTTTGTCAGGTTCTGTATAGTAGGTGCCTTATGCACAGGCATAGATGCCGCCATATTTTATACGGTAAGATTTGTTGCCTGCTATCAGGTGGCGTTGATGACGGGATATTGCATCAGCCTTCTTGCAAACTATTTCCTGACTGTATATTGGACGTTCCGAATCAAGCCCTCAAAAAAGAATGTGGGAAGTGTTGTAGTGGCACATCTGGTCAATCTGTTTGTTGTCAGGATGGGTTTGATGTGGATATTTGTCCAACTATGCTACTTGCCAGACAATATAGCTTACATACCGACATTGGTCATATCGGTAATTGTAAATTTTTTCTTAGTAAAAATTGCTGTTAAAATATAAAGACGAACAAGTCATGAAGAAAGTTTCTATTTTAGTCCCCGCTTATAACGAAGAAAAATCTCTCCCTTTGTTATATCCGGAGCTTGTCAGCTTGATGGACTCACATTCGGAGTATGAGTGGGAAGTCGTTTTTGTTGACGATGGTAGCAGTGACCACACTCTTGAGATGGTAAAGGCATTGCATCAAGAAGATAAACGCATAAGATATGTCAGCTTGTCGCGAAATTTCGGAAAGGAGAATGCCATGCTTGCCGGTTTTGATTATGTGACAGGCGATTGCATGGTGATTATGGATGCAGACTTACAGGACCCTCCGTCGCTGATTCCGCAGATGTTGGAATATTGGGAACAGGGATACCAGGACGTCTACGCCAAACGTGCAGACCGTGGCAGGGAAAGTTGGCTTCGCAAGCAGTTCTCTTTGCTGTTCTACCGTATATTGGATGCGACTACCAGATTTGAAGTGTTGCAGAATGTCGGCGATTTCCGTCTGTTAGACAGGAAGTGTGTCAATGCGCTGAAGGAATTGCGTGAATGTGAACGCTACACCAAAGGTATGTTCTGCTGGATAGGATATAGGAAGAAGGAAATAGTGTTCAATCGTGGAGACCGTGTGGCAGGAAACAGCAACTGGAATTTCTTCTCTTTGTTCAACCTTGCCATTGAAGGCATAACATCGTTCACCACTACGCCATTACGGTTTGCAAGCATCTCCGGCTTTGTCATAGCCTTTATCTCTTTCTGTTTCCTGTTGTATTATTTGGTCAAGACATTGATTTTTGGTGACCCAGTGCAAGGTTTCACGACCTTGGTCGTAATCATTCTCTTCTTGGGAGGCATACAGCTTATTTGCCTTGGCATATTGGGCGAGTATATAGGACGAATCTTTAACGAAACAAAGAACAGACCTCCTTATATGATAGGGGAGACTGACGAAATGCAATGATGACAAGTAAGTCGCCCCAATTAGACGACACTATCAATGATAAAGCAAGTGCTTACATCTTGTATGTATAAAACCTTGTTCTTTTTGGCTGTTTCCGCCTTGTCACTCAGTTACATAGCCCGTTATGCTTCTTCGTTACAAGACGAAAACATCTCAAAAACAACCAACACTTTATACCATACATTAATTTTGGTGACTTACTTATAAAAGTAAATGTAATGGAAAACAAAAAGTCCCCCCCCCTATTTCGGCTGGTAAAGGAACGCGCATAGAGTATATAGACGCATTGCGTGGGTTTACTATGCTGTTGGTCGTAATGTTTCATGTCTTTGTCTTTTCCTATAGAGGTTGGGATTTTAGATATAATAGCTCATACGGAATATTCTTTTCTACGTTTAGAATGCCATTGTTCTTTTTTATCAGCGGTTTTATATATTACAAGTATGAACGGAGATGGGATATGGCAAACGGATTTGACTTTATCAAGAAGAAGGCTTTGATTCAACTTGTTCCAACAGCGGTTTTCTCGCTTGCTTACATATATTGTTTTGGCGGAATGACTGTTGACAGACTCTACCGCCACATAGTGGATTTTGACAAGAGTGGATATTGGTTCACTATAGAGCTTTTTATATTCTTCATTGCAGTCACATTACTCAGGATTCTCTTTCAGAAAATTCGGTTGTCGCTTAATCAGGAGTGTGCTGTATTTGCCTTGGTGATTCTTGCATTAACAAGCGTCTACACTATTGTTCCATATAATTATTGGCTGGAGAGTGATGTAAGGACTGCTATCCAGATGAACTACCATAGATACTTCATTTATTTCCTATTTGGATGTATCGTAAAAGGGAAATTCAGTGTGGTAGAAAGAATGTTTGACAATAAGATTTTCACGATGTGTTTGCTGTCTGTATTTGTCATTATAGGTCTGTTGCAAATACATGATACATTTCTGCCTATGCAACAGTATGTATTGGCATTTACTGGTATAACTGTCGTGTTCTCTTTTTTCAGACATTACTCCAATCTTTTTTCCCAGCAGACAAGGATGGGAAAGGTCTTGCAATATGTGGGCAGAAGGACATTAGACATATATCTGCTTCACTATTTCTTCCTCCCTTATAATTTGCAGGAACTTGGACAATGGTTTTCAACCCATATAAACCCTTCAACGGAATTCTTTTGTACACTATTGATAGCTTCGTCAGTGATAGTCCTGTGTCTTGTGAGCAGCAACGTCTTACGTGTCTCTCCATTGCTTGGCAAATATCTTTTCGGAGCTAAGTAAAAAAACAAATTAAACAACATGAATACTCCCAAAGTTTCAGTATTAGTACCTGTATATAAAGTGGAGCCGTATCTCCAACGGTGTATAGACTCTGTGTTGAGTCAGGACTTTACCGATTACGAATTGATATTGGTAGATGACGGAAGTCCTGACAGGTGTCCTGAGATATGCGACCAGAACGCAGCTAAAGACGAGCGCATAAAAGTCGTGCACAAAGAGAATGGTGGACTTGTTTCTGCAAGGCTGGCAGGATTCAAGGAAGCAAGAGCAGAGTACTTGATATTCTTGGATTCGGATGACTATTTATATCCTCATGCCATATATGCATTGTATAACAAAATCATTGAAGGATATGACATTGTGAGGGGACGTGACAACAAAGTTTCTCAGGATGATTTCATTTATGGTATAGAAGAAACAAAATATTATAGCGGTGTACTGGAAGGAGAGGAGTATATAAGAGCGTATATAATGAGAGAAGTTGCTCCATATCTGTGGGGCGCAATATATAAACGCTCTCTATTTTCTGAAGATATATTCAGAAACTTTCTGTTTGTGTCGCGTCAGGAAGACTGGGTTACACAAATAAGCATTGCGCCAAATGTGCAAAAAGTTTGTTATATAGACGAGGTGACTCAAGCATATATGGTTAATGACAGTTCGATCATGCAAAGCTGTATAACAGATTACAGCTATGTACAGAAAATCGGAGAAGCATTTCAATCTACAACAAAATCTTTGTCTCCAAAGATGCAGCACTTGATTGAATGTGACAGGATAGCGGAATTGGACAGATGTTTCTTCTTTCCGGAACTGCCTTTTGATTGGCAAGTTTACCGCAAGATGAGGGAATTCCTGAGTGATAATGAAAACTTGGAGATTGTCACGCAGATGACAGACAAGAAGTTCCTTGAATTTGTACAATATCCATTGTTGTTTTGGGCTTACACGAGAGTCTATAACATTTTGTTCAAATATTTGAAATTAAGAGGTAAAAACAGGAAAGTATTAATATAAGTGTATTCTGCAAAATGATTACATACGTAAAACAAATATACTCGGTATTCAAATCCATATTGAAGTCAAAGTACAAATGGCTTGCAATATTTTATCTGATATGGCTTTACCGAATAGAGTTCATGCCGGACACGGGAGAAGGCTTTGCTAAAGTCGTGCAGGTCGTTTCCCTCTTTGCCATTATATTGTTGCTAAACAAATATGGCGGTAATTTCGTGGCAAAAGGCTTCAATAACACCAACGGAGGCGTAAAGACAGTACTTATATTGTATAGCTTTGCCGTCTTGAGTACAATCTGGGCATTTTTGCCGCAATTCGCTTTTTTCCTTTCCTTCCAGAATGTGGTGATGATATTGGCAATGGTGTGGATGCTGACGCTGTTCAATGACTTACGCTCAGTGGAGAAGACATTCATTTATTTCGTTGTGTTTACCGTGCTGTTTGAATGTATCGCATTAAGAGTGTCAATGCAACATGTCTTGATAGCCCATTTCTTGCCGGCAGGCTCTTGTGCAGCCATGCTTTTCTCCTATTGTGCAGGAGAGTATCTTGCAATGAAAAGGAAAGACGAAGACCGAAGAAAATTCCTGAGGAATACGATGATATTGTCAGTAATAATGCTATTTATGCATACAAGTGGTGGAGCAAATGCCTCGGCTGCTTTTGGACTTGCTGTCGCACTTTGGTTCTCAAGGCATTATTTCATAGCTTTTGTCCTGACTGTTATAGCTCTTTACATTATTGTCAATCCTGATTTGATAAATGCTATAATCCTAACCCTGATGCCTGACAAAAATATTGAGCAGATTGAAAGCGGTAACGGAAGACAGATGATGTGGGAGATATTGCTTGATACTGCCAGGCAAAAACCTTTGTTAGGATGGGGATTTGCTTGTGTAGAAAGAACGGTAGGTAATATTTTTGGTGACCAGATTCTGTCAGATGCGCATAACAATTATATTGGCATGTATGGCAGTCTTGGCATTGTTGGCTTGTTATTATATGTCATCCATTATATTTCGCATTTGTTCTTCTCATTAAAACGAAGGCTGAGGCCTGGATATGTCGGTATCTTGAGTGCTACAGCGTGCGGTATGCTGAACGGATATTCTTATGGCTATATGTCAGGAAAAACGTGTTCTATTACAGTCGCTTATTTCGCATTGGTGGCGTTGGCTTATTCTTATTCCAAAGTGAAGTTTTATGATAGAGCAGTCGTTAAGTGATAAGATAAAAATCGGAGGACTCCTTTGCACTGTGCTTGTTGTCTTGCGTCATTCCTTTAATCTTCAGGCTTTTGGATTGGCAAACAGCAATGGAGTGGCCACTTTCATGGAACAAGGCATTTCCAAGCAAACAGAGGTTGCCGTCCCGTTTTTTTTCATGGTGTCTGGATTCTTTTTCTTCAGATATACATATTATGGACGGGGTGAATATTTCCGGATGACAGGAAAGAAGATGCGTACGCTGTTTGTGCCATTCTTGTTTTGGAATATTTTCGGATTAATCGTTCTTCTGTTAACACGGCGGTTGGTGGTTGAGGATGAAATGTGGAGATACGGACTTCAGCTGTTGCATAGTGACTGGAATGGCGTACTGTGGTATGTGCGTGACATCATGACCTTTATGCTGCTGGTTCCGCTTTACGGATGGATATTTGCCGTTAATAATAAGTGGCTGTATCTGGTTGTGTTCATCGGATTGTTTACTCAATGGATTCCTGTAGATTGTGCGTGGTTGTCCTCAGAAGGAATGTTGTTCTTCTTTTTAGGAGGTGTGCTGCAGCGTTATCCGGAAATCTTGAAAGTTAAGATGCCTGTGTGGAGTTTATCGACATTGACTGCAGTTTGGCTGGTGTCATGCTTTATGTATCCCCATTGGTGGAGCATCCATCGTTATAATACACTATTAGGAATTATTATTTTGTGGCAATGGCTCGACAATATATCCAACAGATGGCGTGAATGGCTGCTGAAGATTTCACCTTTGGCATTTTTCATATATGTGATGCACGCTTACATTTTGAAAACCATGAAAGTTATATTGGGGAAAGTATTCCCTTCAGAAGAGATTGTTGCATTGCTCGCTTTTTTCCTATTGCCAATAGTCACAATAATGATATTGTATGTAATAGGTGATTATTGGAATAGAAAACATCCGAAATCCTTTTTGTTCGTAACAGGAGGAAGAGGCTAATTAATAAATAAATTATGAAAATTCTATATTGTAATCCCGTATTCTTCGAATATCGTCTGCCTTTTTACAAGGAGTTGAAACGGCTGTTCAACAATAATTTCTACGTGATGTATTCCCCTATGCGTATGCGCATTTGCGGGAAGGATGGGTTTGCCGATAAGGTGAAAGAAGAGTTGGGCGACAATGCCTTGCCGTTGTTGTCCGATCATGTGTTCGACACTTACTCCATGGGCTTTGACCGTATGCCGGACATAGAACGCGGAAAGCGCATTCCCTTTACTTTCGGTCTGATGAGGGCTATACGCAAAGTCAAGCCGGATGTTCTGATAACAGAAGGGTATTTCCAGTGGACACCGCTTGTGTTGCTATATGGCATGTTGCACCGCATACCTGTATATCTGGGTTATGAACGTACATTGCATACTGAGCGTAATACAGGAAAACTGAAGATACTCCAGAGAAAGCTCTTCAATAAGTTCCTTGCAGGATTCCTTGTGAACGGACAGGAGACAAAGCACTACTTGGAATCTCTTGGTGTACCTTCTGAGAAGATACATATAGGTGGCATGAGTGCGGATGCAAGTTTCCTGCAATCGGGTATCGTATCCATGTCACTTGATGAGAAAGAAACGTTCAAGCAGCAATACCAGCCTAACAGGGATGGACTTACATTCTTGTTTGTAGGGCAAATCGTAGAACGCAAGGGCGTGAGATATTTGCTGGAAGCATGGCGGAAGCATATCCTCAGTAACCCGTCTGACCGTCTGTTGCTTGTAGGCAGTGGAAACCAGCTGGAAGAATTCAGAAGACAATACAAGGATGACACATCCATCAACTTGACAGGAAGGGTGGAATACGAGAATGTGTATAAATTCTATGCCATTGCAGACGTCTTCATTATACCGACCATTGAGGACAACTGGAGTCTTGTAATACCGGAAGCCATGGCATGCGGCTTGCCCGTGTCGACTTCCATATATAATGGATGTCATGTGGAATTGGTACACAAGGATGAAAACGGCATCACATTCGACCCATATAAAGAAGATACATTGGTTGAGGCTTTGGATTATTTCCATCATCAAGACCTAAAGGTAATGGGGCAAAAGTCTATCGAACTGGAAAAGGAGTTCAATACGGAGAATTGTGCACGACGTGTCTATGATGCATTAACTAACAAGCTTAAAAGATGAAAGTAACCATCATTACAGTGTGCTTCAACGCTGCTACGGACTTGCAGAAGACCTTGGACTCTGTATTGAATCAGCAATATACGGATTTGGAATATCTTGTCGTAGACGGAGGCAGTCGTGACAACACCTTGGATTTGTTGAAACATTATAAGCCTCTATTTGACAAAGCTGGTAAGGTGTTCCGATACGTATCTGAGAAAGATAAGGGTACGTATGATGCTATGAATAAAGGGGCACGCATGGCGCAAGGTGAATGGATAAACTATATGAATGCCGGAGATACTTTCTATGACGCGACAACATTGCAGGAATTCTTTTCACAAAATATAAATCAAGAATCGGGCGTCATTTATGGAGATACTTTGCAGATATTTGATTTCGGCAGTGATATAGCAAAAGCCTCAGATTATCAGAAAGACAATCCGGTTATGCCATTCTGCCATCAGTCTTGCTTCGTGAAAGCAGACTTAATGCGAGAATTTCAGTTTGACCTCTCGTATCGTATCGTGGCAGACCACGACCTGTTTTTCCGTTTGCATGAGGCAAACGTAGGATTCCAATACATACCTGTCGTTGTTGCCCGGTATAATGGACAATACGGTCTTTCAGCCACAAACCCGTTAATGTTGCGATTGGAAGGTCTGCGCATCCATCATATAGCTGAGAAATGGTATTATCCATTTGCATTGGTGTGGACTTATTTGCGATATGGCTGGGTACAGGCGTTTAAGAATCACATGCCACGCAGACTGACTGATGCTTGGATGAAGCGTAAAAGAAAATTCATCAACGAAAACGCTTAATGATAGATTGGCTTGTCTGTCATTATACTCACATATAATGCGGTTCAATAGCAATATGGGGTAATCTTGATATTCTTTCATTAAGTGTTATGTCATACTGTTAGTACGTTTCCAAGCAACCTGTCAAGCGCATATTTCTGTTTGATTCCCTTGCAATACAATATTTTCTTTATAAATGTGCATTTCATTGCATTTTTCCTCCCTTAGCTTGGCTTTTGTGCAACGTATTGCATTTCCTAATATAAATTTAAGAGACAATAATGGATATTTCAATAATAATTCCTGTCTATAATGCTGCCGCATTGATAGGCAGATGTCTTGACAGCATCTTTAACCAGACTACACAATACAAGTATGAGGTGATCTGTGTGGACGATGGAAGTACGGACAACAGCGTAGAACTGATAAAGGCGAGAGAAGAAAGGAATATAGTTTTGTTTCAACAGAAAAACGCTGGTCCTTCTGTAGCGAGGAACAAGGGCGTGGAACTGGCGCAGGGACGCTACGTGACATTCATTGATGCCGATGATTATTGGAATGATGGTTATATAGAGGAGTCGGTTGCTTTTCTGGATGCGCATAAGGAGTGTGTCGCCGTAACTGTGGGTTGCAAGAATGTCAGTTCGTTGGGAGGACGTGTGTCGTATAATCCGTCATGGCTCTCGGAAGATACGACAAAAGAACCGTATATAGTAAAGGATTTCTTTGCAGAGTGGGCGGCCGATTGCTTTGTTGGAACATGCTCCACAACAATCCGCAAGGATATAGCGCTGCAAAGTGGCGGCATGAGGACAGACCTCCGCCTGTCTGAAGACTACGAGTATTGGAACTACATTGCAACATTCGGGAAATGGGGACTGATACCGAAGGCTCTTTATGTAAGTGATGGCGGTGATGTGACTTGGGACCAGGGGTGGCTGAACAAGATGAAGCGCCGCTGGGACAATGCTCCGGCACTGTCGGTATGGGAGTGCCGTATAGTCAAGCGGTTTGGCAATGAAATTCCTGCATCATACAAGATGGTGCAAGGAAGGGTATCGCGCAACCTTACTTATTGCCAGTTGCTTTCGGGCAGAAATGCTTTGAGCAGGCAGGAGGCATTGAGATATGGTAAATACTTTGTAAAAGACCCCATCGGCAAGTTGATGAATATGGCTAAATATACTCCATTGACCTGGTGGCTGTTGGCTAAGTTCCTGCGGTGGAGGGAGTATCATAGAAAGTAAGTTTTTATCTTTGAAACGGAGATCCAGATATGAGTTTGCTCAAGGCGGATTTCGCTTTCTGCAAATAGTATAAGGAATTTTTTATCCGACAATTTCAACCTTTCCGCACATACTAAAAACTATTGACCAAGCAACCCGATACGGTTGCCCTGCCAAGGGTGACACTTCACAGGACAAAGGGTGACACCAAACCTGATCTTTGTGATGTAAATTTCTATGTCGCAGTAAATCAAAGCATTAGCGTCGCCGTTTGCCAGATAGGATGATTGGTATATAAGAAAGAACAAAATCCGATTATAAATTTGGGTTGAAACCGTGGAACTGAAAGTCTGAATTATTATAAAAACAAGCAATGGACAAACATAATTCGTCTAAAATTCTATTCATCATGCACATGCCTCCGCCGGTGCACGGCGCATCAATGGTGGGAGAGTATATCCATAAAAACAGGCTGATAAATGAGACGTTTGAGTGCCATTACGTGAATATGGCCATCGCCTCTAAGTTGGAGGATATCAGGAAGAAAGGTCCGGATAAGATATGGGCTGTCATAAAGAAGATGTGGCAGATACGCAAGGCGGTGAAAGAGGTGAAGCCTGACCTGGTGTATATCACTCCCTGCTCGGCGGGTCTGCCGTTCTACAAGGATTTCTTCACCATCATGATGCTGAAAATGATGGGGCAGAAGGTCGTGATGCACTTTCATAACAAGGGCGTGCAGTCGAGGCAGAACTGCTGGTTTGACAATTTCCTTTACAAGAGGTATTTCAGGGATGCCAGACTTATCTTGCTTGCCAAGTCATTGTATGACGATGTGAGGAGGTATGTGCGCAGGGAAGATGTGTTTGTATGTCCCAATGCCATACCGGATATTGCGCAGGAGAGAGGGCGGAAAGACAGTGACGGCATTCCCCGGATACTTTGGCTGACTAACATAATGAAGACCAAGGGCATAATGGAATATCTTCGGGCATTGAAGATGTTGCGGGAGAGGGGCGTAAGGTTTGAGGCTGATTTTGTAGGAGGACTTACGAAGGAAATGTCGGGAGAGGAGTTTGACAAGGCTCTTACGTCGATGGGACTTAACGGTTGCTCGGTTTATCATGGTCCGAAGTATGGTGACGCGAAATACGAATATTTCCAGAATGCTGATGTCTTTGTGCTCCCTTCTTATACCGAGGCTCTTCCCGTGTCTGTGCTGGAGGCCATGCAGTTTGGCGTTCCTGTTGTGGCGAGCAATGTCGGCGGTGTGAGCGAGGAGATAGAAGACGGTGTCAACGGCTTTCTGATAGGAGGCGATACGCCTATAATGCTGAACTCTTTCCGCCCTGACGCCGTGGAGATTGCCGACAGGTTGGAGCGTTTGCTTACCGATGCGCCACTAAGGAAGCGGATGGGAGACAACGGACGAAAGAAATTTGAACGTGAGTTTGTACTTGATGTGTTTGAACAACGATTGTGTGAGATATTGAGAAAATGTTTAAATTACGAGAATTAAAAATATTATGCAGCAAGGAGGCTCTCCTCTCTTTGCCTGAAGGGAAGCTGCTGATAAATACCATCAATGCCCATTCGTATAATACGGCGTTGAAGGACAGTCTTTTTGCGGAGGCATTGGTGAACGGAGATGCCCTGATACCTGACGGCATAAGTGTGGTGAAGGCCTGCCGATGGCTGAAAGCAAAGTCGCAGCCTACGGAAAGGATTGCCGGTTGGGACTTGTTCGTGTTCGAGATGGAACGCCTGAACAAGCGCGGAGGACGGTGCATGTTTATGGGTTCAAGCGAGAATGTATTGACACGGATAAAGGAGAAGGCCGCCGTGGAATACCCTAATATAGAAGTCCTTACTTATTCGCCTCCTTACAAGCCGGAGTTTTCGGAGGAAGACAACAAGGCAATAATCTCCGCCATAAACAATGCTAATCCTGATTTGCTGTGGATAGGCATGACAGCTCCGAAGCAGGAGAAATGGACATACTCGCGTTGGAAAGAACTTGACATCCACTGTCATGTGGGCACCATCGGCGCGGTTTTTGACTTCTTTGCCGGTACGGTGGAGCGTGCCCCGATATGGTGGCAGCGGCATGGTCTGGAATGGCTGTACCGACTCATCAGGGAACCGCGAAGGATGTGGAAGCGGTACATCATCGGCAATGCGCTCTTTCTCTGGAATGTCATGAAAGAGAAGTGTGGTTAGAGGGGGATGGTTGAGGTTGTGGGTGGATATGCACCAAAGCAAATGCTGAAAACCAGAAGCCATTAATCAACAACCTCTAAAGACACGAATAGGGCTGATTCCGTGTTCATCGGGAGTCAGCCCTATTCGTGTCTTTAGAGGTTCTTCTTGATAAGCTCTATCATGTCCTTGTATTCCTCGTCTGTGAGGTAAACCTCTCCTGGATTCATGCGGAAGAGACCAGGGTAGTCAGGACCTCCTACATATTTAGGGGCGAGGTGGAAGTGAAGGTGTGAGAGCGTGTCGGAGAATGCGCCGTAGTTTATCTTCTCAGGGTTGAATGCGCGCTGCATGGCACGTGTTGTCTGTGCTACATCGGCCATGAAGTCGTTGCGCTGCTGGTCGTTGAGCTCGTTGAGGTCATTGACATGTCCGTCGTATGCCACGAGGCAACGGCCGCGGTATGTCTGCTCCTTGAAGAGGAAAACGCGTGAAACACGGAGGTGGCAAATCTCAATCATGAGATTGTGCAGAGTCTCATTGTTCTGACAATAGAGACAGTCTTTTGGATCTGAATACATAGTTTAGTAGTTTATTGGTTGATTGAATACGGTTTTATACGGTTATACGGTTGTGCGGTTATACGGTTGTGTGGTTGTGATAGCCGGAATAGCCAGAATAGCCGGAATAGGAATCTGTAGAGGTTATAGCCATAATGGCAGGATAGCCGGAATAGAAGCTATAGCAGTAGATACTAAACGACTAAACCACCAAACGGCCAAATCACCAATCAAGAATATTTCATCCACTTCCACATCTCCTTGACAGTAGGCTTCTTTCCGTACATGAGTATGCCGATGCGGTATATCTTTCCGCCAACCCATACAAACAGGATGGCTGTCGCATAGAGGATGACGAGAGACAGTATCTCCTGCCATAGCGGCACTCCGAACGGTATACGTACCATCATCACGATAGGACTTGTGAGTGGGAACATCGATGCCCAGAACGCGAGCGGACCGTCGGTGTTCTCTGCAGAGCCCATTGCCGCGTAGAGGGCAAAGACCATGACGATCACCATCGGTGTCATAAACTGCGAGGTATCCTCCTGCGAGTTTACCGCCGCGCCTATTGCCGCGTAGAAAGAGGAGTAGAGTATATATCCGCCGAGGAAGAAGAAGAGGAACATGATACCTATCTCCGCCAATGGCAGATTGCTTATCGCCTGCATGATTTCTGCCGACGGATTGCTCTCCATTGCCTGAAGAGCTGCCTGCGGAGCTACCTGCTGGCCTTCAATGCCAACGGAAGGGCCTGTCATGGACGGCATGGCACTTATGCCTATGACTGCGCTTATGCCTATAATCATCGCAGCCCATACTATCATCTGTGTAAAGCCCACAAGCATGACACCGATAATCTTGCCCATCATCAACTGGAACGGCTTGACACTGCCCACGATGACCTCAACGATGCGGTTTGTCTTTTCCTCCATGACCCCCTGCATGACCATCGCACCGTACATGAGCACGAACATATATATAAGTATGGCGGAGATGAGGCCGAGAGCCATGGCGAGCTCGCTTGAGGAGAATGTCTCCTCGCCGTTCTCGCCCCATTTTACGGTCTTTATATCTATGCCTGTCTGCAGGTCGGAGACAATCGTCTCAAGCTGCGGTATATTATATGCGGCGAGCTTGTCTTTGTGAATCTGTGTGTCAAGGACCCTCTCCACATGACGTATGAGATCGCCCTGCACCTCCTTACGGCTGTAAATCTTTACGGCATTAGGGTTTGAGGTCAGGTCTTCTGTGATGCAAACCACAGCCTCTATGTCCATCTCCTCACTATTGTAGAGTTGCAGGTCGCCAGCGCCAGGCACGAACTTGTATCCCTGCATCTCGTCGTCGGAGACAGAATCGCCGGAGGCTGACGCGTTGACGAAAAGCGGCAGATACTTCTCCGTCTTGTCCATTATGACTACCTGTTTCTGCTCGTCATCCTTTATAGAGCCGAGGATGATGGGAAACGCGCCGAGGGCTACGATAAGGAACGGCATGAGTATGGTGAGGATGAGAAATGACTTCTTCTTCACACGGGTCATGTATTCCCTGCCTATTACTATTCCTAAGTTATTCATTTTTCAAGAGTTGTTACTAAATATTTTCCGTTGACGGATTTATCGTGCGGAGGAATACGTCGTTCATGGACGGGAGCACCTCGTGCATCTCCACGTTCCGGAGTTGCTGTGCGAGAGTTTCCACCTGCTCTCGTGTGCCCTGCGCCTTTATCTCGAAAGTGCCGTCTGCGAACTTCCTCTTCACGTCCAGTACGCTGCCCGAGAGCACTACACGGCTCTTGTTTATCAGTGCGATGTCGTCACAGACATCTTCCACCGAAGCCATGTTGTGAGTACTGTAGATGATGGTGTGTCCCTCGTCGCGCAACTGCAGTATCTCACGCTTCAGGAGTTCGGCGTTTACGGGGTCGAAACCAGAGAAAGGCTCGTCGAATATGAGCAACGGCGGACGGTGGACAACGGTCGTTATGAACTGCACTTTCTGCTGCATACCCTTGGAGAGTTCCTCCAGCTTCTTGTGCCACCATGGCATGATTTCAAACTTCTCAAACCATTTCGTCAGTTCTGCCTTGGCGTCATGTGACGACATACCCTTGAGACGGGCGAGATACAGCGCCTGCTCTCCGACCTTCATCTTCTTGTACAGGCCGCGCTCCTCGGGCAGATAACCTATCTTGCGCACGTCATCGGCACAGAAATCGTGTCCGTCAAAGAACACCTTTCCGCTGTCGGGAGCTGTTATGCGGTTTATGATACGGATAAGAGTCGTCTTGCCGGCACCGTTCGGCCCTAACAGTCCGAAAACCTTCCCTTTCTCGACGCTGATGCTGACATCGTCGAGAGCGGTATGTCCGGCATACCTTTTTACTATATGTTCTACTTTTAGCATTGGTTGGTGGTTTGGTTGTTTAGTGGTTTGGTTGTTTAGTGGTTTGGTGGTTTGGTGGTTTAGTGGTTTAGTGGTTTGGTGGTTTGGTGGTTTAGTTGTTTGGTTGTTTGGTGGTTTAGTGGTTTAGTTGTTTAGTGGGTCTTTGTTTTTTGTCGTTGGTATAGCCGAAATAGCCGGTATAGCCGAAATAGGAACTGACAACTAAACGACTAAATCACCAAACAACTAAACAACTAAACCACCAAACAACTATCTACTGAAACAGTTTTCTTGCATATTCGATTATTGTATCCTTTCCTCGCAGGAAATCCTCGTCTGTCAGCGCCACGGCGATGTCTGGGTCTATGCCCTGCTCCGTAGAGTTGCCGTTGACGTCATACATAGGGCAGGCAGAGAAGCGCACCGACCAGCCGTTGGGCAGTTCTGAGGAGAACGGCATACCTGCTCCTCCTCCCGTGCGGTCACCTACAGTCGTCGCTCCGCATACCTTCATGTATTTCACAAACTCGTTTGCGGCACTGTATACGCCACGGTTCGTGAGCACCACGACCTTCTTCTGCCAGCGCAGGCGGTTGACGGCAGACAGCCGCTGCTCCTCCATCGCCGAGAAATCGTTATGCCCCTTTCCCGTCTTGTGCTGCATATAGCCCACGGTGATGTCCTGGTTTGTGAAGCGTCTTGCCAGCTTCTCCGCCGATGTCAGCAGTCCGCCGCTGTTGGAGCGGACATCTATTATCAGGCCGTTGGCAGGCGCAAGATAGAAGAGAATCTCGTCGATATTGCCCTCTCCGAGAGCATATTCGAAGGAAGAGCACCGCACATATCCCACATTGTCGTCAAGAAATCTGTATTGCATGCCACACGTCTGCCTGTAGTCCGTGCCGAGATAGGTCCTGAGGAGTGTGTCTGAAAGATTCGTGGGATAGTCTTCGCGCCACGACCAGTTGCGCGCAAGGTCGAAGGACGATGACATGTTCACATGCCCGTCCCGCAGTTCGCCGAGCATATTGCCGAGGATTTCAAACAGCTGGTCACCGCTGAGAGGCGATGCTGTCTGACGGCTGTAGCGTCCGTGCACCTCGTCCCAGTTTACCCCAAGCTCCTTTTCCTTCAGCTCAAAGAAACAATAATGCTCGTCCATGATTTTCCACAACGCCTCGAAGTTACCGCTGGAAGTGTTCTCAAACTCCTCCTCGTTGACGCAACCGGTCACCGCCGCAGAAACAACGGCTATGAAGACGAGCATGAAAGCCCGTCTGCCGGAAGTCTTTAAGATGTGGAAGAAACGGTAGGGAAGAGAGGTCTTGCCTTGCAATAATGATGTCATAGGCGCCTCCTTCCTGCATAAAAGCTATGTGTCATGCCCACCATGAGCATCGAACTGTACACGTGTTGCTTGAGATTGTTCACCTGCAGCTGCCGATAGTCTCCGAGGTAGCCCACAGAGAGGTTTGTCCGTGAGAGGCAGAAGGTGAACGTCAGTTGCTGTCGCAGTGACGGCATGGACACTATGGTCGTGGGAACGATGTTGCGGTCGTAGTTCCCCTCGTTGAAAATCTCGTAGTAAGACTGCCCGTAATTGGGCGAGAAGGTCAGTCCGAAGAGCGGGCACGACGCCTCGTAAGCCACAGCTATGCGCCCTTTCCCCTCGGCTGTGCCGCCTTTCAGTATGTATTTTGCCATGACGACAGGTCCGATGTCAATGAGCGCACGCGCCTGTGCAGGATTGTTGCCGTTGCGCGTGTTGTAGATGAAGCCACCAATAAACTCCGCCTGTGCCCCGCCTTTCAGTGTCAGGCGGTCGGCAAGGAAAGTCCATTTCCGCAACACTCCATACTGGAAATGGTATGCCCCGGAAAGCGTGGCACCGTTCTTCGAGCGCGACTTCCCGTAAGCGAAGTTCCCTTCGTTGATGATAAGCCGTGTCCAGCGCTCCCTGCCTCTCCGTCCTTCCTGCGACGCGAGAGAGTCTTGCGGAGCTTCGGCACGCTCACGCTCGGTATGGGAGAGGTAGCGTATCTCCATGCCTCCGTAATGCTCTGGCGAGAGATACGTGTCCTGCACGCCACAGTATCCTACACCGAGCATCTTCGTGCTGGTGATGTGCTTCTCCTGTGCCGACAGCGACAGAGGGATGACAAGGCATATTATGGACAGAAGCCTATTCATCGAATTCAAGTCTCAGCTGTCCTGTAATCTCGTCCCTCACCTCATCCTCGCTCTTCCCCTCGTCAGGGTCGAGAGAGGTCTCCTTAATGTCGGCGTTGCCCTCTTCCGTGCCGTTGCCGTCCTCCGCCTCAGTCTGCTCCTCAACAGGGTCAGGCAGGCGTGTAGGCTCCAGCTCGTCGATGCTTGCCACAGGCCATATCGCCACGCGCTTTCCCTTTGATTTGAAGCCGGCAACCTTGACATCTACAAACGGTTCGCACTCTACCTCAGAAGGCTCACGCTGTACGGTCTCGTTGTTCTGGAAATTCAGCCTGACACGCGGATACGGCGTATCGGTGAGCAGGATGACCGAAGAACCCTCAGAACCGAGGATGCTCTGATGCTTTTTCGTGGCAAGGTCCATCTTGAAACGCTTCATGTATACCTGTCCCTGCTGCTCCCCGTTGTGGAAGAGGAGCGTCCATATCTTCGCCGTGTCCAGCTTCTCTATCACGAGGATATTCTGCTCGTAATGGTTGTTGAGGTCGAAATTGGTAGTGTAGACCTCGCCGTTGTCAAGCACTACGAGTATGGAGTCGTCATCATTGAACTTGCCGAGATACTTTCCGTGCTCGTCATAGTTGAGGCGCAGGACATCTGGGTCGAACCAAACGTCGCGCCCGTCGAGCGTGGAGTGGCCGCGGGACTTCAGGGATATGCGGTGTATGGTGGTCTTTGACAGCGTGTTGCCTCCGGCATTGCGGTTTTTCACGGCAAGAGAGCCGAAGTCATACTCGAGGAACAGCTTCTTGACCTTGGCACCCGGTTCGAGCGTCACCTTTATCACCTCCGCCTCTCCGTTAGGATTAGCGGTGAAATAGACCACCTTGGAGCCCGGCGTCCCCTTCGTGAGGTCATACTCGCTGTCGCGTGTGAAGCTCGCGACATGGAATCTCTTGGCATAATACCATCCGTGCTTGCCGTCGCGGTAGACGACATTGTATATCGTGCGGGTGTCGTTCTTCTTCTGCACCTGCACATGGAGGATGTTCTTGCCGACAAACATCTTGTCCTGAACCCTCACGATCTTGTATTTGCCGTCCTTGTAGAAGATGATGACGTCATCGAGATTGGAGCAGTTGCAGACAAACTCGTCCTTCTTCATCCCCGTGCCTATGAAGCCCTCCTGACGGTTTATGTACAGCTTCTCGTTGGCCTCCAGCACGCGCACGGCGTCGATGTTCTCGAAATTGCGTATCTCTGTCAGGCGCGGATAGTCAGCTCCGTACTTGCCCTTGAGATACATGAACCACTTGCAGGTCACCTCCGTGAGGTTGGCGAGGTCGCGGTCTATCTCCGCTATCTCCGCCTTGATGCTTGCCATGAGTTCGTCTGCCTTGTCCTTGTTGAACTTCAGGATGCGCTTCATCTTTATCTCCATGAGGCGGATGATGTCATCCTTGGTAACCTCGCGCACCAGTTGCGGATAGAACGGCGTGAGCCTGTCGTCGATATGCTCGCAGGCGGCGTCGAGATTGGCAGCGTTCTCGTATTTGCGGTCCTTGTATATGCGCTCCTCGATAAATATCTTCTCGAGCGACGCATAGAACAGTTGCTCCATGAGTTCGCCGCGCCTTATCTCGAGCTCCTTGCGTATGAGCTCCTTCGTCTGCTCCGCATTGTAGTTGAGGACATCGGAGACGGTCGCGAAGACCGGCTTGTTGTCCTCTATGACACAGCAGTTCGGGGAGATGGAGACCTCGCAGTCGCTAAAGGCGTAGAGGGCGTCGATGGTCTTGTCTGACGAAGTGCCAGGGGCGAGATGGATAAGAATCTCCACCTGTGCCGCCGTGAGGTCCTCCACTTTCCTTGCCTTTATCTTTCCCTTCTCTATGGCGGAGGTGATGGAGGCTATGAGGGTCTCCGATGTCTTGGAGTAAGGTATGTCGCGTATGACGAGCGTCTTGTTGTCGAGTTTCTCTATCTTGGCACGCACACGCACCCTTCCGCCACGCTGTCCGTCATTGTACTTTGACACATCGATGCTGCCGCCTGTAGGGAAGTCGGGATACAGATGATACTCCTCGCCGTGGAGGTATGCCACGGCGGCGTCGCACAGTTCGTTGAAGTTGTGAGGTAGAATCTTCGACGACAGGCCCACGGCAATGCCCTCCGCTCCCTGTGCAAGGAGCAGCGGAAACTTTACAGGGAGCGTCACCGGCTCCTTGTTCCTGCCGTCGTAGGACATCTGCCACTCCGTCGTCTTCTGGTTGAAGACAGTCTCCAGGGCGAATTTCGAGAGCCTTGCCTCGATGTATCGCGGAGCAGCCGCGCGTGAACCTGTGAGTATATTGCCCCAGTTGCCCTGACAGTCTATGAGCAGATTCTTCTGGCCTATCTGCACAAGGGCGTCGCCTATGGAAGCATCTCCGTGGGGATGGAACTGCATGGTGTGTCCCACGATGTTCGCAACCTTGTTGTAGCGGCCGTCATCCATACGCTTCATGGAGTGGAGTATGCGGCGCTGCACGGGCTTCAGACCGTCCTCTATATGCGGCACGGCACGCTCCAGTATGACGTATGAGGCATAGTCGATGAACCAGTTCTGGTACATCCCCGACAGATGGTGCACTATCGATGCGTCAAAACGGTTTACGGGCTTATAGTCTGTCTCCTGCTGACGTTCCTCAGCTGATTCCATTTCTTGTATATCGTCACTCATAGAGTAGGGTAGGTTTCTGTGTTTATGGTGAAAAAAGGAGCATAGATACTACTCCTATGCAAAGTTAATCATTATTAAGGAAACGGCAAAATTATTTGACATATTTTTGGGGATACGGACTTTTTTTGTAATTTTGCATCTATAAATACAACTAAGTCTACAGGAATGTGGCGGCAACCGTGCAGGGACGGCATGTCTGCGGCGTGGCATCCTGTAGGAAACTGAAACCTTTTGTGCACGTGCTATGGGCAATATCGACATAATAAAAGTAACGACGAAGAAGGACAGGAAGACGTTTGCACATTTCGGCAATGAACTTTACAAGGACAGCGAGTATGCTGTCCCGGACCTGGAGTTTGATGTCCTCGACACATTTGACCCTAAGAAGAACGCCGCCTACGACTTCTGCGAGGCGGAACTCTTCCTTGCAAGGAAAGACGGCAAGGTCGTGGGACGCGTGGCGGCGATAATAAACCACCGCGCCAACGAGACGTGGAACGTGAGGAACGTGCGCTTCGGATACCTTGACTTCATAGACGACATGGAGGTCTCCGCCGCCCTTCTCAAGACCGTGGAGGACTGGGGAAGGGAGCGTGGCATGACAAGCATACAGGGACCGATGGGCTTTACCGACTTCGACAAGGAGGGTATGCTCGTCGAGGGCTTCGACAAGCTGGGCTCGCTCACGGCTCTCTACAACTATCCTTACTATGTCAGCCACATGGACGCCCACGGCTACGGCAAGGAGGTGGACTGGGTGCAGATACGTGTGGCTGTGCCTGAGGGTATGCCTGATAAGTTCAAGCGCGGCGCGGAGATGATAATGCGCCGCTACGGGCTCAAGATAAGAAAGCTGACGGCTGGCATGGTGCTCAGACAGGGTTACGGACAGAAGATATTCGACCTGCTCAATGCCGCCTACGCTCCGCTGTTCGGCTTCTCGCAACTGTCACAGCGTCAGATAGACAGCTATGTGAAAACGTATTTCGGGCTCGTGGATCTGAAGTTCGTGACACTGGTGCTGGACAAGGACGACAACCTCATCGGTGTCGCCGTGACGATGAACTTGCTGGCGCGGGCCATACGGAAGGCTAAGGGCAGGATATTCCCGTTCGGGTGGTTCCATCTGCTCAAAGCCCTGAAATTCAAGATGGAGGACACGGTGGAGATGATTCTCATAGCCATAAAGCCTGAATATCAGGGCAAAGGCGTCAACTCCCTGTTCTTCTACGACCTTATCCCGATATATCAGAAGGCTGGTTTCAAGTATGCGGAGACTGCCCCTCAGCTGGAGGAGAACCTCAAGGAGCTGAACCAGTGGAGGATTCTCAATCCGGAGTTCCCGAAGAGGCGTCGCTGCTACTGCCGGAAGCTGTAGCTCCGCGGAGGTGATATGCCCGACAGAATCATGTAAGGCGGTCTCTCAGTCCTTGCCTTTCCGGCACGGCTCCGATGACCGTTGCCGTAGCCTGTGAATACCTCTCTCTCGGGCAGGCTATACGGGAGGCAAGACAAAGGGTGACCCTCTACACGGAAAAAGGTCACCTTTGACATGGTGAAAGGTAACGTTTGACACGGCAAAGGGTCACGGAATGCGATGCAAACCGTGACCCTTTGCCGTGTCTTCTGTATGTGTCTGATTTACAATGTGTGTCGGTCGTTGTGCCGATATATGTTTAATTTGTGGCGGAATAGCCGAGAATGGATAGATAACGCTCCAGGGAACTTATCTCTGCCTGTGCGACGAGCTTCCGGAAATCAAGCGGACGATTGCCCGTATGTGAGGCTTCCAAAGCCTTGTAATAGCTTATCTTGTCTTCGTTGTCGCCTTTCAGGTTTACGATGGTGTAACCGTTGCGCAGCAGATACAGGTTCATCAGCAGGCGCGATGTCCGTCCGTTACCGTCGATGAACGGATGTATCCGCACGAGTTCGTCGTGCAGATAAGCGGCTGTCAGCACAGGATGCTCGTGGTCTTGCTCCTTTTCATGGAATTTCATCATGAAGTCTTCCATGAGCTTGTCCAGCAGATACGGTTGCGGCGGCATGTGGGTGCTTCCCGAAATCATCACGGGGACGTTCCTGTATCGGCCTGCATTCTCCCTGTCTATGCCATGCAAGACAAGTGCATGTATCTCCTTTATTGTCCGTTCCGAGATGTCTATGTCGCTTTTCGCGAAGTCTTTGATGTAGCCGATGGCTTCGATGTGGTTGATGGTCTCAAGATGTTCGCGCATCGATTTTCCTGCGATGGTGACGCCCTCGTTGACGACGAGTGCGGTCTCTTGCAGGGTAAGCGTGTTCCCCTCTATGCGGTTGCTCTCGTATGTGTATTCGATGGCGAGTGCCTCCTCAATCTTTTTCAGGCTTTCCGCAGGCAAGGGACGCAATCCCGACAGCTTGTTTTTCAGTGTGTCGCACTCGTGCAGCAGTTCTTTCAGTTCTCCATTCATGGCTTAGGCGGTGTTATGTTGGGAGTCGTTCTGCCTTTCTTCGTCAAGACGATACGCAGATGTGTCTGCTGTAGTCTGCTTGGCTTAATCGGAATTTCCTTTGACTCTTGAATCCGTTGTATATTTGCTTTTGTTGCAAAATTACATCTTTTAATTCATAAGTGTGCTATTTCTGATACAAATAAATGTTAAATATATGGCTGTCGCGATATGCTTTTTTCGGAGAGAAACCATTGTGCAGTTGCTGTATTGGAGATTATGAGCGAGATGTTGCAGTCGTTCATACGGCACAATGAATATTGTCCGGCCATTTTAATTTTATGTTAAATAGGGAAAACTCTTGCATTTCTCATGGAAAAGCATTATCTTTGCAACAGCTTTCACCGATGTTTCCATAGAGGCTGTATGACGGGCAGGCACGGACTGTGCGCCCTCGCGCTGTGGAGACGTATCGGACGGAAGCCAAGAACGAACTAAAACCTATGAGTAGCCATGATTGACTTTTTCCTTATCAGTACCGGCGATTTCCCGTTCTACTGGGCCTTGTGGCTTATTGTGGCAGTGGCATTCCTCATCGTCGAGATGCTTACGGGCACATTGTATGTCTTCTGCTTCGCCTGCGGAGCAGTGCTGAGTTTCGTGGTGTCGCTTTTTACAGGGAGTATATCCGTGCAGCTGGCGGCGTTTGCCATAGCCACGGCAGTGAGCATCTTCCTCATACGCCCTTTGATGAAGAAGTATCTCCATCCCAAGGAGTGTGAGAAACCGAGCAATGCCGATGCCTTGCTGGGCATGGAGGGACGCGTCAGCGAGCAGATTACCGGCATGGGATACGGCCGTGTCGCCATAGACGGCGACGACTGGAAGGCGCAGTCACTGGACGGTATGACAATCCCTGTGGGCAGCAGGGTGAAGGTGGTCGCTCGCGAAAGCATCATCATCACCGTCATGCCGATAGAATGATATCTTATATCCATCATCTAATACTGGCAAGAGCCATGGCCTGCGGCGAGGTGTCGCCGTGCGCCTGAAGTCTCTTGCTTAAAACCAAAAACTGAAAACAATATGGTTGGAATTTATGTTATCGGTGCCATCGTCATCCTGGTGGCCATCTTTGCAAAGAACGCACTCGTCATTGTGCCGCAGTCAGAGACACGCATCATCGAGCGTCTCGGCAAGTATTTCGCCACGCTTTCCCCAGGCGTGAACGTCATAATCCCTTTCATCGACCGCGCGAAACCTATCATAGCGATGCACCGCGGACGCTATGTCTACTCGTCGACCATCGACCTCCGCGAGCAGGTTTATGACTTTGACAGGCAGAATGTGATTACGAAAGACAACATACAGATGCAGATCAATGCACTCCTGTACTTTCAGATTGTGGACCCGTTCAAGGCGGTTTACGAGATAGACAATCTCCCGAATGCCATTGAGAAGCTCACGCAGACGACGCTGAGAAACATCATCGGCGAACTGGAACTTGACCAGACGCTGACATCACGCGACACCATCAACACGAAGCTCCGTGCCGTTCTGGACGATGCTACAAACAAATGGGGCGTGAAAGTCAACCGCGTGGAGCTTCAGGACATCATGCCGCCGGAGTCTGTCCTTCAGGCTATGGAGAAGCAGATGCAGGCGGAGCGTAACAAGCGCGCCACAATCCTCAATTCGGAGGCTGACAAGCAGCAGGCCATCCTACATGCCGAGGGCGACAAACTGGCGATAATAAACCGTGCCGAGGCTGACAAACAGCAGGCTATCCTGCGTGCAGAAGGCGAGGCGCAGGCACGTATCCGCAAGGCTGAGGCTGAGGCGATTGCCATACAGAAGATAACGGATGCCGTGGGACAGTCGTCCAATCCGGCAAACTATCTCCTTGCACAGAAGTATATCCAGATGATGGAGCAGCTGGCGCAGGGTGACAAGACAAAGACCGTTTACCTGCCATACGAGGCGACAAATATCCTCGGCTCTATCGGCGGAATAAAGGAACTGTTCAAGGAGGGCAAGTAAAAAGGGATTAGTGGTTTGGTTGTTTAGTCGTTTAGTGGTTTGGCGGTTTGGGTGTTTAGTCGTTTAGTTGATAGATTCTATTCCGGCTATATCGGTTATTTCGGCTATACCCCTAATCAACTAAACCACCAAACCACTAAATAACCAAACTACTAAACCACCACCAACCTCCTGTTAAGAAAATGTAATTATAATGCTCCATCCGTCCCATTGTTTTGCATTCTTGCATTTTCTTCGTATCTTTGCACCTGCATTTTGCGCCTGTGGCGAAATTGGTAGACGCGCCAGACTTAGGATCTGGTGTTTCGCGACGTGTAGGTTCGAGTCCTATCAGGCGCACAAAGGGTATCTGTCCCTGTCGGAAACATGACAGGTAAACAGGCAAAAGGACAGTGTATCAGGACTTAGTCCGTATCTTTTACACACCCGACGATACCCGTCCATTTGGGGGATTAGCTCAGTTGGCTAGAGCGCTTGCATGGCATGCAAGAGGTCATCGGTTCGAGCCCGATATTCTCCACCATCATTTACTTTTTGCATATTAGGCCTAAAATTACGTCAGACAATATCGTCTGGCGTAATTTTTTTAGCTATCAAAAGAGTTTTGTGCACTCTCCCGATAAATATTGTCTCACCCCACATGGGCCTAATATGCAAAAATTAGGCCTAATTGTAAAATGGTAGGCTGAAAAATGGTGTAAGTTACTGTTTTTTTTATGTGGCCGGTTTTTCACCGAAGCATGACGGATTCATGCGCGGAAAGCCTTCTGTGTCATGCGCAAAGACGGTTCATACGCAAAGCGTGGGAGACACTGTCAGCAGTTCTGGATATTCCGTCTTCACCCTTTTCGGCATCTTTCTCACGACTTCCGCATAGCTATGGCGTATCATATCCAGTATGAGTGCGTCGGTAAGCGTGCCGAATATGTCTATCTGGTTCCAGTATTTCTTGTTCATGTGCCATGCCGCCTTTATCTCGCCGTGTGTCTCGCGCAGTTCGAGGGCAACGTCAGGATGACATTTCAGTACAAACCATTCAGGGTCGTTGACATTAATCATCGCGAAAATCTTGTCCCTTACGCGGAAAGCGAGTGCCTCTTCGTCGAAAGGAAAGTCCTCGGATGTCTGAGGCAACGACAGACAGAAGTCTCTTATCTGTTCTATATCCATGGGCGGAAGTTTACAGGATAGTGTACTGCACGCCAAGTGCAAGGCATATTATGTCCTTGAACGGGATGGTCTTGCTGAGGAATTTCTGCCGGACATACAGGTCGCAGGTAGAGACCTCATAGTACAGGGAAATCTTCTTGGCAAGGAAACGGCGGTTGGCAGGTATGAGAAACGTTACTTTCTGTCCCACGCCGAGATGGAAACGCACCCTGCTTGAGAATCCGTAGTATCCGCTCGGGTAGCGGTCAGGCTCCTTTGTCCAGAACTCGTCGCTGAGGATGGAGTTGATGAACATCGTGCCGTAAAGCGGTTCCACTGTCCAGTTCTTGCCCAAAGGGAGGCTCCACGGCGTGTAGGTCTGCTTCACCGTGAACGACCAGTAGGAGGTCGGCGTATGATTCTTAGGCAGATAGCCGAGGAATACGTGTGTGGCCCACTGGCCGCGCTTGCCGTAACACCAGCCGATGCCTGCCGAGACCATGCCGATATCGCCGGCATACTGCAAGGAGAACCTGTTCGGAATCAGCGATGCCCAGTGTTGCTTGTACTTGCTGATGCGTTTCTCGTATTTGTATTCTTTTGGCGTTGATACTTCCATACTGTCGCTGTCGGCAGGATGTTCCTGTACGTCTGCTATGGCAAGCGTGTCGGTCTGCGCCATCATTGTGTCGGTCTGCGCCATCATTGTGCCCACGGGCAGGAGGCAGAGTGCTGTGGAGAGCAGCAGATTAGAAGTCGATCTTCTCAAAGTCATATCCGTCTTTCCTTATTTTAAATACATAGTATGCGCGCTCCTTCATATTGGTGCAGCCGTAATAGATGATGCCGTTATCGAAGATGTCGCTGACATCGTCGCAGTGGTTGTGGCCGTTTACGCAGAAGAGACTGGGGTATTGCGACATGTAGAGGTTGAAAACCTTGTCGACATTGTTGTTGAACTGCTCGTCGCCGGGTCTCGAGTGCATCACCGCTATGGTGCGTGTGATGGAGTCTTTCTCGGCATTTAGCCCTTTGACCGTCTCGATGTCGCTCTCGATGAACTTGAAGTCGGGCACGGGGTCCGAGTAGTCGTACTCCAGGGCGACAGTGTTGAGACAGACGAAGTGTATGTATCCGGCGTTGAACGTGAAGTTCGGCTGGCCGTAGAGATACTCGAACGTGTGCTCGCCGTTGCCGAGACAGTCATGATTGCCTATGACCGAGACATAAGGCAGGCCAGAGGAGTCCATCAGGTCTCTGCACCACATGAACTCCTTCGGCAGCCCGAAGTCCGTCTGGTCGCCGCCGTGCACGATGAAGTCTATGTCGCCTCGCTCGCGGATGAGGCGTATGGCGTCCTTCATGGCGGTATTGCTCCCCTGTGTGTCGGTGATGAAAGCGAAGGTTATCTCTTCCTTATCCTTGCACAGCCGCTCTATCTGCTCAATGTTCTCGGCATGGATATTGGTCCTGCCCTCAAACTTTGTGCTGTACGGATGGTATTCGAACATGTCGCATCCGGAGACGCTGAAGGCGGTGAAAAGCCCGAGAGCAAGGTGTCTTATCGTATGTGTCTTCATTCTTGTGATTATATATTGCAACAGTCTGCAAACCTTTGCAAAGATATTTCTTTTGTTTTAATGAAACAACTTTTTTAGTATTTATTTGCAAAAACCGAGCTGCATGACATGCTGCCGCAGAACTTTATGCCGCCGACGTATGCCAGCAGTACGACATTCATCATGAGGGCATACACTATGCCCGGCACGGCTATCATGCCGTTGTTGAAGATAAACGGGCTGGAAGCCACCGCTATGGCCTGCGCAGCGTTCTGCATACCCACCTCAATCACTATTGTGCGGCGCTCTTTCCTGTTCAGTCGCGACAGGCGTCCGATGCCGTATGCCATGGCGGTCGTGACGATTATCAGCATGGTGACACACAGTCCGATGGCCGGAAAGTGTTCCGCGATAGCCTCCTGGTTCTGCACAAAGAAGAGCCCTGCCAGCAACATCAGTGCCGGAAACGCCGTCTTTGACAGCACACGGTCTATGCTTGCCGCCGCATGGTTCCATTTCTGTCTCACGATGATGCCAGCCACGATGGGCACAAGCATCGTCACGAGGTTTTGCAGAAGGAGGTTGCCCATGGGCAGGCGTACGCCAATCGCCTCGCCTGCCGACACTGTGGCGTAGTGCATGATGGCAGGCACGGTGACGAGGGTGATGACGGAGCTTAATGCCGTAAGTGATACGGACAGCGCGACATCGCCCTTGGCGAGCATGGAGAAGATATTGCTTGACGAGCCGCCCGGACAGCAGGCCACCAGCATGACGCCGATGAACAGCAACGGCGGTAGGCCGAGCATCGTGGCAAGACAGTATGCCGTCAGCGGAAGCAATATGAGTTGGCCGAGAAGTCCCACGGCAATGGCCTTGGGACGTGTGGCTACTAAAAGGAAATCCTGCGGACGCAGTGTCAGACCGAGGTCGAACATCAGCAGCGTCAGTATGGGTAAGACTATGAAAAGGCTTGTCATTGGCGGTCGTTTTGCGGTTTTACGGGTTTATGGTTGTATGGTTTTGGGTGTTGGGGTATGGGTATTCGGTTGTGGGTTGTATGGGTTTCCAGTTATGGATTTTTGCTATCCGTGAAATTGATGCAAAGGTATTCTTTTTGCTTTAATAAGGCAATATTTTTAGAGATTATTCACAAAAAAGACCGCGCGGTAGCCCCTTATGCCGAGCCGTCCGAGGCGTGACATTTTCCTTCCTGCACATGGTCTTTGCAAAAGGTGACCTTTCACCTGCCGAAAGGTCACCTTTTACAGTGTCAACCGTCACCCTTTGCATGGCGAAAGGTGACCTTTGGTTGTTTCGTCGTTTAGTTGTCTGATGGTTTAGTGCTATCTTTTGCTTTATCCAGTATGTCGATTTCGTGATAGAAGACTTGCGATGTTTTCCTATAGTTGCGTGCGTCAGACTGCTGGATATAAACCTAAAACATTGGTTTCTAATGTGTAGCGGTTCTTGTCTCCTCAGTTTTAGAATGTGTTTCACGCCTTCTCATGCCATGGCTTGTGACGGTCAGAAACCGTATCCCATGGCGAAGCCGTAGTATCCGCCGTCGACAGGGGAGGCGATAGGTGTGAAGACAAGGCTGTCATCCCTCTTCCTCTTTTTCTGAAAAGCCTTATGCCACAGGCGGCAGCTCCATTCTCCGACGCGTGCACTGAGGATGCCGACACCGGCTCCGGCGACGATATCGTGGAGCCAGTGACGGCCGTTGTACATGCGCATGAAGCCTACTCCTGTCGCTATGGCGTAGGCACCAACGCCATACCATCCGCCGTACTCGATGCGTACCAGTTCGGCGCCCATGAATGCCGTGGCGGTATGTCCCGAGGGGAAAGAATTGCGGCTCTCAAATTCAGGTCTTTTCTCGTTGATGCAGAGCTTTGGTATGTTTGTCAGCACTCCCAAGGTGGCATAGGATGTGGCGACAATCAGTGCCCTGTCTCGGAACGAATGCCGTGCCTTTATGCCCGTGCAGCCTAAGAATAGGGAGCCTACGACGGGCAGATACTGGAGGTTGTCGTCAAATTCGAGCCGTCTGCCGCCACCGCGCAGGTCGATGATGTCGCGTGTGACGGTGCGGCTGCTGTGCCTGACGAAGCTCGGCGCGAGGGCTATGGCGCCGGCTCCCATGAGGGAGATGGGCAGGGCGGTCTTCCTCCATTCGAATGTGTAATGCTCTTGATTGTTGCTGTTTGCGGACAAAGTGTCACGCTCCGCCTGCTGTCCGTGCATCTCTGCAGGCAGGACAGCGATGATGGCAATTGCCATCAGTAAGTTTTTGATCTCCATGTGGTTTGTCTGGCCTCGTCAGTTCCTGCGCGGCCATAATACGAGGTTGGGTACAGAAACGTGGAACCAATATGTTTCCATCTTTTGCTCAGACACGAAGTCTTGACTTGAGAATGGAGACAGCAACCCCATGCAGACAGCATGGAGAACCATCATGCCAGGGTCTTGTTATCAGTATGAACCCAGATGTTTGGGTAAAAAAAAGTTTCCTACGCTTTTTTACAGCAAGATGAAGACACAACGTTTCTTTGAATTATTGATGATATGTTGATGTTTTTTACATGATAATCGGAGGTTTGCTTGTTGGAAATGGATGATTGTTTTGTTTGAAACGGATGATTGTTTGTTGGAAACTGATGATTCTTTTATGTAGAGAAACGGAAACGTGGAACTGCTCATCGCTCATCCCTCTGTAAAAGGCGGTAGGAAAGCCCTTGATAACGGAATGGAGACGGCAGCCCCACGTATGGTACGTGGAGAACCATCATGCCAATCTTGTTATCAGTGTTAAAGTTTCCTACGCTTTATTACAGCAAGATGTAGACACAACGTTCTTCGTTTTATCTCAAAAATATGTCATGACATCATGGGAGATGTCATCGGTTTTATGCCATAGGCGGTTGTTTTGCGGTTTTTTGGTTATGCGGTTTTTTGGTTTGGGGTTGTGGATTGGTGGTTTTGGGTTATGGGTTTACGGCTGTGAAAAACCTGAAACCCACAACCAACAACCATTTAACCGTATATGATCTTGCCGTTCTCGTCGGTATTTTCTGGGATGAACGACTTGTTATACTGCTCCATGCCTCTCAGAGACATGCCCATATTGGAGAATCCGCCGTCATGGAAGAGGGTCTGCATGGTGACCTTCTTCGTGAGGTCTGAGAAGAGTGTGATGCAGTAGTCGGCACAGTCGTCAGCCGATGCGTTGCCGAGAGGTGACATGCGGTCTGCAAAGTCGAGCATTCCGTCGAAGCCCTTTATGCCGCCGCCTGCGGTGGTGAGGGTAGGCGACTGTGATATGCAGTTCACGCGGACCTGCTTCTCGCGGCCGTAGATGTATCCGAACGAGCGTGTGATGGACTCGAGGAGAGCCTTTGCATCGGCCATGTCGTTGTAGCCGAAGAAGGTGCGGTGTGAAGCGACGTATGTCAGGGCGAGGATAGAACCGCCCTCGGCGATGGCATCGAGCTTCTTTGCTACCTGCATCATCTTGTGGAAAGATATTGCGGATATATCAAGTGTCTTGTCGAGGAAGCCATAGTCGAGGTCGTCGTATGTGCGCTTCTTACGCATATTTACAGACATTGCGCAGGAGTGGAGTACAAAGTCTATCTTTCCGCCGAGAGCCTTCTGGGCCTCGGTGAACAGGTTCTCAAGGTCTGCGACGCTTGTGGCGTCGGCTGGAATGACAGCTGCGGCATGTGTGCTCTTGGCGAGCTCGTCAAGAGTTCCCATGCGTATGGCCACTGCTGTATTGGTGAGTACAATCTCTGCGCCTTCTTCTACAGCGCGTTCTGCAACTTTCCATGCTATGGACTGGTCATTGAGGGCACCGAAGATGATGCCTTTTTTGCCTTTAAGTAAGTTGTACATGTTTTTTCTTCTGAGTTTGTTATCTTAAAAAATCTCGGCAAAGGTACAAACTTTTTCATTAACAGACAAATAATTACATGAAAAACCGCCATAATCTCCCTTGCGAGGAGGTTATGGCGGTTGGACGGTTATAGGGTTTGCGGTTATGCGGTTATACGGTTTAGGGTTATACGGTTGTTGGTTTTGGGTTGTTGGTTATGGGTTTGCCAAAGACCAAACACCACCAACCGATAACCATAAAACCATTACTTGCGGTAGTCTTCTATGTCTGCGGCTGTGGCTGACATCACGAAATCGTAATGTTTCTCCACCTCTGCTGCGGCATATCGTGTATAGACGCGTGCCGATTTGCCGAACAGTTCAGGAGCCTTTGAAGCGTCGTTGATGAGGAGTATCGCCATGATGCAGTCGCCTGCCATCTCGTAGAGGTGACGTATGACGAGGTCCTTGAACTCGTCGTTCTTCTGCTCGTTGGTGTATGCGACAGCCTCGTTATACTTCTCTGCCATCTTTGCTACACGCTCTTTCAGAGGAAGGAACTCCTCTGCACACCAGTCTGCACAGCCTACAGAGGCTGGTGCCTGGCCTGCCTCAAGCATATCGGCAATGACCTGTCCGTAGAATCCGTTCGTTATGTAGCGTCCTGCGGCAACAGTCTGGAGCTGTGTCGTACCCTCGTAGATGGTGAGGATGCGGGCATCGCGGTACAGACGCTGGCATGCGTACTCGAGCATGAAGCCTGAACCGCCGTGCACCTGTATGCCGTCGTATGCTATCTGGTTGGCATATTCGGATGTCATGCCCTTCGCAAGCGGTGTGAAAGCATCGGCGAGACGTGAGAATGTCTTGCATTCCGCCTTCTCTTCCGGTGTGAGACGCTCGCCAGCCTCCTTGCGCTCACGCTCGATGTCCTCAAGAGTCTTGTAGACATCTACATAGCGTGAAGTGGTGTAGTAGAGCGTGCGGCTTGCGTCGAGCTTGGCCTTCATGGTCGCGAGCATGTCGTATACGGCAGGGAACTCTATGATAGCCTTGCCGAACTGCTTCCTGTCCTTGGCATAGGCGAGAGCCTCGTTGTATGCCATCTGTGATGTTCCGGTAGACTGGCCTGCAATGCCGAGGCGCGCACCGTTCATCAGTCCCATGACATACTTGATGAGTCCGAGCTTGCGTGAACCGCAAAGCTCTGCCTTGGCGTTCTTGTATACAAGTTCGCAGGTAGGGGAGCCGTGGATGCCGAGCTTGTTCTCTATGCGTCGCACGTCAACACCGCCGTCGCGCTTGTCGTAGATAAACATGGAGAGTCCGCGTCCGTCGCGTGTGTTCTCCTCTGAGCGTGCAAGCACAAGGTGAATGTCTGAGTCGCCGTTGGTGATGAATCGCTTGCAGCCGTTCAGTCGCCAGCAGTTGTTCTCCTCGTCGAATGTCGCCTTGAGCATGACACTCTGCAGGTCGGAACCTGCATCCGGCTCAGTGAGGTCCATGGACATCGTCTCGCCCTGGCATACGCGTGGGACATAACGCTGACGCTGGTCCTCGTCTCCGAACTCATAGAGAGTCTCTATACAGTCCTGCAGAGACCAGATGTTCTCAAAGCCTGTATCGCCGCAGGCTATCATCTCGTTTATGGCAGAGTAGATGGCCATAGGGAAATTGAGGCCGCCGTATCGGCGTGGCATTGTCACACCGTTGAGGCCAGCCTTGATGGTGGCGTCAAGATTCTCGTAGGTCTTTGAGGCGTAGACCATGCGGTTGTTTTCTACATGAGGACCTTCTGCATCGACAGCCTCGGCGTTAGGGGCAATGATGTTTGCCGCTACATCGCCGGCGAGGTCAAGCACACGCTCATAAGAGTCGAGGGCATCCTCGAAGTTCTCAGGTGCATAGTCATACTTGCCGAAATCGGAATAGTTGCGCTCCTTGAGCTCCACAATCCTTTTCAGCAACGGGTGGCTGAGATGAAACTTTATCTCAGGATTATCTTGAAAGAAATTTGCCATTGTCTTTTATGGTTGTGCAGTCTGTCATCCGTGCCGTATCGGTTGCCGCATGTGTGTCGGTTGCGATGCGGCACGGGTGTGTACAGTGCTTTTTATTTATTGTTATGCTTGTAGTATTTTATGAGTTTTGGTATCACATCCTCAACAGAACCGTTGATGACATAGTCGGCAATGGTGTTGATCGGTGCGTTCGGGTCGCAGTTGATGGATATGATTATGCCTGAATCCTGCATTCCGGCGATGTGCTGTATCTGCCCTGAGATGCCGCAGGCGATATATACCTTCGGGCGTACGGTGACACCTGTCTGGCCTATCTGGCGGTCATGGTCTACCCATCCGGCATCTACTGCGGCGCGAGAAGCACCGACCTCGGCATGGAGTTCCTTTGCAAGCTGGAAGAGCTGGTCGAATCCTTCCTTTGAACCGACACCGTAGCCTCCTGCGACAACGATAGGAGCGCCTTTGAGATTGTGCTTTGCCTCCTCGACATGGCGGTCGAGAACCTTGACTACATACTCTGTCTCAGGTACATATTTCGCTACATCGTGTCTGATGACCTCACCCTTGTAGTTCTCGTCGAGCACCTCTTTCTTCATCACACCCTCACGGACGGTGGCCATCTGTGGACGGTGCTCAGGATTGACGATAGTGGCAACGATATTGCCGCCGAACGCCGGACGAATCTGATAAAGCTGCTGCTCGTAGTGCTTGGTGACGAGTTCGCCGTTCTCGTTCTTCACTTTCATGTCGAAATCGCCTATTTCAAGTTCGGTACAGTCGGCGGTAAGGCCGCTGAACAGTGCCGAAGAGACACGTGGTCCGAGGTCGCGTCCTATGACGGTCGCTCCGAGAAGGCATATCTGAGGTTTCTCTTCCTTGAAGAGATTCACCACGAGAGCCGTGTGCGGATTTGTGGTGTAAGGGAACAGGCCTTCGGCATCGAAGATGTGCACCTTGTCCACACCATATTTCATTACTTGGTTTTCCACGCCGTCAAGGCCGGCACCGGCGATGATGCACTCCAGCTGCACGCCGAGAGTGTTGGCGAGCTTGCGGCCTTTTGTCAGAAGTTCGAGAGCGACATCCTTTACTGTCGTTCCCTCTATTTCGCAATATACAAATACGTTGTTCATGGGAAATGCGCCTTGTTATCCGATGATTTTCTCATCGAGAAGTTCTACAATAAGTCCGTTGATGTCTTCTTCCGAACCGGTGAGCGTGCGTGATTCCTTTGCCTTGAAGACGATGTTCTTCACGGCTTTCACGTTGGTAGGAGAGCCGGCCTTGCCGATCTGCTTCGGGTCGCACTCGATATCCTGTGCGTTCCACTCCGGTATGTCTACCTTCTTGTATGCCATGATGCGCTTCGCGTTTGCCGGGCGGCAAGGCGCTGCTGAGCCATTGACAGTGACAACGATAGGCAGCGGCGCCTCTACGGTCTCCACACCGCCGTCGATATGACGCTTGATGACAATCTTCCTTGCATCCTCGTCGAGGGAGAGAATCTCTTCTGCGTATGTCACCTGTGTGAGTCCGAGCTTCTCGGCTATCTGTGGGCCTACCTGTGCGGTATCGCCGTCGATGGCCTGGCGTCCGCATAGGATGATGTCGGCGTCACCGGTTTTCTTGACAGCCTGTGCGAGTGTGTATGATGTGGCAAGGGTATCTGCACCGCCGAGAGGGCGGTCGGTAACGACATATCCTTTGTCTGCACCGCGGTAGAGTGCCTCGCGGATGATGGCAGCGGCCTTAGGTAGTCCCATTGTCACGACTGTCACGACAGAGCCAGGGAACCTGTCCTTGAGGATAAGAGCCTGCTCAAGAGCGTTGAGGTCGTCCGGATTGAAAACGGCAGGCAACGCGGCACGGTTGACGGTGCCTTCCGGAGTCATGGCGTCAGGGCCGACATTTCTTGTGTCTGGTACTTGTTTGGCAAGTACAACAATCTTTAAACTCATAAGATGTAGTTTTAGTTATTATCTTTTTGTTATTGTATCTTTATTGTGTCTGTGCAATGTTCCGCGGATTTAAGTGGCTTATAGTCCGTGTCTTCTTGCCCTGCAAAAGTACAAAATATTTCGCAAACGGCAAAGAAAAACATGAAAAATATGGCTGAGAGCTCCATAGCCGTGCATGGTGGAGAATTGATTCCTGCCGATGTCGGTGGCTGTCATGTGCCGGGCGTGTGGCGGATTGTCAGGCGTATGGTCACGGGGCGTTTTGCGGAAGGTGACCTTTTGCTGGGCAGAGGGTGACCTTTCACCCTGTCAACCGTCACCTTTTGTGGTGTGAAAGGTCACGGTTCGGCAGGCTGTTGCTGACATTGCGCCCCGTATCCGTAAAGAATCATGCAGACTTTGTCTTGGAAAGCCTTTGCTGGTGCTGCGCGGCGTATGCCTTGATTGATGATGGAGAAGCACAGGACGTTGCCGTTCTCCGTCGTCAGGTATCCTGCCAGTGACGATATTCCCGTAAGGGTGCCTGTCTTGGCGCGCACGTTGCCTCGGCATTTCGTGCGTTTCATCCTCTCTTTCAGCGTGCCGTCGACTCCTGCGACAGGCATGGACTGATACAGATGGCTGTATATATTGGAGTCCTTATAGGCATAGCGCAGTAGCTTTGCCTGCAGCTCTGTCGTCTGGTAGTTGTACAGTGACAGGCCCGAACCGTCAGCGAGACGATAGTCGGAAGGGTCAAGTCCGAGCTTGCGTATCAGGCGTTTCATGACAGTGAAGGCCGATTTCGCGGAAGCACCCTTGCCTCCGGCCTTGTGGGCTATCTGGTAAAGCATCGTCTCGGCATAGAAATTGTCTGACTCTTTCATCATCCTGCCAAGTATCTGGTCAAGGGTGTGGTGGCGTGTGACGAGTGTTGACGGGGCGATAGATGACGATGCTGTGGCAATCCTGTTGCCGAGAGAATCTCTCGGGATGGAGTCTTTCGGCAAAATCACGATATGTGCATTGGCAAGCATCTGTCTGAATTTCTCGAGAAACTTGTCCTTGCGGTTCCATGGCAACGGCGTGAGGACCGGATTCTTGTCGTCCCAGCACCAGCCTTCGCCTAACGTCTTGGAGTCCTTGAACGACCTGTCCTCTTTCAGTTCGCCATAGATGGTGTCTGTATCGAGCTTCTCGACAGCCTCTACAAACGCGTTCATGTCGTCGCTGTTGAACCGCGGGTCCATTCCTCCCACGACAGTGAGGTCGCCGTCGTTGTATCTCAATGATGTGGCGTAGCGGTATGAGCCGTCCAGATAGTCCAGTGCGGTGATGGCTGTAAGGACCTTCATGGTCGATGCCGGGCGCAGCAGCTGGCGTTCGTTATGGGCGAAGACGAGGGAATCGGCAGTGAGGTCGTAGACCATGATGCCCACTTGTGTCTTCTTGAAAAAGTCTGTGTCGAGGAGTTCACTTATCTTCTGCTGCACGGTCTTGTGCACAAGGCTGTCCGAAGCCAGTGTGTCAGTCTCCAGCGTGTCGGTGTAGAGGGTGTCTGTCGTGACGGAGTCTGTCACTTCCTGCGCTGTGCCCGGCAGCAACAGCAGGAGAGGGAAGAGGAGATATGTGAGTATAAACAGTCGTTTCATGGTTGTCAGTTTTGCAGTGTGAGGCCTTTCTTATAGCAGCCTCACATATTATAATATATATAATGTCGTTTCCTTTTTCACGGAAGATACCATCCGTGACAGGCTTTATGGCCTTTCGCGGATGGCATCGCCGGCGTGGTCGTGTCTGTCGGCAAAGGGCGGAGGCAGGAACTTCGGCAGACTATCTTGTCAGGGAGAATTTCAGTGACAGTCCGAAGTCCTGCGTCGTTGTCGGATATGAGTTGTTCGACAGCAGCGGAGTATTGCTCTGGCGGTCGAAATAGAAGCTCATGGTCATCAGTCTCGACAGGGCATAGTCGGCAGAGAATGACAGTTTGAAAGCATTGTTGCCGCTTGTTGCGGTAGATATCATGGATGCTATGTCGCGGTTGATGGCCGCCTGCTTCCTGAAGCTGAGGTCAAGGCGGAGGTTCAGGTCATGGCTGAATCCGTTGCGTCTTGTCGTCTTCTTTGTCTGGTTGCTGTTGTTGCTGTCGTTGTCCGCGCCCTTCTTTCCTGAACCCTTTACCTTGCGGTGGTTGGAACCTCCGAGCAGGCGGAAGTCCTGTAGCTTGTAGCCGATGCCGAAGACCCAGTCCTTGGAGGTCGTCTCGGTAATCTGGACACTTGTCATGGAGAGGTTCAGCACGCGTGTGGTGCGGTATTCTCCCTTGATTGTCATGCCGTTGTTCAGTGTCACGTCTATGCCGAGCAGTGGTGAGAACGCCTCGTTGATGCTGACCTGCGAGACATTGTACATGGAGTTAGGTATAGGGTTTGACGTTGTGGCATCGGTGATGAAGCCGAGGCCGTTCATGAACTCCTGGAATGTGGAGAAACTGCTGTATGAGCCAACGGCATAGATGCTCTTGTATCCGTGGGTGATGTTCACGCTCTTGAACCTGTCGCGGAACCATGTGAGCTGTCCCAGTCCGCTGTATCTCAGGGACCAGTTGGGCAGGAGCTTCGTAAGCGACGGGAACAGGCTGAGGTTGTTTCCTCCCATGGATGTGTAGGCGTTGAGGAATGCCGGCACCATGACATCCGCGCTGTATTGGTTTACGCCGCCGTTCTTAGCGGCGTCGAACGGCTGTCCTGCAAGGCTTGTGCCTTCGGGATACCTTGTCCCGGCATACTGCGCCTCTACACGCTGCCTGAAACCTTCGAGGGAGTTGCAGAATTTCTCGAAGGTCTTTGAGCGGAATCCGTTGTTCTGGTTGCCGCTGCCCTCGAGAGCCGAACCGATGGACAGCGTTGTCATGGTGAATGTTCCCGAATGTGTGGTAGGATTGCCGCGGTACATGTACTGCACGCTCTTCGCACGTGTCATGGTACGGCTCGCATTGAGGTCTATCTTGAAGTTCCTGAACGGTTCAAGGGTTGCCCTGAACTGTATGTCCTCGGTGCTGTTAGTGGCGGCAGGGGTGGCTATGGAGTCGTTGGTCATGAGCCATCCGCGCTCTTTCGCATTGTCTATGAAGCCGTCATCGACAAGTCCGAAGGCGAAGTCGAGGCCTGGTGACAGGAGGCCGTCACACCGTTTCTGTCCGAAGGCATCACCGACGGAGTTCATGAATCCCGGCAACGAGAGAGAGTAGGTATTGCGGTAGGTGAAGCTGACATTACGCACCATCATGAGGAAGCGTGCCACGGACTGCGCCGTGCGGTACCATTTCTCGGAGTCAAGGTCAGGAAGTTTCATCACGGTGAGCTTCACCTCCATGGCAGAGTCGCCTTTCAGGGAGACGGCAATCTTGTTGTTGTCCTTCTTCTTGAACTTGATAGGCACGAGTTTTCCGTCCTTTGCCTTTGCCGTGACTATGAGACGCTTGGAGTTCTTGCCGTGGGAGAACTCTATCGCGCTGTCAGGATACAGTGTCAGTTCCTTCTCTACAGAGTTCTTGTTCTTAGGCAGTTGCGTCTTAGGGTCGTTCTTTGCGTTCTGGTCATTTCCCTTGCCCTTCTTCGTCTTGTCGTTCTTCTTGTTGTCGCGTCGCGGAGTTCGGTTGAATCTCTCGTTTGTCTTCTTCAGGAACGGGACATGATTGTACAGTTTCTCCATGGCAAAAGAGCCGTTGAGGGTGTATGTCCTGTTCATGGCTACCGTGTTTCCGAGCGATGTACCGTCCTCAAGCTCAGTGCCGCGCACCCAGTTGTAGGTGGATGAATAGCTGCCGTCTGCCGTGAGCCAGTCAAAGATTGGTATGAGGTTGAGAGGCAGTCGGTACGACGCGCTGACATTCTGGCTGTAGTCGAGCGGTGTGCCGAAATGCTTGATGCTTGTCCATACAGAGTCTTTCCATGCCTGGTAGCGTTCCGGATAGAGGTCTTTGTTGACGGCAGTGTACGGCTCTTCTATCTCCGCATGTGTCGCCGACTGGAAGTTGAAGTGCAGATTCTTGGTCAAGTCCCAGCGCAGTGAGAAGTCACGGTTCCACAGGAACTGCGAACTGAATGTCAGCGGCAACTGTGAGTTCTCCAGTGCCTCCATGTCACGCTCCTGCAACTCGTAGTAAGAGCGTGTCATCTCTGTATTGAAAGTTACAGACTGCGGCAGCCAGTTCAGGCCGAAACGCTTCAGGATGTCATAATATTTCGACTTTGACTTTATTTTCCTGAAAGGTTCCAGAGGCTTATATACAGGGCTCCATGAGTAGTTCAGCGAGCCTCGCCAGTTGTCCTCGTTCTCGTAGATGGTCGTCTCGCCCTGCTTGTGTGTGTGCGAATGGCTGTACGATAGCGAGAAGTTTGCCGGGTCATAAGGCATAGGGTGTCCCTTTGTGGATATTCCGACACGTGCATTGGATACGGAGAAGTTAGTGTTTGTCACCTTTGTCACGGCGATGCTCTCTATCGAGTCACGCTTATGCTTGTCAGGTTCGGCATCGAGAGCGTCCTTGAGTTTCATGTCCGTGTCCAGCGGATTGTATTTCGGCGATGTTTTCTCCTTTGTCATACTGTAGTATACAGGCAGGGAAACCTTTGCCTTGTCAGGGAAGAACTTGCCGAGTTCGACATTTGCCGTTACGGAATATGTCGTGAAATCGTCGGTAGAACGCTGTGTCACGCCCTGCTCCAGACCGCCGAATCCTGCCGATGTATGCTTTCCGTTGACATTGACAGTGCCGAGGTCGGACATCTGCAGGTTCATGCTTCCCTGTGCCGCCCAGCCTCCGGAGTTCTCTGTCTCTTTCAGACGAAGCTCATTGACCCACACTTCTCCTGATTTTGTGGATGACGCCAGGTTACGCACGCCGATAATCATGGTCTTCACCTCACCGAGAGTTGGATTGCCCATGATGGATACTTTGTTTTTAGGATTGTTGGGATCGTATGCCGTATGCAACTGGTTGTACGCCTTTCCCATCCTGTTGCGCTCTTTCTTCAGAGCGGTGAAGACGCTGAGGTCGATGTCGAGCATGTTCTCCTCCGGCCATACGAAACGGCGCTCCTCGGATGAGTAGTGTCCTGGAGCGGTGAGCTTCAGCGGTATCTCGTACTCGTAGAAATTTGACTTATAGTCGGAACCTACACGTACGAAGAGTGCGAGCTGATTGTCTGTGAGGGCTGTAGGGTCTGCTTCGAAGGCATGTGCGTGTGCAAACATCTGCAGATGCTTGTAGTAGCGCATGTCGAGAGACATATTCTTATATACACACTTTGACTCTCCCGATGCCATGTTCGTGAGTGTCATTGCCAGAGCCTGCTCGTTGTTTTCCGTAAGCTGTGGCTGTGAAGGGTCTACGACGCGCGAGATGCCTGGCGGCAGGACGTAGTTTACAGGAGTCTTCTCATTGTTTTCCTCGATATTCACAGCGCTCACGGCCAGTGTTCCCGTTGAGGCAGAGTTCTCAAGGCTCTGCTCATATACACGCCATTCGCCGCGGACAAGGTCGAGTGTGCCGAGACGCACGACGACAGGCTTCTCGAAATTGGTGAGGAACATGCGCATGAAGCGTATTGATGTGAAGTCGGAGATAGAGCCGACCTTGCTCTCGTATTCACGGAGTGGAATGCGGAACTGGTACCATGTCACCTGCTCTCGGTCGCTGTTGCGCAGCGGTGGAGAGGCGACACGCTTGTCGACGATGAAGTTCTGTCCCACTTGCATGTCCTCCGGACGCAGGGAAATGTGGTACTGATAGTATTTCTCGTATTCGTTCAGAGTGAAGTCCTGGTTGATATCCTCGACGTCAGGGGTTGTCTTGTATGACGTATCGTAGGCTTCTGTCCTCTGATCAGAATCGGGAGAGTTGCCCTGCGGATTGTTTATGCGCTTGTAACGTTCGAGGATAGGAGTCTGCCGGTTGTCGAAATCGGAGCTGCGGAAATACTGATAGTCGTCGCCTGCGGGGTCGTTCATTATGGCGTTGTATACAGAGTCGTTACCGCTGTATGTGGCATTGACATAGTCGAGGAATGTGCGGTATCCCTCGAAGCTGCGCTCCTCGTCATCTGTCAGACCGTTATATCCTACATCCTGCAAGTGTCTTGTTCCAGAAGCAGTTGAGAAGGCGTATGTCACGGCGGCCTGTGTAGGAATCTTTCCCCACTGGGTCGTGGTGAAAGCCTGCGAACCGTCTGTCGGCATGCCGCTCTCGTAGAATTTCTTTCCGTCACGAAGGATGTCCTCGCTCACCTCGCCGAGGTTGAAATACATGTCTCCTCCCATACCTTGGGTATCGGAATATCCGTTCTGTGAATTGATGAACGGGTCGAGCATCCAGAACTCAATGTACTCGACGTTGGCGGTTTCGAAGTCCGACGTGTCCAGTTTCCTCATCATACCGCCCCAGCTGCGCTTCGGCATGGTAAGGTGGCCTTTATCGTCAAGAGCTGTAGTGAAGTTGTACGGTCCACGCTCGTCAGGATAATATGCGAGGTTAAGTATAGGCAAGGTGCTTACCGCTCCGTTGTAAGTGCTTTGGTCGCGGTTAGGGAAAAGTTCGCTGACATACACCTCACGTACGTAATGGTTGGAGAGCTGTGCGAGATCGCCCTTGATATGTCCTGGCGTCAGTGACGAGCCCTGACGTGTGAAAAGAGGGTCGATATTGTACCATGCGAGGAGCGAGCGGTTGAAGCCGCTTGCGAGAGTGCTCTTGTCCTTGGACTCCTCGAACATTGTCGGCACGCTTGACAGCGTCCATGATGTCGGAGTGGAGACATCAATCTTGTTTGTGGTGTTCTCGAAGTCGTCAAGATACGATGCGTTGTCCTGCGTTCCGCTGGCTGTGCCGGCTATGAGTTGTGCAAACTCGGCGGACACCTGTATCGAAGAAGGTGCCGTGAGATGAAGGAAAGGCAGCTTGTCGAGTATATTCGTGAGCCACTGCGATTCCTTCTTCCAGTTCAGGTTCACTCCCCAGAGAGTATTCTTCAGAGGTTCGGAGCCCATGGTGACCTTGGTCGTAAGTGCCTGTTCGGAAAGATGCTGGAATGTTCCCGACATCTGGAAGTCCTTGGAGAAGTCATATTCCCAGTTGATTCCCACCATCGTCTTCCTCTGTTGCCCATAGTCAGTGTCGCTTTCGAGCGAGACATTTATGTTTGTTCCGGCATCGATGATGCTCTGGTTGAGTATCGTAACCTCTCCTGCGGCATAGTCGACAGAATAGTCTGTCCCTTCCGTCAACACCACTCCTCCTGCCGTGACTATGACAGAACCGCGCGGAACATTATACGCTCCGAGGGAGATGACATTGGACGAAGTGCCCTTGAACTGTCCTGACAGCACGAATTTGTTTTTCTCCGCAATCTGTTTTGCGATGGTTTTCGTGGAGTCATACAGCTCTGTATATGCGTATTTCTCAGGGTTTGGCACGCCTTGGCTTCTGAGAGTCTCATAGAGATAGCTGCCGAAAGGTTCTACTTTAGGGAAGAATACCCTGCCGTTGCTTACGGTATAGCCCTCGACAAAGTCAAAATAGCCGTTGGAGTGGGCTTTGTTGTTATTGTCAAGGCGGTCCGCGCCGAGAAGTCTTATCAGCGGAGTGCCCTTCACCTGTTGTTCAGGGATGTATGTAAGGTATACGCCTGCAGAGTCAGACTGGAATTTCACGTCCAGTCTGAACTTTGTCTTCTCCACGCTTGAGGCAAGGTAGTAGACGTTTTTCATCATCAGCGGCCAGTTGCCCTGCTGTGGATTGTTCGACGTGTTCTTTAGAGACTTCACGAAGAGAGCCTTGGAATTGTCCGGCTGGTCTGACGCAAACTCGCCCACCTGGTATGTCTGTCCGCCGTATGTGTATTCGTATGCCACGGCAAGCACCTGGTCTGTCTGCAGCGTTGTCTTCAGGGAGATATATCCGAGATACTGGTTTATGCTGTACTCCGACGATGACAGCTGGCGCGCACGCTCTATCTTCTCATAGTCCGCGCCACCGACAAGGCTGTATCCGTCGAGAGTCGTCGATGTGAGGTCTATGTCGCGCGCATCCTGCAGTGTGCTCACCATGGTCGCGTATTCGGTATTTGCGGCGTTGCTTGACGGGAAATCGTTGCCCTTGTCTCCGCCCCACATGCTGTTGCTTATCTTCTGAGCCTCGCCGAGGTCTGTCAGTGCGATGACATTTCTGGTGTTTGTCGTTGCGCCCGATTTGTTTGTCACCCACACCTCCACACGGTTTATCTTCACTCCTGTGGTGATGTTCGGCAGGGACGCCATGCCTTTGTCATACTGTGCACGGAAGAAATTTGACAGGAAGAAGTGTCGGTTCTCCTCATAGTTCGCCACGTCTATCTCAAACGGAGTCAGCTGTACGCCGCCCTTTGTGCTCACGCTTGAAGAGTTTGATTTCTTCTGCGAAAGCACAGTCTGCAGCTTCAGTTTACCGAACTGCAGGTCGGTGCGTATACCGAACAGCGACGACGCGCCCTGCACGAGTGACGAGTTGGAAGGGAAAGAGACGTTACCAGCCTCCACGAGCTTGATTATCTCGTCCTCCTTTCCCTCGTATTTCAGCTTTATGTTCTGCTGGTCGAAGTTGAATGTCGCGTCAGTATTGTAACTGAGACCCATATTCACCTTGTCGCCGACCTTACCTGTCACATTGACATTAATCTTCTCATCGAAATCAATCGCTGTAGTCTTCCTGTTGCGTATAGGGAGAGAAGGGTTGTCAATCTTCTTGATTGTCGCGCCGAATCGCAGTTCGGCGGTACCCTGTGTCTTTATTCTCACGCCGCCGGGGCCGAAGATTTTCTCAGCCGGTCCAAGGTCGAAGTGCATGTCAGTGAAATCAAATTTCTCCTTGCCCTCTTCTCGAATATCTCGGAATTCTTGCTGCGGTAATACTGTGCACGCTGTTGCTTGCCTATATAGTCCAGGTATTCGTCGAGAGTGAGCATCATAGGAGCATCGATATACGTGCCGCCCATCCTGTAGCCTATGACATATCGGTCAATGGAGTCGTTGTATTCTATCTTCTGTTCGAGGTTCTCGGGACGCTTGAGGTCTGCCGAACCCTGTTTCAGATCCTCGAAAGTTGCCGGAATTGTCCTCTGTATTTTCCATCGCGGATGCAGCAGAGAGTCAGGGATATCCTCAGTGTCTATCACGAGAATCTCGTCGAGCTTTGTTGTCAGCGAGTCCTTTTTCTCCTTGCCGTCCTTTTTGTTGTCCTGCGGTCTTGTCGTCTGCGGCATGGTCATGGCATATCCTGTCAGCACAGTAAATGCGCTGACGAGTATCCATGTCGCAATGTTTCTCAGTTTATTCAAGCCAGAATCGCTTTTTATGTAAGTGAGCGTGATGAGGTTTATGTTATGCAGTCAAGTATGAAAGAGATGTCGCCCACTTACTTTATCATCTTCAATGCTATCTTTATCACCTGCTCCACAGGAGCGTCGGGAGTCTCCCTGAGAATCTCCGTGACGGCCTTTGCCGACGGTGCCGGTGAGAAACCGAGAGCCGTCAGGGCAGCCACGGCCTCGTCGCGTATGCCGGTATTCACCGTTGTCGCCGCACCGTCAGTGCCGGCACTGGCGTGGAGCTCGTCGGTGATGCCGAGGGAAACGATCTTGTCCCTCAGTTCGAGTATAATCCTCTGCGCCGCTTTAGGACCGATGCCCTTTACTGTCTTGAGCATCTTCTCGTTGCCGCTCGCTATGGTGTTGCACAGGTCTCCCGGCGTCGTTGCCGAGAGAATCATCCGTGCGGTGTTTCCGCCGACACCGTTTACTGTTATCAGCAACCGGTAAAGTTCGCGTTCCTGCTTTGACGAGAAGCCGTAGAGCGTGAACGAGTCGTCCCTTCCTCCCGTTACGAGCTGTTCGTGGACATACAGTTTTGTGTCCTCGCCGTTGTCCTTGCCCTTCACCGCCTGCAGGGATGTGTATGTATTCAGAGTGATGCATAGCCCGTAGCCCACGCCTCCGGCCTCTATTACAGCCATAGCAGGAGTGAGCTCCGTCAGTTTGCCTTTTATATATTCTATCATGATAAATCCGTTTCTGATACGTGTGTACAAATATAATAACGCACGAGGGCGCAGTTTATTGTATAGGAGGATGATATTTGTGTTAAATAATATTACTCAGGAAAAGAAAACGGACAAATGGTAAGAATTATTCAATAAATGTTGCTAATTTTGCACTCGGAAACATCAAAAGGCTTACATAAAGCCACCGTTTGGCTATGCCTGCGACTAAAATGTAATGTCCTTTCGTGGCAGGTGACTTATGAGACTTTGATGAAATCCACTGGAAATCATTAATTAAAACAAAGGAAAGATATGGGAAAAATTAGAGCTGCCGTAGTAGGTTACGGCAACATAGGCCGCTTCACCGTTGAGGCTCTTGAGGCAGCAGAGGATTTTGAGATAGCCGGTATCGTGCGCCGCAACGGTGCAGAGAACTGTCCGAAGGAACTGTCCGACTACAAGGTAGTAAAGGATATAAAGGAGCTTGGTGACGTTGATGTAGCCATTCTCGCCACTCCTACACGCTCCTGCGAGGAGTATGCCCGTCAGATACTGCCTCTCGGCATAAATACAGTGGACTCCTTTGACATCCACGGGTCTATCGTTGAGTACCGCCGCACGCTCGACAAGCTCAACAAGGAGACAGGCACTGTCAGCGTGATAGCGGCAGGATGGGACCCGGGTTCCGACTCTGTCGTGCGCACACTGATGGAGTCTCTTGCTCCTAAAGGCCTCTCTTACACCAATTTCGGTCCGGGACGCTCCATGGGACACTCCGTCTGCGTGCGTTCAAAGGCTGGTGTCAAGGACGCTCTCTCCATGACAATTCCTGTAGGCGAGGGCATACACCGCCGTATGGTATATGTCGAGTTGGAGGAAGGTGCTGTGTTTGAGGAGGTTGTAAAGGCCATCAAGACCGATCCGTACTTTGCCAGTGACGAGACCCATGTGTTCCAGGTGGACAGCGTGGATGCCCTCAACGATGTAGGCCATGGTGTCAATCTCACCCGCAAGGGCGTGTCCGGCAAGACCCACAACCAGCTGTTCGAGTTCAATATGAAGATAAACAACCCAGCCCTCACGGCACAGGTGCTTGTCAATGTGGCACGTGCCTCCCTGCGTCAGCAGCCGGGATGCTACACGATGATAGAGATTCCTGTCATCGACTATCTGCCAGGAGACCGCGAGAGCATCATCAAGCATCTCGTATAAGGTTGTCCTCCCTGTTACAGATATAGACGCAAATCAGGGCAAGTGGCTGTTGCAAGCCGCTTGCCCTGATTTTTTTGTTGAGGCCGGAAGTGTGGTTTTTATAGCCGTAATAGCCGATATAGCCATAATAGTTTCTATAGCGGCTATCCCGGCTATATCAGCTATCACTCCTGAAACCGCTCAACCGCCTGACCGTATGACCGCTTAACCGTACAACCTCCATGCCATCACCGCCGTGGTCATTGCCTCGGCAAGTGGCAGGGCGAGCCATGCGCCATAGTCGCCGACGACCATCGGGAGGATGATAAAGCACGGTATGGAGAAGAGGAAGCCTCGCAACGCGGTGAAGACCATGGCCTTACGCGCTTCCTCGACGCTCTGCAGATAACCTGTCATCACGACATTCACGGCGATGAAAAGGAATGCTGGGGAATAGTAGGGCAGTCCGTCGCGACACAGTTCGTAGGCATGACAGCCCGGTTCCATGAACGTCACGGCAATTATGCCTGCCCCGAACCATATCGAGAGCATTCCGACGATGCCCGTTATGGCGGCTGTGCCGAAGGCTATGCGCCGTGCGCTGGCAAGCCTTGCGTCATCGTTCATGCCGTGGGCGAAACTGATTATCGGCTGTACGCTCTGCACTATGGCGTTGCCTATCATGAAGACGATAGGCAGGCAGTAGCATCCTACCGAGAAGGCCGCCACGCCGTCCTCGCCGAGGTAGTGTATGAAGACATAGTTGCCGACGATTATCGTCGAAGACAAGGCCAGTTCGCCGAGCAGTCCCGATGCCCCGATTTTCATCTGATAGCCGAGGTTGCGTGCGGTGAGCGCGACACTTGTCCTGCTGGCCTTTATCCTGCGGAAATGCACGGTCTTTGTCCTTGTCAGCAGAAACCACGCCAGCGGTATGCAGCCGGAACCGAAAGCCGTCAGGGTGGCTATCGCCGCACCTTCAAGTCCCATCTGCATGGGGAAGACGAGGAGGTAGTCGAGCAGGATGTTCAGTGCCGCAATGCCGCAGTTTACGCCCATGGCAAACTTCGGGTTGCCGTCAAGTCTTACCATGAACATGCCTGTCATGCCGAACATGTTGAACGGAGTGAGCAACGCCACCCACTTTATGTATGAGCAGGCGAGCGGTATTAGCGCTTCCGAGCAGCCGAAGAGGAGGCATGTCTCCCTCTGGAACATGAAGACCAACGCCCCGAGCACGATGCCCACGGCGACACTCGCCATGACGCTCTGCGTGAGGTTTATGTTGGCGGCCTTGACGTTTCCCTTCGAGAGATGTATGCTCGCCACGACGCTGCCGCCTATGCCGAACATCAGTCCTATGCCGCTGACAATCATGTATAACGGTGCCACGATGTTCACCGCCGCCAAGGCGTCGCTGCCTACACCGTGGCCGACAAAGGCGCCGTCGGTGATGTTGAGCACCACCATCGACACCATACCTATGAGCGTGGGCAGGAACATCTTGCGGAAAAGCCGTCCCACCGGCTCTTTTGAGAAGTCTAAAGAGTCTCTGTTGTTGTTCATATTGTCTTTGTTTTCCTGAATCTTGACATAGATAAGTAAGTCACTGAAATTAAACGCTACTATCTATTATAAATCAAGTGCTTGATCTTGTATGTATAACCCTTGTTCTTTTTGGCTGTTTCCGCCTTTTCACTCAGTCACATAGCCCGCTATGCTCCTTCGTTCCAAAACGGAAACATCTCAAAAACAACCAAGATTTATACTATACATTAATTTCAGTGACTTACTTAACAGCCGTCTCTGCGCTTGCAGGCCCTCACGGTCAGAGGCGGCAGGGAGGGCGTCAGTAGTTTTCTATGACAAAGCGTTTCTTCGCTTCCTTCATCTTTTTCTTTTTCTCCAGGTCAGGAATGAGTTTCAGCTTGTCTACGATAAGGGCTATCAGTCCGAGGGCATTGAATCCTAAATTGCCGCCTATCGCCGCGAGTTCGGAGTCGATTCTCGACATCGGCGTGAAGATATTGGCATGGTCACGGCGCTTTCCCCATACCGTCACCTCTGCGATGGTGCGCGAGGCAGGGAGCAGGAACAGTGTGTCCGTGAACTCGTCGCGCCGCAGTTGTCGTGTGAGAAAGCCGCGTTTCGTGATGCTTGCCGTGGCAAACAGCGTGTCGCTGATGGTGTATCTGCCGTCCCATGATGTGTGGACGCTCTTTCCGTTGCTCATGGATATGCACACATCGCGTTGCGGAACGCGCGTGAGCTGGTCGGCAATCACTCCGCAGAAGGCTCTTGCTGGTTCTCTCCCGGCAACGGTATCCGCCGTGTTCTCCTGTGCTTTCATGTGCAATGGAAGCAGAAGGAGCAGGAGTGTTGGGAGACGTAGAAGCATGATGGTTTTCTGACAGTTACGGAATTTCCGTTTTGAAAGGCAATGCAAACCGAGTGCAATCAAACTTGTTTGGGATTGCCGAGGTGCCGCTTGCCTTATGTAAATGCAATGCAAACCGAGTGCAATCAAACTTGTTTGAGATTGCCGAGGTGCCGCTTGCCTTATGCAAATGCAATGCAAACCGAGCGCAATCAAACTTGTTTGGGATTGCCGAGATGCCGCTTATCTTCTACAAATATACGACTTATTTGTCGGAAAGCATATCCCTGTGTCGGTACTTTTGTGAAAGATTAAGGATAATAGGCATTAATTGACATATTGTTTGGTGGTTGGATTTTGTTAGGAATTTCCTTTGGTAGGCACGCTTCTGACAAGCCTGATATTCCGCTATATCTCCGTCATGTATCACACATATAAGCAAGAAGTCCGCCAAGGCAATCAATGCTCAGCGGACTTCTTGTGTTGTTTTTATAACGTCTTTATTTGTTTGTTTCTATCTTGGCATTACCATTACCGCCAATAGTGACTGTGTACTTGGTATCCGACAAATGCAAGACAAACATCAATGCACACAGTAATAGCATAAAGATAAAAGCACCGACAACACTTTGCAATACACCATTCAAAAAACCTTTAGGTTTCATCTCGCTTACAATATCAGATAGCATTTCTTTGTGGCGTTTACGACAATCATTCTCTATCTGCTCTGTCGTGCTGGACAATGTGTCGCTTAGAAAAGTCTGAAGAACTGACATGGAGTGCATCTTGTAACGTTCGATGCTCGCATCCATGCATGCTATATCATGGAAAGGACGGAATTCTTCCTCTGATGGTTCCTTGCCATCATGTTCTTTCTTGAATTTCTCAATAAAACAGATTTTATCCATTTTATATAAAGAGTAAGCCACATGTCCGGTTATATCACCTTCTCCGTCAACAAGTTGCTTATATATGAAATTATATTGACGACTCATTGTTTCATAATTCCCTTTAGTGAACGGCTATAAGAAGCCTTTAATTCAGATACGGTCACATGGTGGGTATAATCCACACCGTAATGGCGTGCAGATACTACCATAACGTCCCTGTCTGTCGATGATATACGTATATCCGAGATAGGACGGCTTTTCGTTTTTGCGTTTGCACGCATTACCGTTTCTTTATTTATTCTACACATAATATTTGTATGTTTTTTGTGGATCATGTCGCAAAATTACAAAAAAGTCTGCGAAATACCAAACATTTTACATACTTTTTCTATATAAGCTCTGGGAGACATTACTGTTAACACAGCTGTCATTGATTACAAAAAAACGCAACCTTGGCCTTAAACTGTGCAACTGTAGTATTCGGATAGCATTAACATTGTATAATCTCAAATATGATTCGTGACTGAAAACTCACGCTATTTTTCCTCCTATAGAATCGTTTGCAGGAAAATTTTCGAGAGAAAATCCTGAAAATCACAGGAATTCCCACTTTATGCAATATGCTGTCATTCAGCCTGTTGTGGATTTTTGCGGTTTTGCGCCCTATTTGTTTGTCATACTAAAGGTGACACTTGATAATATGAAGTGTCACGCTTCGTATATTTCAGTGTCACGTTTCATGCCGTAAACTGGCATGATTTTCGCCGAAATCCGTCATGTTTTTGCCCGAAAAACGTCAAAATCCGTGCGGGAAATCGTGGCGGACTTCTCCGTAAAGCCGTATTTCGCATATTATGATAAATAGAGCGTTGGGAAACTTTGGCTGGTGGTTTGGTTGTTTAGTGGTTTAGTTTTTGGGGGTGTGTGGTGTAAGGTTTTGTGATGTTGTATGGTGGTATTGGAGTGCAGTCTAAGGCAAATAACCAAACAACAGAACCACCAAACCACTAAACAACTGACTCTCCAAACTGTTAATAATTGTGTACGTTTCATGTGTAAGTCAAATATTTATAGTAATTTTGCATTTAAATACATAAAAAATACGCGCGTATGAAAAAAAGTATGATATTGTGTGCCATGGCGTTCTCTGCCATGGTAGCGTCTGCACAGACAGCAAACGGAGGCCTTGACGCGGCCCAGATAAAGGAGATAACAAGCCGTTCGGGCGTCGATTCGCCGGCGCAGAAAGCCCTCACGACAGCCATAAGGATGAATCCTATAGACCAGTTGGCGAAGGGCGAGGCACAGCTGAAGCCTGTTCCCTCACAGTTCTCTGTGGAGACAAAGAAGCAGTCTATCCATAATCAGAAGAGTTCGGGACGCTGCTGGATGTTCTCTGGCTTCAATGTCCTCCGCTCCGATTTCGCCGCTGCCGACACATTGGGCAGGGTAGTGGAGTTCTCACAGGGCTATCTCTTCGTCTACGATCAGCTGGAGAAAGCCAATCTCATGCTCCAGGGAGTGATAGATACAGCCAAGAAACCACTCACCGACCAGGAGGTGGACTTCTTTTTCAGTCATCCTATAAGCGACGGCGGCACATATTGCGGCGTCATTGACCTCGTGAAGAAATACGGTCTCGTGCCTATGGAGGTGATGCCGGAGACATACTCCGCAGAGAGCACCTCGCGCATCGACCGCCTTGTGGCAAGCAAGCTCCGTGAGTACGGACTGAAGCTCCGCAAGATGGTCGCCGACGGCAAGAAGCCTGCGGCGGTGAAAAAGGAGAAGACGGAGATGCTGAAGACCGTCTACCGTATGCTGACGATGGCCTACGGCGTGCCTCCTGTAGAGTTCACCTACTGCCACCACGACAAGGACGGCAAGCCTGTAGGCGAGGAGAAGCAGTACACTCCGCTGTCTTTCGCAGAGGAAGTCGGTGCGCTGAAGACCCTCAACGACGGCTATCTCATGGTAATGAACGACCCTCGCAACCCTTATCATAAGGTCTACGAGATAGAGTACGACCGCCATACCTACGACGGTACTAACTGGCGATACCTCAATCTTCCTATGGAGGAGGTGGAAGCCCTCGCCATCGAGGCTCTCAAGGGCGGACAGAAGATGTACTCCTCGTATGATGTCGGCAAGTTCCTCGACAGCAAGCGCGGCTTCGCCTCACTCGAAAACTTTGACTATGCAAGCCTTTTCCAGACAGATTTCAACATGAACAAGGCAGAGCGCATAAGCACACACGACAGCGGTTCGACACACGCCATGACGCTCGCGGCGGTGAATCTCGATGCCAACGGCAAGCCGACGGCATGGAAAGTGGAGAACTCATGGGGCACTGACTCAGGCCAGAAGGGCTATCTCGTGATGACCGCCGACTGGTTCCGTGAGTATATGTTCCGCCTTGTCGTGCCTGTGAAGTACGCTTCCGACAGCCTCATGAAGGAATACCGTCAGAAGCCTGTCATGCTGAAATATGACGACGCACTGTTCTCCGACAAATAATCTGCGGGGAGCAGCCTATGAAACAAGTAAGTAAGAAGAACAGCAAGGACGCGGAGAAAATGCCTAAATTACTTGATAATGTAAACATTCCGTCAGACCTCCGCCGTCTCAAGGTGGAGGAGCTGCCGCCATTGTGCGACGAACTGCGCCGTGAGGTCGTCAACGACTGTGCCGTCAATCCGGGACATCTCGCCTCAAGCCTCGGCGCGCTGGAGCTGACGGTTGCCCTGCACTATGTCTTCGATACCCCGGAAGACAGAATCGTATGGGATGTCGGCCACCAGGCCTATCCTCACAAGATACTCACGGGACGCCGCGAGGCTTTCAAGACCAACCGAAAGCTCCACGGACTGAAGCCTTTCCCGTCTCCCGAGGAGTCGGAGTATGACACCTTCACCTGCGGACATGCCTCGAACAGTATCTCCGCGGCTCTCGGCATGGCCGTCGCGGCACGTCGGGAGAATGCCATCGCCGTAAAGGCTGGCAAAGGCAACAGCCACGGTGCCACACGTCATGTCGTGGCGGTGATAGGCGACGGCGCCATGTCCGGAGGCCTTGCCTTTGAGGGACTTAACAATGTCTCCTCGTCGCCCAATGACCTGCTCATAATCCTCAACGACAACAACATGTCCATCGACCGCTCTGTCGGTGGCATGAAACAGTATCTCCTCAACCTCAATACCGGCAAGAGATACAACGCCCTCCGCATGAAGTTCGCCACATGGATGGGCGCACACGGATGGATGGACGACAAGAGGAAGAAGACGATAATACGTCTCAGCAACGCCTTCAAGTCTGCACTGTCACAGCAGCAGAACATCTTCGAGGGGATGAACATACGGTATTTCGGCCCTGTGGACGGCAACGATGTCGTGGAGACCGTCAGGGTGCTGCGCCAGTTGAAGGACATGAAAGGCCCTAAGCTCCTCCATCTGCACACCGTAAAGGGCCATGGCTACAAGCCTGCGGAGGAGATGCCTACGATATGGCATGCGCCGGGTGTGTTCGACCCTAAGACAGGTACACGCCGTGAAAGCGAAGGACAGGACGGCAAGGGACAGGACGCGCCTAAACCGCCGAAGTTCCAGACAGTCTTCGGCGAGACGCTCCTCGAACTGGCAGAGCAGAACCCGAGGATTGTCGGCGTCACTCCTGCCATGCCGACAGGCTGCTCCATGAATATAATGATGGAGAAGATGCCCGACCGCACGTTCGATGTCGGCATTGCCGAGGGACATGCTGTGACCTTCTCCGGAGGAATGGCAAAGGACGGTCTGCTGCCTTTCTGCAATATATACTCTGCTTTCGCACAGCGTGCCTACGACAATATCATCCATGATGTCGCCACGATGCGCCTTCCTGTGGTTCTCTGCCTCGACAGGGCAGGGCTTGTGGGTGAGGACGGACCGACACATCATGGTGCCTTTGACATGGCGGCGTTGCGTCCTGTGCCGAATCTTACCATCTGCTCGCCTATGGACGAGCACGAGCTTCGCCACATGATGTACACGGCCCAGCTGCCAGGCAAGGGCTCGTGGGTCATACGCTATCCTCGCGGATGCGGCTCGCAGCTAGACTGGAGATGCCCGATGGAGGAGATTCCTGTAGGCAAGGGACGCCTCCTGTGCAAGGGAACGCGTACCGCCGTGCTCTCTATCGGCCCTCTCGGAGCGGACATCACGGAGATTGCACGTGAGGAAAATGCCTCACATTACGACATGCGCTTCCTCAAACCTCTCGACGAGGATATACTCAGAGAGGTGGCGGAGCAGTATGACCGCATCGTGACGGTGGAGGACGGCGTGCGCAACGGTGGCCTCGGTTCTGCCGTATGCGAATGGTTGCAGGACCATGGCAAGCTCATCCCTGTCACGCGTCTCGGCCTCCCGGACTATTTCGTGGAGCATGGCACCGTGGCGGAGCTGAGGGCTATCGTCGGACTTGACAAGGATTCCATCCGCTCTGCGATAAAGGGTGACGGCATGGCCGACAAATATAAATGACAAATAAACAACAGACATGAAACTTATCATTGCCGGTGCCGGAGATATGGGTGTCCATCTGTCAAAACTTCTGGCAGGTGAGAACTTCGACTGCACTCTTGTTGACGACGACAGCGAACGCCTTGCCGACATCGGTTCCAACTATGATGTCATGACGATGGTGGCATCGCCGACGAGCACACGTGCGCTCTCCGAGGCCGGAGCAGGAGAAGCCGACCTGTTTGTCGCCGTCACGCCCGACGAGACGACGAACATCCTCTGTGCCGCAATAGCAAAGGCGCTGGGAGCACGGAAGACCGTCGCGCGTATAGACAACTTTGAATATGTAGACCCGTCGTTGCCTCGCATATTCCCGAAACTGGGCGTCGACTCGATGATTTACCCTGAGGTGTTCGCCGCAAGGGACATCATCAACGGTCTGAAGATGTCATGGGTAAGGCAACGCTGGGATGTCTTTGACGGCGAACTGGTGCTCCTTGCAATAAAGATGCGCAGTTTCGCCAAGATTCTCAATACTCCTCTGAAAGACCTTTGCGGACCGGACGACCCGTATCATGTCGTAGCCATAAAGCGCGGTAACGAGACTCTCATCCCTGGCGGCTGGGATACTGTGGAGGAGGGCGACCTGTGCTATTTCATGACTACTGTGGAGTATATACCTTATATACGTGAGATAGTGGGCAAGGAGGACTATGCCGATGTCAGGAACGTGATGGTTATGGGCGGCGACAAGGCTGCCGTGCGTGTGGCACACACCATCCCCGAGTACATGAATCTCAAGATCATCGAGCGCGACGAGGCGCGTTGCAACCGTCTCAACGAGCTTATCAACAAGAGGAATGTGATGATTATACACGGTGACGGTCGCGACATGTCGCTGTTGCGTGACGAGAACATCGCCAATACACAGGCTTTCGTCGCCTTGACGGGCAATGCCGAGACGAATATCCTTGCCTGCCTCGCGGCAAAACGCCGAGGCGTGAGGAAGACCGTGGCGCAGGTGGAGAACGTGGACTATATCTCCATGGCAGAGAGTCTTGACATAGGCACGATAATAAACAAGAAAATCATTGCAGCAGGACATATCTATCAGATGCTCCTTGCCGACAGCGTGTCAAACGTAAGGTTCTTCATGACTGCCAATGCCGACGTGGCGGAGTTCCTTGTCGAGGAGAACTCGAAGGTGACAAGGAAACCTGTGAAAGACCTCGGACTGCCGAAGGGTATCACTATCGGCGGACTGTTGCGCGACGGACACGGAATGCTTGTGTCGGGAAATACACAGATTCAGCCGGGCGACTCTGTCATGGTGTTCTCCCATGATGTGAACCTGCGCAAGATAGAGAAACTTTTCAAGTGATGGTATTTGGCTACCCCTGCCCCTATCGATAACTTATAACTCATAACTCATAACCCACAACCCACAAAAAGTGCTTAACTGGAGAATAATATCGAAGATAATGGGCTCGCTGCTGTGGCTGGAGGCGTCACTGCTGTTGCTGTGCATGGTGCTCTCCATCTGCTATAGTGAGGATGATACAGTGCCCTTCCTGTGGACGATACTCATCACCGCGGCGGCAGGATTCGGCTGTCACGCCTACGGCAGGGGAGCACGCAACAGCCTTAGCAGGAAGGATGCCTATTTCCTTGTCTCTGCTACATGGATAGTATTCTCGCTGTTCGGGATGCTGCCCTTCCTTATCGGCGGATACATACCTGACTTCACGAATGCGTATTTCGAGACGATGTCGGGATTCACGACGACGGGAGCGACGATTGTTGATGACGTGGAGAAGTTCCCTCACGGTATCCTCTTCTGGCGTACCATGACACAGTGGATAGGCGGTCTCGGCATAGTGTTCTTCACTATAGCACTGTTGCCCTCGCTGGTAGGCGGCGGAGGCAATATAAGGGTCTTCTCGGCAGAGTCTACAGGACCTATAAAGACGAAGCTGCACCCGAGGCTTTCCACGACGTCCCACGCCATCTGGATGGTGTATATCATACTTACCGTGGCGTGCATGTGCTTCTACAATATCGGAGGGATGTCGGTTTTCGACAGCATAAACTACGCCATGACGACCACGGCGACAGGAGGCTTTGCCACACACAACTCGTCTACGGAGTTTTTCAACTCGCCATTCATAGAGCTTTCGGGAGCTTTCTTCTGCTTCCTCTCGGGCGTGAACTTCACGTTGCTGTACCTTACGGTATCGAAGATGAAGATAAGGGAGTTTTTCAAGAATACCGAGCTGCGCTTCTATATCTTCGTCACGTGCACTGCAACGGTGATTATCATGTACTATCTCATGATGTACAATGGCTATTCACTGTGGAAGGCTTTCCGTTTCGGAATATTCCAGGTGGTGTCATTCCTCACGAGTACAGGACTTTTCAGCGACGATGCAGCGCGCTGGCCTCATGTGACATGGATTGTGCTCGGCATCTGTATGTATATAGGCGGTTGTGCTGGGTCTACCGCAGGTGGCAACAAATGTATCAGGATAGTGATGGTCTTGAAGATAATATTCAACGAGTTCCGCCAGATACTGCATCCTAATGCTGTCCTGTCGGTACGTGTGAATGATACTATAATACCACAATCAGCATGTAGTCGTCTGCTGTCGTTCATGATGCTCTATTTCGTGCTGTTCCTTGTGGCGGCGACATATTTCACGGCTATAGGCGTAGATGTCATCAACTCGATAACGCTGTGCCTCTCATGCCTGTCGAATGTCGGTCCGACACTGGGCACGGAGATCGGTCCTACAATGTCGTGGGAGGAACTTCCTGTGACCTGCAAGTGGTTCTGCTCCATACTTATGCTGTTGGGACGTCTTGAAATATTCACGGTGTTGATACTCTTCACGCCGGAGTTTTGGAAAAATAATTAATGTACAATATATAATTTAAGGTAAAAAGAAAAATGAAAGTAGCAATTGTTGGCGCTTCAGGCGCAGTCGGACAGGAATTCCTCCGCGTCCTTGACGAGAGAAATTTCCCTCTTGACGAGCTTGTCCTCTTCGGCTCGACACGCTCGGCAGGTACAAAGTACACATTCCGCGGCAAGGAATATGAAGTGCAGCTCCTCAAGCATGGAGATGACTTCAAGGATGTTGACATAGCGTTCACATCCGCCGGGGCCGGCACATCAAAGGAATACTGTGAGGATATCACCAAGTATGGTGCGGTGATGATTGACAATTCCTCTGCTTTCCGCATGGACAAGGACGTGCCTCTCGTAGTGCCGGAGTGCAACGCTGAGGATGCTCTCGTACGTCCACGTGGCATCATTGCCAATCCTAACTGCACCACAATCATGATGGTAGTATGTCTCCAGCCTATCGAGAAGCTATCGCATATCAAGCGCATACATGTCGCTTCTTACCAGTCTGCTTCCGGTGCAGGTGCTGCCGCCATGGCCGAACTGCAGCAGCAGTACAAACAGCTCGCAGAAGATGAGCAGCCGACAGTGGACAAGTTCGCTTATCAGTTGGCTTACAATGTGATACCTCAGATAGACGTTTTCCAGGACAACGGTTACACAAAGGAGGAGATGAAGATGTTCAACGAGACGCAGAAGATCATGCACTCCGACGCACGTTGCTCTGCAATGTGTGTCCGCATATCATCTCTCCGTGCACATTCAGAGGCTGTATGGATTGAGACGGAAGAGCCAATCTCCGTCGAGGCGGCACAGGAGGCATTCCGTAATGCCGAGGGCGTGACGCTTGTAGATGATCCGAAGAAGGTTGGCGCAAAGGCTTCCGCCGATGCTTCCAAGGAGACTATGGAGGGCTTGCCTTATCCTATGCCTCTCTATACGGCAGGCAAGGATGATGTCTATGTAGGCCGTGTCCGCGCAGACCTTGCTTGCGAGAACGGACTTACATTCTGGCTCTCTGGCGACCAGATAAAGAAGGGTGCGGCTCTCAATGCCGTGCAGATTGCCGAGTATCTCATAAAGGTAGGCAATATAAAGTAATTAGAGGCGACGGAACTGTTGCGACACAAGAAAGGGGAGCATAGGAAGCTCCCCTTTCGGTTGTGTGCGTCGTGGCTGTCTGTCAGATAAGGCTCCACGCAGACTGTGCATGTGTCGCGGTTCTCGTGTGGGGACGGAATATATACATGATAGAGCAATGAAAAAATACTTTGTTGATGCTCTGGGCGCAATGGCCCAGGGACTGTTTGCTTCGCTCCTTATAGGCACGATTATCTCCACTATAGGTCAGCAGATGGGCATAGGGTGGCTTGTAGAAGTGGGAAATTTTGCCAAGTCTATGGCTGGTCCTGCCATGGCGGTATCTATCGCCTATGCTCTGCAGGCATCGCCGTTGGTGCTGTTTTCCATGACCGTTGTCGGTGCGGCTGCCAATGAGCTCGGCGCCGCCGGCGGACCGCTGGCGGTGTTCTTCATGGCAATCGCCGCCACAGAAGCAGGAAGACTTGTCTCTAAACGCACAAAAATAGACATCATAGTGACCCCTCTTGTCACCATCGGTGTCGGTGTCGGACTGTCTCAGCTCCTTGCTCCTGCTATAGGAAGCGCGGCAGTAAGCATCGGCGAGATTATCATGTGGGCTACAGAGCAACAGCCGTTTGTCATGGGCATTGTCGTCAGCGTCGTCATGGGAATATGCCTCACGCTGCCAATCTCGTCTGCCGCTATATGCGCCGCCCTCGGACTTACAGGACTTGCCGGTGGTGCGGCAGTGGCTGGATGCTGTGCCCAGATGGTGGGATTTGCCTTCGTCAGTTTCAAGGAAAACCGTTGGAGCGGTCTGCTCTCACAAGGAATAGGCACGAGTATGCTCCAGATGGGCAATATCGTCAAGAACCCTCGTATATGGCTTCCTGCAATTCTTGTCAGCGCGATAACAGGTCCTCTCGCCACCTGTCTTTTCCATCTTGAGATGAACGGTCCGGCAATATCGTCGGGAATGGGCACGTGCGGCTTCGTCGGTCAGATAGGCGTGTACACAGGATGGGTGGCAGATGTCGCGTCGGGAAGCAAGGATGCCATCACCGCAATGGACTGGACGGGCATGTTGCTTATATCCTTTGTCCTGCCGGCAGTCCTCGCTCCACTGTTCGGATACCTGTTGGGAAAGATAGGATGGATAAAGCCTGGTGACATGAAGCTGGATGCGTAGGTGATTGTTGTTTAGTTGTTTGGTGGTTTAGTTGTTTGGTTACTTGTCTTTTTGGTCTGCATAACCATTCAGCCTTACGAACAAAGGACAACATAATTGTAAAGCCAGAGCCACAACTGTCAATATGCAGTTGTGGCTCTGGTTTTGATAAGTATTTCTTTATTTATGTCCTCGTCAGTCGAGGAGACACTGCATGAACAGCGCATCCTCATATTTGCCGTCGTGCATAAGCCAGTCTTTCAGCACAGCATGTCGCAGGAAACCGATGTTAAGAAGCATCTTCTGCGACGCGAGGTTGGACGATGGCACGATGGCATATATCTGATGTATGCCGACAATGTCACGGGCGTAAGCCATAATCTCCTTTATCGCCTCCTGTGCGATGCCTTTTCCCTGCGCCTCCTTTGTTATGGCGATGCCCAGTTCGGCACGGCGGTTCCTTGGAGAGAAGTTGAAAAGGTCTACCAGTCCTACAGCCTTTGCCTCCCGGTCATCGGCGTTTCCCGTCTCAATCACGAACCTCACCTGCTCATCTTTATATATATCCGCCTCGCACGAGGCTATATATTCCCGCAGGCGGAATCTCGAAACAGGTGCCGTCTGTGCACCTACCCACCACAACGCGCTGTCGTTCTCTATGGTGTAGAGCAGGTCAAGGTCTTCCGGTTCTAAGCCTCTGATTCGCATCGTGTGACGGTTGGAGTGATGAATGCCATGGAGATGAATCCTACGATGGCCATATAGCCGAAGGCAGGTGCCATGTACAAATAGTAGAGTAATGTGTTTACGAGCATCGGGAGGCATATCAGCGCCATGCGCACGAGTGCCATAAGGTACAGCCCCTCTGCCTTTTTCCTTTCTATAATATCCCTTACCTTACGGAATTTGAACAGTCTCAGTGCAACAGGTATGGAGCAGATAGTCAGCAGTTCCATGACTGTTACGGCGAGAAACTCGCCCTGCACATCTCCTGCGAGTGCGCCTTCAAGTATTGTCTGTGTCTCGTAAAGCACCACCATGACAGCGGCGAGCACTATGCTGCCGATGTATGGTATCATAAGTTTTCTGCTTGTCTCTTTCATTTCAATTCTGTTCTGTTTACGATAGAACGTCCGAGGGTCACCTCGTCAGTATATTCCAGTTCGTCGCCCACGGAGATGCCGCGTGCGATGACCGACAGTCTTACCCCTAATGGCTGTAGCTTGCGCGAGATGTAGAAGTTTGTCGTGTCGCCTTCCATAGTCGATGCAAGGGCGAAAATCACCTCTTCCACACCGCCAGTCTTCACGCGTTCCACGAGGCTCTCTATCTCGAGGTCGCTCGGTCCTATGCCGTCCATCGGCGATATGATGCCCCCAAGCACATGATACAGTCCGCGGAATTGCCCCGTGCGCTCCACTGCCATGACGTCCTGGATATTCTCTACCACGCAGATGACGCTTCTGTCCCTTTGCGGATTGGCACAGATAGGGCACACATCCGTGTCGGAGATGTTATGGCATACGCTGCAATAGCGCACCTCGTTTCTGAGCCGTGACACGGCGTTCGCGAGATTTTCCGCGACCTCCTTGTCCTGACGCAATAAATGAAGCATCAGTCGCAAGGATGTCTTGCGACCGATGCCCGGTAGTTTGGAGACCTCGCCCACGGCGCGCTCCAACAGTTGTGATGGATATTGTTCTATCAAAAGATATTGTACGGTTATTCGGTTATACGGTTAAACGGTTGTGGGTTATACTGTAATCGTCTTTGTTGCTGTACCCGAGGGGCTTAGAAGCGGTATCCAAGTGTCATGAGGAGCTGGTGGCGCTTGTCGCTTACACTTGTTGCTCCTGGATTGTTGGCGTGCTCTCCTGTACCGATGCCGTCGTAGAATGGGTAGAAATCGCCGTTGGTCTGGCTGTACTTGTATGCCACATCTACAGAGAACGGACCTTGAGCATAGCCGATACCGCATGTGAAACGGTTTGTAGCATTCCAGTTTGTGTAGGCGGCCGTAGAGGCGAACTCCACGCCTTGCGACGGGATGTCTGTGTCGCGACAGCCGTATTCCTGATATTTTGGAGAGACATAGTTGTATCCGAAGCGCAGTGCAACCTCAGGACAGACCTTCACCTCAGCTCCAAGACGCAGGGTGTGCACACCCTTGAGGCTCTTCTCTGTATTGCGCTTCATGGCTTTGTCAGAGTAGGAACTCTCGTCGTCGTAGTAATAGCCGTAGTCATAGTCGTAATAATAATCTGTGTCTATCACGCGATTGTCCAGTGCGCCGTAGTCGCTGTACTCGTAAGTCGCACCGAGAGCAACGATGTTTCCTACCGTATGTCCGAGGGATACACCGAAGAGCCATGGAGTATTGAGCCTGAATTTCAGGATATCTTCCGATGATCTGCCGTCCATCTCGCCCTCGATAGGCTCTGTAAGCATCTCTGTATAGTTGGATGTTGTCAGCTTATACCATGTCGGAGTGTGGACGTATGCACCGATGCGGAATGGTGAATCCTCCACCGGACGTACGATAGCACCGAACTTCACGTTGAATCCTGTGCCTGTCATGATACGTGAATCATCGAGATACATTATACCGAGTGGGTCTATATCGTTCTCCATCAAGAGCCCCTCTGTGTAGAGGCTGCGGCTCTCGTAGTGCACATCCTTTATACCGAATGTCAGTCCGAGATAAATTCTGTTGTGTATGTTGCCGCTAATGTTGAAATCATAATCGCTGATATATCCTGTCTGCACCTGATGCTGAGTGAAATCTTGAGCATTATAATAGCTGTCAAATGAACTTACATAATTGCCTTCGCCGTCTGTCTCATAAGAGTTGACAAGGATGTCATTGAACCAGTCTACAGTAGAATAACGTGGGTCATAGAAATCGTTTGCATCTGTGACGACATGGTTGAACTTATTGAACGACACTTTATTGAGTGACGCTCCGTTCAGCGTATTGATAGCGGAGAGTAACTGGTTGAAGTTCTTGGACTTATGGTAATTGAATCCGAAGTTTATCCATGAGTCGTGTCCGGCCTTTGTAGAGAGCATGAAGCCCGCTTGGTCGAAGCTCCCTGTCGTCTTGTTGCCGTCAAGATAGCTGTTCATGGAGTTGTTCTCATAGTTTCCTCCGAACACCTGCAGACCTCCGGAGACCGAAGCCTGTGACTTGCGGAAGAGACCTATGCCGGCAGGGTTTGTGCCCATTGTGGAGATGTCTGCACCGAGAGCCTCCATTGCTCCGCCCATACCCACGTAACGCGCTGTGCCGTTGAGGTCATCGCCTGCTATCTGTGCACTCTGGTATGTATCCTGTGCAGCGGCAGAGACACTCACTGCCATAGCTGCTATTACCATGATTTTTTTCATATATCAGTCCTTTTTGTGATTCTTGTGAATAATGTTATGTCAGCATTCCCGTCATCTGCGGCCTCCGCCACGTCCGCCGAAACCACCGGCACTACGTGTTCCTCCGCTGTGACTTCCGCCGGAGAAACCGCCTCCGCGTATGCCTCCTCCGGAGCTGCCGTTAGAGAAGCTGGAATTGTTTGTATGACGGTTGCTGTTCCAGTTGTTCTGGCGGTTGAATGGATCCTGTGAGAAACGGTTTGAGTTGTTTCTTGTGAAGCTGTTTCTCGTCGTCCTGTCGCCGTTCCTGTTAGCCACAGCATAGCTGGAATTCCTGTTGCTGCCGTTCCGTCGTGCCAGGCTGCTTGTGCCGCGGCGGTGCACTCCGGCATACTGCGTAGGAGCATTGCCTGTGATGACATGTCCAGGATATACCGGTGCTCCCCATCCTATACCGTGCCAAGGGTGATACCAAGGGTCGTACCATCCCCATCCTGGGCCGTAGAACGGGTCATAGAACGGATCGTACCAGCCGTTCCAGGCATAGTATCTGTAGCCCCATCGCGGTCCGTAATACCAGGAGTTGTAATACCAAGGGTCGTAGAACGGGTCATGAAAAGCGTTCCAGAACCAGAAATCGTCATAGCGCGAGAGCAGTCGGGAGTAGCGGTAGTCGGCATCGTCCATGACGATATACTTGTACACGGTATCCACGCGAGCCTCGTCAGCGATAGGGTAGACACCCTTCTCCATGCGCGAGGCGTTGCCTGCCGGGAACTCTATGACATCGCTTGCCACAGAGTCTGTGCTGGCAAGGAGGCTGTCGCTGACGGTCGCCGGCGTGAAGCTGCGGTACTTGCCGCGCCTGTTGTATTCGTCATCGGTCTTGTTCAGTCCGCTGTAATATACGCCACGGCTCTGTTCGTAAGCCTTCCTGCGTGCGATTTCCGCCTCACGGTCTTTCTTGCGCGCTTCCTTTGCAGCCTTCACCTCCTCCTTTGTCGGTGTGAAGTACATGTCGTCCTGAGCCGTTACGGCGAGAGGCAGGAGGACAGCAGCGAGTGTAGTAATGATTGTCTTTTTCATGTTCGTCTTCCTTTCTTCATTGACATATTTGCGTAGCATGTCTGTTTCCTGACGCAAAATTATGGAAAAATAACTATGCAAATATACGGAATTTTCCTAAAACGTATGGGGATTTCCCCTATTTTTTATAATTTTGCACAGTATTTTAACATATAGTCTACATAGTTATTATGGATTACAGCGTGACCCACTTTAAGATAGAGGTGCAGGCAGACCTCATGCAGACCTGCCGCGAACTTCTTGCCGACAGCGTCTGCGAGGCAGGCTACGAGTCTTTTGTCGATACCGAGGACGGCATCGACGGATACATCCAGACCCAGTATTACAGTGAGGAGCATACCCTCGGGCAGATTCTCGACTTCCCGATAGAGACGGCGGCAATAAGTTTCCATACTGAGGAGGTGGAGTCGCAGAACTGGAACGAGGTGTACGAGAAGGAAATCTTCGAACCTATCCGTGTAGGCCACGAGTGTATCATCTATGATGCCGCGAGCCCTGACGCCGCGACTCTTGCCGCCGAGGCTCCCGTGGCGATAGCCATAGACCAGCAGATGGCTTTCGGCAACGGTGCCCATGAGACGACGAAGATGATCGTGGAGAAGCTCCTCGGACTTGACCTCGCTGGCAAGCGCGTCCTCGACTGCGGCTGCGGCACAGGGATACTGTCTATCGTGGCGAAGCGTTGCGGCGCGGAGAACGTGACGGCATACGACATAGACGAATGGAGTGTAGACAACACCCGCCATAATGCAGAGCTCAACAAGGTCGTCATAGACGAGATATTGCTCGGCGATGTGTCTGTCCTGAGCCATGTCGACGGGATGTTTGACGTCATCGTGGCAAACATCAACCGCAACATACTCCTTGCAGACTTGCCGGAGATTGTGGAGACGCTCAACGCCGGAGGCACGGTGATACTCAGCGGTTTCTACGACGATGATGCCCAGATGCTTGTGGACAAGGCTGCGGAACTGGGCCTGCACGAGACAGGACGCAACGTCACGAACGCCTGGACGATGCTTGTATTCGAGAGATAATAGGGGAGGAAAGCTATTATGAAGGAGGTGAAAAAAACAGAAAGTGCAGTCATGGACGAGGTTCTTGTACCTCGGAACAATGAGGATGCCATACCCTTGTTTCTCTCATTCTGTATTGAGCAATACAAGAATGCGAAAGGAATATCTGGAGAGCAGGCTATGGAAAAACTTGTAATGACTGGCGCTTACGACCATCTTGAGAAAAATTATGAGGCTATTCACACTCAAAGTCCGCAGTGGATTCTTGAAGAGATAGACGAACTTGTAAAGCTTGGGACAAAATGAAAATACTTTATCATGGGGGATTAGAGATAATCGAGGCTCCTGAAATACGAGAGCCTAACCGTACTCTTGACTTCGGTTCCGGCTTCTATCTCACGTCTTCTGAGAAGCAGGCTGAAGACTGGGTGTATCGTCGTCTCCATGGTGCGGCAAGTTCCGGCTATGTAAATGAATATCTCTTCGACCTGGAGAAGGCGAGGACGTTGCTTCGTGTGAAGGAGTTTTCCGTAGCTTCAGACGAATGGCTTGATTTCGTCATGTCAAACAGGCGTGTCCCTGGCTTTGCCCATGACTATGATATCGTAATAGGGCCTGTGGCCAACGACCGGGTCTATACTGCATTTTCCTTATATGAAGGTGGTGTCATAGACAAGGAAACACTGGTAAAGGAACTGAAGACGTATAGGTTGATAGACCAATTTCTGTTTCATACAGATAAGGCTTTGAAACATCTTGTGTATAAAGGTGCTAAACATATAACGCTATGATACAAGCGATAACGAAAGACAATCTTTATCTGATACTGCCCTATAAGGTCAGTCAGCTGGCTGTGCTGTATGCCCGTAAGTCGGGAATAAGTCTCAGTGAGGCCATAAAGAGAATTTATAAGTCAAGAACTTATAAGGTTCTTGAACGGGAAGAGACCAAGCTTTGGCACTATGGTCCCGTTGCCTTGCTGGAATATCTGGAGGAGAATCATTAGCGAGACGGAAAAAAGGCTGTATATCTCGTTCCTGAAAATGGGGTTACATAAGTCTGTCGATGGTGACCCTTCGTTTTGTAGAGCGTAACGGTTTACCATGTGAAAGGTGACCTTCTGCCATGCAGAAGGTCACCTTTTGTGTTGTTGCTTATAATGTATTGATAAATAATGTGTTATGGTTGTGTGCGCGAGGCTGGTATGGTAAGTGTGGTTTCTGTAGACATTATGGGGATGCGAGCAAGTTGGTGTACCACTAAATCGCCAAACCACTAAACAACTAAACCACAAAACCACTAAACTGGCCTTATAAAATAATGTGGAGTCTCCATACCAGTCCTTCCGAGAAACAATATCTGTATAAATGAAGAGTCAGCAACTTGGCATCGTCACATGCCGAGTTGCTGACTCTTCGTTTATCCCAAATCGGTCATTAGATTTCACTTCGTTTTGTTTTTATCTCCGTTGTATTGCAACCATTTCGTCGAAGGCATAGCGGGCTATGTCGAGACGGAACGGGAAGCAAGACAGCGAAGAGAAAGGCGAAACGAACGAAAAGACCATATAACAATAACAGAATATTACTGTATGTC
>JAFTQG010000045.1 GCA_017462915.1 Prevotella sp. | reverse complement strand
TGGGAGACAGCGGTCTCCCTTTTTGTTTTTTTGTATTGCCGGATGACTTACCTTGTCATTCCCTCCCCACCTCCGCCCTTTCCGCTACGCTCCAAGGACGGAGGTGGGGAGGGGATGTTGCACTTCTAACTTGACAGAAGGGTTACGGATACTTTAGCCCAACTTTTCTAAAAAATGTTGAAATACTTGCATATATCAGAAAATTTCACGAAATTTGCAGACTTATAGGTACATAGACATCATACTTGCGGCTTGACGGCAACCGACGGCACGCCTTTTTGCTGTCGCCGTAAAGGATGGATGGAAGCAATGCCGCTGTGGGACAACGCATACCATGAAAGGCATGTACAGTGGCTGTAAAGGCAAAAAGAAAAGAAAAAACAGAAACATAATTATGAATATAGAAGAAAGAATACAGCAGGCAGCCATCGACGCTGTCAAGACGCTGTACGGCATGGAGCCGGAGAAGAAGATGGTGCAGTTGCAGAAGACACGCGCCGAGTTTGAGGGTAACCTCACCCTCGTGGTATTCCCTTTCGTGAAGATAGCACGCAAGAGCCCTGAGCAGGTCGGCGAGGAGATAGGCAAGGAACTCGTGGAGCACAGCGGCATCGTGTCGGCATACAATGTCGTCAAGGGCTTCCTCAACCTCTCTGTCTCCGACTCGGCATGGCGCGAACTGCTTGCCGCCATCGACGCCGATGAACATTACGGAGAGAAGAAGGCGACAGAGGACAGCGACCTCGTGATGATAGAATACTCTTCGCCTAACACAAACAAGCCACTGCACTTGGGACATGTGCGCAATAACCTCCTCGGATGGTCCCTGAGCCGTATCATGGAGGCCAACGGACATAATGTCGTGAAGACAAATATCGTCAACGACCGCGGCATACATATCTGCAAGTCCATGCTCGCATGGCTCAGATACGGCAACGGAGAGACACCGGAGACAAGCGGGAAGAAGGGCGACCACCTCATCGGCGACTACTATGTGGCTTTCGACAAGCACTACCGCGAGGAGGTGAAGGAGCTCATGGCACAGGGCATGGACGAGGAGAAGGCCAAGCAGGAGGCTCCGCTCATCAAGGAGGCGCACGACATGCTCGTGAAATGGGAGCACAACGACCCAGAAGTCCGCGCTCTCTGGGCACGCATGAACGAATGGGTATACGCCGGATTTGACGAGACTTACAAGACCATGGGTGTCGGATTCGACAAGATATACTACGAGTCACAGACATATCTCGAAGGCAAGGAGAAGGTAGAGGAAGGACTTGCCAAGGGCATCTTCTACCGCCGCGACGACAATTCCGTATGGGCAGACCTCACAGGAGAGGGACTTGACGAGAAACTTCTTCTGCGCAGCGACGGCACATCGGTATACATGACACAGGACATCGGCACGGCAAAGCTGCGTTACCAGGACTTCCCGATAGACAAGATGATATATGTCGTGGGCAACGAGCAGAACTATCATTTCCAGGTTCTCTCCATTCTCCTCGACAAACTCGGCTTCAAATGGGGCAAGGACCTCGTGCATTTCTCCTACGGCATGGTCGAACTGCCTAACGGAAAGATGAAATCCCGCGAGGGAACTGTGGTCGATGCCGACGAACTCATGGCTGCAATGATCGAGGATGCGCGCAAGACAAGCGACGAGCTCGGCAAGAACGCCGACATGACCGAAGAGGAGAAGCAGGAGATTGCACGCATCGTGGGCCTCGGAGCACTCAAGTATTTCATACTGAAGGTCGACGCACGCAAGAACATGCTCTTCAATCCGGAGGAATCCATCGACTTCAACGGCAATACAGGACCGTTCATCCAGTACACCTATGCCCGTATCCGCTCTATCCTGCGCAAGGCGGCAGAGCTGGGTCTGGAAGCAAAATGCACTGACGTAACGCTCGAACAGAAGGAGATAGACCTCATACAGAAAATCAACGAGTATGCCGCCGTGGTGGCTCAGGCCGGAGTAGACTACTCGCCGTCGGGCATAGCAAGCTACTGCTACGAACTGACAAAGCAGTTTAACCAGTTCTACCACGACTTCAGCATCCTCAACGCTGACACGGAAGAGCAGAAGCAGTTCCGTCTGCTCCTCGCAAAGAACGTGTCGAAGACCATCAAGAACGGCATGGCACTCCTCGGCATTGAGGTGCCGGAGCGTATGTGACAAAGTTGCAGGAGCGTGAGGTTTCTGATTGAGGCTGGCAAAGGCTGACGCCCATTATTACAAAACTACTACATCATCATGAGAACATTGTTTGCATTATTTTTCCTACTGTCAATATCTGTCTCGCCTGCCATGGCGCAGACAGATAAGGGGCAGGACAAGGTAGTCGAGGAGTATCGCGCATCTCTCGAGCAGTTATTGGAAGTGTCTGGCGCCAAGACAACAATGAGCGCTCAGTTGCCACATCTAATGAAAATGCTGAGAGACGTATGCCCAGACGTGCCTGAGGAGGTGATGAACAAAATCGAAAACAAATTCCGAGACCTCTTCCTCAACAACATAATGAGTCTTTATACACCAATTTACATGCGTTACATGACGATTGACGAGGTAAAGGAATTTACCGCATTCTACAATACTCCGTTAGGACGCAAGGTGGCTATGGTCATGCCGACACTCTCGGTAGAACTCGCGCAGGCCGGCAGGTCGGCAGGAGAAGACATAGCGAAAGAGGTTCTTGAAGAGCTTGTCAAAGAGGGATACAAACCTACAAACATGTAATCTGGACGATGGATAAAGGACAGACTATTCACTCTCCGAGAAATACTGGCTATGCCAAAAGTGCCATGTCAATGGGTATCGGAGACAATGTCAATCCACCTTCATGGCGCAATGATACAGTGCTTCCGTTGCCAAAGGACGTGAAAGCCGATGCCTGGGCTGTAGATGCAGGTTGCTCAGGCAATCCCGGACCGATGGAATACCAGTGCATCGACATGCAGACAGGTGCGCGAGTATTCCATGCAGGACCGATACAGGGCACAAACAACATAGGCGAATTTCTCGCCATAGTACACGCCCTCGCGCTCATGGAGCAGAAAGGCATCACCGACAAGGTCATCTATTCCGACTCCGTCAATGCCCAGATATGGGTAAGGAAGATGCAGTGCAAGACAAAACTCGAGCGCACTCCGCAGACGGAGAAGGCGCACGAACTTGTGCAGAGGGCAGAGCTATGGCTCAGAACCCACACCTTCCGTGTACCTATAATAAAATGGGACACGAAGAAATGGGGAGAGATTCCTGCCGATTTCGGCAGGAAATGACAGGAGCATGTCGTCTGCAAGGCCTGCAACAACTGCCAAAACGCATGATACCCTATCGGCTGAAAGCCACGGAAACAGACTGAAAACAGCCAAATAACCCGATAAAACAAAAATACAAAATACAAACAGAACATCATGACAGACAAACTGGAGATTAAGGAAGTCGCAGACATCGTGGTACGATTCTCGGGCGACTCAGGCGACGGAATGCAGCTCGCCGGCAACATCTTCTCTACGGTATCGGCTACCGTGGGTAACGGAATTTCCACATTTCCTGACTATCCTGCTGACATCCGCGCACCGCAAGGTTCGCTGACGGGTGTCTCCGGTTTCCAGGTACATATCGGTGAGGGCAACGTCTACACACCGGGAGACTTGTGCGATGTGCTCGTGGCAATGAACGCCGCTGCCCTCAAGACCCAGTACAAGTATGCCAAGCCGCAGGCGACGATAATCATCGACACCGACTCCTTCGGCAAGAAAGACCTCGACAAGGCGCAGTTCCAGACAGAGGACTACCTCGGAGAGATGGGCATAGACGCTGACCGCGTCATCTCATGCCCTATGACACAGATGGTAAAGGACTGCCTCGCCGACTCGGGTATGGACAACAAGTCCATGCTGAAGTGCCGCAACATGTTCGCCCTCGGCCTCGTCTGCTGGCTTTTCAGCCGCGACCTTGACCTTGTGGCAAACTTCCTGAGGGAGAAATTCGCCAAGAAACCTGCCATCGCCGAAGCGAACATCAAGGTGATACAGGCAGGATACGACTACGGACACAACACGCATTCCAGCGCGACAAACGTCTACCGCATAGAGACAAAGGTAAAGGTGCCGGGACGATACATGGACATCACCGGCAACAAGGCGACCGCATACGGATTCATCGCGGCTGCAGAGAAGGCCGGATTGAAACTGTATCTCGGCTCATATCCTATCACTCCGGCAACGGATGTCCTCCACGAACTGGCAAAGCACAAGTCCCTCGGCGTCACTACCGTACAATGTGAGGACGAAATTTCAGGTTGCGCATCGGCCGTGGGAGCATCATTCGCAGGAGCACTCGCCGTGACATCAACCTCAGGCCCTGGACTTTGCCTGAAATCAGAGGCAATGAACCTCGCGGTAATCATGGAGCTTCCGCTTGTGATTCTTGACGTGCAGCGTGGCGGACCGGCAACGGGACTGCCGACAAAGTCCGAGCAGACAGACCTCCTGCAGGCTCTCTTCGGACGCAACGGCGAATCGCCTATGCCTGTAATCGCGGCGACATCGCCTACAGACTGCTTCTATGCAGCATACGACGCGGCAAAGATGGCACTGGAGCACATGACACCTGTCATTCTCCTCACCGACGCATATATCGCCAACGGCTCAGGAGCTTTCAAGCTCCCTGACCTCAACGCCATGGACACCATCAACCCTCCTTACGTCCCAGAGGAACTGAAAGGCGAGTGGACACCGTACATGCGTGCCGACAACGGCACACGCTACTGGGCCGTACCGGGACGCGAGGGCTTCACACACATCCTCGGCGGACTGGAGAAGGATGACAAGACGGGAGCAATATCCACAGACCCTGAGAACCACGATCTCATGACACGCAAGCGTCAGGCAAAAGTCGCAAACATCTGTGTGCCTGACCTTGAGGTGATAGGCGACACGGACGACGCCGAACTGCTCATCGTCGGCTTCGGCTCGACATACGGACATCTCCGCGCAGCGATGGACGAGATGCGTGCAAAGGGCAAGAAGGTGGCAATGACACAGTTCAGATACATCAACCCTCTGCCGAAAAACACCGCCGAGGTGCTCACGAAATATCCTAAGGTCGTTGTCGCAGAGCAGAATATGGGACAGCTCGCAAGCTACCTGCGCATGAAGGTTGACGGCTTCGTCCCTGCACAGTTCAACCAGGTAAAGGGCAAGCCTTTCTCCGTAAACGAACTGGTAGAGGCTTTTGAAAAGCTCTGATGGCGTGCTCATTGAAGACACCTGACGACACAACAGCAAAGAAACGATTTACAGAACGTACCAAAACAAATAAAGGATACAAACAATGGCATTCACAGCTTCAGAATATAAGAAAGGACAACCAAGATGGTGTCCAGGATGCGGCGACCACTTCTTCCTCGCATCTCTCCACAAAGCCATGGCGGAAATAGGCACAGAGCCTTGGAACACTGCCGTAATCTCGGGCATCGGATGCTCTTCCCGACTGCCTCACTACATGGCGACATACGGCATGAACACCATACACGGACGTGCCGCGGCTATCGCGACAGGATGCAAACTGGCAAACCCTGACCTCACGGTATGGCAGGTTTCGGGCGACGGCGACGGACTTGCCATCGGCGGCAACCACTTCATACACGCCAACCGACGCAACATAAACATCAACATCATACTCCTCAACAACCGTATCTACGGCCTCACGAAAGGACAGTACTCACCGACATCGCCGCGAGGCTTCGTCTCAAAGTCATCTCCTTACGGCACTGTAGAGGACCCGTTCCAGCCTGCAGAGCTGTGCTTCGGCGCACGCGGACACTTCTTCGCACGTACCGTGGCGACCGACGGAGCGCATACAGTGAAGATGCTGAAGGCCGCCAACGACCATAAGGGCACCAGCGTGACGGAGGTTCTGCAGAACTGTGTCATCTTCAACGACGGCACACACGCCAGCGTCTACAACAAGGAGGGACGCGCGAAGAACGCCATCTACCTCGAGCACGGCAAGCCTATGCTCTTCGGCGAGAACCTTGAATACGGCCTTATGCAGGAAGGTTTCGGCCTGAAAGTGGTGAAGCTCGGCGAGAACGGTGTCACGGAAAGCGACATCCTCGTGCATGATGCCCACTGCGCCGACAACACTCTCCACACGAAGCTCGCCCTCATGGGCAACAACGACGGGTTCCCTGTGGCGCTCGGCGTCATCCGCGACGTGGAGGCTCCTACCTATGACGATGCCGTCACTGCACAGATAGAGGAGGTAAAGGCAGCGAAGAAATACCATAACTTCGCCGAACTGCTCGAGACCAACGACATCTGGACAGTGAAATAAGCAGACTGACGGATATCATTTATCTGATTACACATATATTTATATAACCTTGTATACTCACTCCATGTACACAAGACTCATCACTGTGCTGCTGTCTGCCGTGGCTTTTGTCACGACAGCGGCAGCACAGTCGCGTTATACGCCTGAGACACAACGGCTGCGCGACTCGATTATCAGCGTCATCACCGGTTCGGAGGCTGTCGGAAAGGAGCGGAAGACGCTCAACCTGAAGGCCTTCAAGGGCAATTTCAACCGTGCCATGCGACAGGCGGAGAAGGCCGGCGGGGCACGCATCATCGTGCCGAAAGGCGAATGGTGGAGCAACGGACCGATACATTTCGCCTCCAACGTGACACTCGAACTGCAGGAAGGGGCGGTGATAAAGTTCAGTCCTGACCCATCCCTGTATCCGCAAGTGCTCACATCATGGGAGGGGACGATGCTCTACAACATCTCGCCGTTTATCTACGGCAAGGGTCTTCACGACATCGCCATCGTCGGCAAAGGCACCATCGACGGCAACGCCATGAGCACTTTCGCCACATGGAGACCGCTGCAGAGGGCGTCACGCGACAGGACACGCGAGATGAACCATAGCGGAACGCCTGTCGAAGAGCGGCGCTTCACGCAGGAAGACCGGCTCCGTCCGCCGATGATACAGTTTCTCGACTGCCGCAACATAACCTTGGAAGATGTCTTCATCACCAACTCCCCATTCTGGTGCGTGCATCTGCTGCGCTCGGAAAACATCATCTGCCGCGGACTGCGCTACGACGCGAAGCTCGTGAACAACGACGGCATAGACCCGGAATACTCACGCAACCTCCTCATAGAGGACATACACTTCAACAACGGTGACGACAACATTGCCATAAAGGCGGGACGCGACAACGACGGATGGCGGAACGCCGCGACGCCGTCGGAGAACATCATCATACGCAACTGCCACTTCAAGGGTCTCCACGCCGTGGTCCTCGGTTCGGAGATGTCGGCAGGAGTGAGGAACGTCTTTGTCGAAGACTGCGACTATGCAGGCTACTGCAAGCGCGGAATATACATCAAGACCAATCCCGACCGCGGAGGGTTTGTGCGCAATCTCTTCGTGAGAAACTGCCGCTTTGACGTTGTAGAGGATCTCTTCTATATCACCACACAGTATGCCGGCGAGGGAAAGGACTCGGCATATCCGTCAGAGATAGACAACATCAGCATCGATGGGCTCCACTGCAACAAGGCTACCGCGGCGGCAATCGTGGTGCAGGGCACGGAGAGGAAGCCCGTAACGGGTGTCTCCCTCAAGGACATTGAGGCAGGAGAGGCGAAAAACGCCGTAAGTCTCGACAACTGCACGCCGGTGCTCATGCAGGATATACACATCGGCGGACACGCCGGCGTACCGTCGCAGGCAGGCGACAACACTCCAAAGAAATAGGATAACGCAAGGACATTCACATTTTTACAGAAAAGTATCTCCATGAAAATATGCCCCGATGCCTGACGCTACAGGCAACGGGGCATGTTTCCGCAAGCAATGAAAAGCCAGGGAAACAAGGCTCCTGCGTCATGGACGGCAATCCATGCCTTCATGGGCAATGATATATAAGGATAACAGATACAGACAATACAACGACTCAGTAATCACAAGAACATCATGGTCTCAGTAAAGAAAGAACTCAGACGGCTGACAATGCCTATATTCATAGACATCGCACTGGTATTGCTCCTCGGTGCCGTGGACACCGTAATGCTCTCCCAATACAGCGACGACGCCGTGGCGGCGGTAGGCCTCGACAACCAGCTTGTGTCGCTCGTGTTCCTCGTCTACAACTTCGTGGCGATGGGCGCGGCCATCCTCTGCGCACAGTATTTCGGTGCAGGGGCAAAGACAAGGTTCGTGCAGATAGCAGGAATAGCCCTCGGCGTCAACACGTTGCTTGCCCTCCTGACAAGTGCCGTGCTGTGGATGTGGGCAGAACCCATACTCCGCGCCTTCGGCCTGCGTGACGGTCTCATGGCCGACGGCGTGCTGTATCTCCGCATTACAGGTGCGCTGTCGTTCTTCCAGGCCATCTCCCTGACCATCAGCGGAGCACTGCGCTCCACGGGACGGCCGCTGTATCCCATGCTCGCCACCGTCGCCGTGAACATCCTCAACATAGGCGGAAACTACGCGCTCATCTTCGGACACTGGGGCTGCCCTGCCATGGGAGTGGAGGGAGCGGCATGGGCTACGGCGGGAAGCCGCATCGTGGCGACGCTCATCCTCCTCTGCACACTGCCTTCGCTGTGGCCGAGAGGCAGGAAGGTGTTCACCAATCCGCTGCGGATAGCCCTCCACCCGATGTACAGCATACGGCGACAGGCATCTGTCGTCACGGGCAATTTCAGGCCGTTCCCTTGGCAAGAGCTGAAGAATCTCTTCAAAGTGGGCATCCCTGCCATGAGCGAGGAACTGTCGTATGCTCTCTCGCAGATAGTCATCACCTATTTTATAAATAAGATAAGCACGGAGGCTCTGACGACAAAGATATACTGCTCGACCGTCATAACATTCATCATCCTCCTCAGCCAGAGCATCGTGCAGGGTGGCGACATCCTCGTGGGACAATACGTGGGGCAGTTGCGCTACCGCGCCGCATACATCCTCGGCAACTATATCAAGAGGTTTGCCATGCGCCTGACGCTCGCCGTGGCGGCGGTGCTCGCCATCGGCGGACGGTTTATCCTTGAGGCTCTCACCGACAACCAGTGGATTATCGAGACCGGAACCTATATCTTCATCATCGACTGGTTCCTCAGTGCAGGCCGAGTGAAGAACGTCTTTGCCTGCGGAACGCTACGCGCTGCCGGCGACGTAGTATACCCTGTCATCGTGGGAGTGATATTCCAGTGGACCGTAGCCGTGGGACTGGCATGGGTAGTGGGCATCCCGATGGGCTTCGGGCTCCTCGGTTTCTGGGTGGCTTTCGCCCTCGACGAGAATCTCCGCGGCATAGTCCTCATGCGCCGCTGGCACAGCAAACGCTGGCAGGGAAAGGCGTTTACAGCGTGAAGACGGTCTTGCGGTTATACGTCTTACGGTTTTACGGTATTGCGGTTATACGGTTTTGCGGATAAGTGTTTTCCGTATAACCGCAATACCGAAAGACCGCACAAGCCGAACGGTCACCTTTCACTATACAAAGGGTGACGGATAGCGTGGCGAAAGGTGACCCTTTGCACGGTAAAAGGTCACCCTCCGCCACGCTGTCCTTTTATCCTCACCGGGAGAAGCGACACGGACGGCGGAGAGAAATGACACAGGTCAAATCGGCAACGACGGCGAGCAAATGTCAAGACGTGTAGAAAATACCATATTATAAGGCATGGGGAAGATGTTGCGAAAATTACTTTTTTCTGTATACAAAATACCGCAATATGGGCGATTTTGTACGGATTAACTATTTTTAACCATCATCACTTTTGACAAAATAACATATTTTCATAAAAATGTATTAACTTTGTTGCGGATTTTTATAGCTTCAACTATATAGTCTAAGAGAAAAACATAAATAAAAAAACTAACATTATTCAATCAATTTCAATCAATGACTGTAAATTTGAAATCCTTTCGAATCGCGCTTGTCTCGTTTCTTGCGATGATAGCAACGGCCATTCAGGCGCAAACCGTTACAGGTAACGTGAAAGACGCCACTGGTGAGGGAGTCATCGGTGCCACCGTCATGGAGAAAGGTACCAAGAACGGTACCATCACCGATATGGACGGTAATTTCACAATCAAAGTCGCAAAAGGCAAGACTCTAGTGTTCTCATACATCGGCATGAAGGACAAGGAGGTGAAGGTCACAGGCGACGGGCCTATCAATGTCACCATGCAGGATGACAACACTACTCTCAATGACGTCGTCGTCATCGGTTATGGTACAGTACGCAAGAAAGACCTTACAGGTGCTGTGGCAAACGTCAGCTCGAAACAGCTGAAGGACCTCCCTGTGACAAGTGCCTCGGAGGCGCTGACAGGTAAGATGGCCGGTGTCAACATCACCACTACAGAAGGCTCTCCTGACGCCGACATCAAGATCCGCGTACGTGGCGGCGGCTCGCTCTCACAGGACAACTCGCCGCTGTACATCGTCGACGGCTTCGAGGTGTCGTCCATCAGCGACATCGCACCGTCTGAAATCGAGTCTATCGACGTGCTGAAAGACGCTTCATCAACAGCCATCTACGGTGCAAAGGGTGCCAACGGAGTCATCATCGTCACCACAAAGAGCGGCAAGGAAGGAAAGGTAGCCATCGACTTCGGCGCAAGCTGGGGATGGAAGAAGGCTACAAAACTTACAGAAGTGCTCGACCCATACAACTACGCCATGTACCAGTATGAGCTCGCATCCGGCTCACAGAGCAAGGGATACGTATCCAACTACGGCTCATACGAGGACATCGAGGTATGGAAATCAAGGGAAGGAAGCGACTTCCAGGACCAGATATTCGGACGCACAGGCAACCAGCAGATGTACAACGTGAACGTCACAGGCGGCACAAAGGCACTGCAGTTCAACGTGGCTTACGCACACAACCGCGAGAACAGCATCATGTATGGCTCCGGATACGTGAAGAACAACCTCAACGCGAAGTTGAAGTACAAGATGAACAAATGGATCACCATCGACCTCAACGCACGTCTTGCACACTCCAACCTCGACGGCCTCAGCGGTGGCGCAGACACCAACGAGTCTAATGCGGCAAACTCCATCGTGGCAAACGCCGCACGCTTCCGCCCGGTCAACCCTCTCAACGTCGTTACTGACGACGAGGAGCTCGAGTCTGCCGGCTCTATCCGCAAGACTCCGTACGAGCGTATCACATCTACCGACAAACTCAAGAAGACCTTCAACCAGACATACAGCGCTGCCGTGCAGTGGCGTCCTTTCAAGAAATGGACTTTCCGCACACAGTTCCAGTATGGCAAGAAGAAGAACGACACAGAGCAGGTATGGCTCGCTGACGCCGTGACAAACTCCAAGTACGGAAGCAACGGACAGCCACAGGCATACTTCGAGACTGCCGACACATGGTCATGGTCAAACTCCAACACCATCACCTTCGAAGACCGCAAATTCCGCGGAGGACACGACAACATCAACGTCATGATCGGTCAGGAGACAAAGAGCTCTCAGGAAGAAGACATCAACGATGTATTCGTGGCTTACAACAACGACATGGGTGTCGACGCCATCAAGGACAACCGCTATGCCGGAACTCTCTACAACCACCTCGCCACAAAGGGCGCGAAGGACAACATGGTATCGTTCTTCGGACGTATCAACTATACACTCAACGAGAAATATCTCGCTACAGTGACAATGCGTGCCGATGGCTCCAGCAAGTTCGGCAAGGGCAACAAGTGGGGCTTCTTCCCTTCCGCAGCCATCGCATGGCGTCTGTCTGACGAGGCTTGGCTCAAGGACTCCAAGTGGGTTTCCAACCTCAAGACACGTCTCTCTTTCGGTACAGCCGGCAACAACCGCATACCTCAGATGACACAGCTTCTGTATTCTCCAGCTGACTCCGGCGCGAAGTTCCCTTGGTTTAGCCAGAACGGAACGGACAACCGCACAGACATGATGGAGATTCAAAGCACAAAAATCAACGAGAACCTGAAGTGGGAGACTACCATCACACGTAACTTCGGTATCGACTTCGGATTCTGGAAGGGACGTCTCTCCGGTAGCGTTGACCTCTACTGGAACACTACAAAGGACCTCCTCATGAGGGCTGAGATTCCTGGAGACAACGGTTACACCACACAGTACCAGAACTTCGGACAGACATCCAACAAGGGTATCGAGCTCCAGTTCAACGCTGTCCTCGTGGACACAAAGAACTTCTCCCTCAACTTCATGGGCAACATCGCATACAACCAGAACAAGATCGACAAGCTCGCGACAGGTGCTGAATGGCAGTCATCCAACTGGGGCGGACTGGCACAGTATGAGGACTACAGCGTCGTGGAAGGCGGCAAGCTCGGCGAGCTGTGGGGCTACAAGATGAACGGATACTACACTTGCTGGACACAGAACAATCCTGACGGCGACCTTTACTTCAACAACGGCAAATGGCTTCCTGTCGTAGGTGTGGATGAAAAGGGCAAGCCTATTACAGCCGACCCGGGCGCAGCGGGAACAGACCAAAGCTACAAACTCTTCGGCGGAAACCTCTATCCTGGTGCCCCTAAGGTGCAGACTGACGAGAACGGCGACGCCATCAAGCAGAGACTCGGCAACACTGTCGCTCCTGTAGCTGGTGGCTTCGGCATCAACGGTACAGTGCTCGGCAACTTCGACTTCAACGTATTCTTCAACTACTCTATCGGCAACAAGATTGTCAACGGCACAAAGCTCGCCCTGTCATACTACTCAGGCTCAGCAAAGGAGTATAACCTCAACGGCGACTTCGCAATAGACAACCGCTATACATGGCTCGACCCAGAGACTGGCATGAACCTCGGACGTCCTTCTTCATCGACACAGGAGGCTTTCCCTGGTGACAAGCTCGGCGACCGTCTTAACGAGATCAATGCAAATGCAAATATATGGAATCCTGCAGCAGCAACAGCCATGCGTCTCACAGACTACGCTGTAGAGGACGCATCGTTCCTCCGCCTGCAGCAGATTACAATAGGATACTCCCTGCCTAAGAAGCTCCTCAAGAAGTTCTCTTGCAAGGGTCTCCGCGTATACTTCACAGGCTCTAACCTCTTCTGCTGGACAAACTACTCCGGCAATGACCCTGAGGTCGACGTCTCTTCAAAGAGAAACGCAATGTGCCCTGGTGTAGACTATGCATCATATCCTAAGAGCCGCACATACATGTTCGGTGTAAACCTCTCATTCTAACATACTCTGAATAAGAAACAAAAACATATAAAGGCAACTACAATGAAAAATATATTCAAGACAGCAATATTTGCCGCTGGTGTGCTTGGCTTGGCCGCATGTTCCGACTTCCTGGACCAGAGACCTCCGTCCGACCTCCGTCCGGAAGAGATGTGGTCTTCTCCAGAGGCAGCAGAACTGGGCATCAACAAGATATACGGCATGATGACCGACGCTACATACGGCCAGCAGATACCTATCCTCTTCGGAACAGGTACCGACTACGAGCTGATTGACGGCCTGGGAACAGAGTCGCTCAACACCACCAGTGAGCGCGGCAACATGAACTACAACTACAGCACTGCATGGACAACGCTCAACTCTTCCTGGAACAATATCTATTCGATGATTAACTACTGTAACATCGCTATCAAGAGCATAAGGGAAAGCGGTTCTACAGAAAACGGTTCTGCCGAGGATCAGGCAAAGATGAAGCGTTTCCTCGGCGAGGCTCTGACCATACGCGCCATGGCATATCTCGACCTTACGAGAATGTGGGGCGATGTTCCTTTCCGCACAGATGGAAACATGGATTCAAACTATGAGGGAAAGACCGACCGCGATGTAATCCAGGACGCCTGCATAAAGGATCTTCAGGAAGCTGTACACTATCTCCCATGGGCAGGTGAAGGCGTGACAACCGAGCATGTAACAAAAGGCTACGCTTACGGTCTCCTCGCACAGACAGCACTGACACGCGCAGGATACTCCATCAGAGAGGAAGCAAAGGCCGGTTACGAGAACCTCGGCGACACAGAGGGAGAGCCTCTGAAGTCATACTGCGACGCTACATATCCTACACAGCGTCCTGACGAGGCAAAACGTATGGAACTATACAAGACCGCCGCAGAGGCTGCCGCAGAAGTAATCAAGTCCGGACGTCATCAGCTCAATCCTTCGTTCGAGGACGAGTGGAAGATGATCAACCAGCTGAAACTTGACCAGACTTATCAGGAGAATATCTTCGAGATTCCTAACGGCATGGGCGTGACTGGTGAACTCGGATACACTGTAGGAAAGCGTATCAACGGTTCTACAAGATATTTCGGCACAAAGGGCAACTCATCCGGCAAGCTCAAGCTCACCGGCGAGCTCTGGCAGACATATCACAGCACAGGACGTGTTGTAAACGGCAGAAACGCTGAAATCGTTGCAGAAAGCTACAAGCCTCTCGATACACGCCGTGATGTAACACTGACACTCTTCCAGTATAAGGAGGCGACAAAATTCAAATACTATGATGTGGAGCATCCTGAACTCCTCTTCTACGAGGACAATACAAGTAAAGGCCCATTCGCCTTCTACTGCGGAAAGTGGAACCCAGAATGGTGGACATCTGCTCTGACAAGTGTCGCACAGAATGCCGGTGACGCAAAGTGGTGCACAGGTATCAATGTCGTACGCATGCGCTACTCGCAGATACTGCTCAACTATGCAGAGGCTTGCTACCTCCTCGGCGGTGCCGGTTACAAAGTAGACGGAGCACCTACAGCAGAAGAAGCGCTTCTGGAGGTTCACAGCCGTGCCTACGCTCCTGAAAACAAGGAAGCAGGCAAACAGTGGCTTAAAGAAGAGCACATCCAGAAGAAAGGATTCATGGAAGCCATCTATGCCGAGAACGCATGGGAGTTTGCAGGCGAAGGCATCCGCAAGTGGGAACTCATCCGCTGGGGACAGTTGTCACACAAGATTGTCGAGGCAAAGAAGAACTATATAGAAGGTGTATTCCAGCAGCCGTCAAGAGGCGGATATCCACGTAACTTCTACTACCGCTTCAAGACTGTTACCATGCCTAACGGTATAGAACTTCTTCAGGCAGACCCTGAGACATTCTGCTGGGGTGCCAACTGGCCTACATATCCTGGAGATTCCAAGCCTGCTACAAAGAAAGACTGCATGACACAGAAATGGTTCGCACACGGTGACAATGCTTCGTCTGAAGCAAACAAGGCAACGAACATGCCGTCAATATGTGACGGTCTGAATCCTTGGAGCGACATCGCCGAGGCAGCGGAAAAGCCACATAACTGGAAGCTTTTCAACACACAGACCAACACTACTGTAAGAAACCGCTATATCATGCCTATCGGAGCAATCACTGTTTCCGCATCAAACGGCAACCTCGAGAACTCCTACGGCTATTAATATCATAAAAAAGCAATACAGCAATGAAGAATATAAAATATATGCTATTTGCCGTAATGGCGACAGTAATGTCCAGCTTCATGGTATCATGCAGCACCGACGGCAATGATTGGGAGACAGATTCGTCGTATGACCGCGTCTTCACTCCTACTTCTGTCAGTATCTCGACATCAGGAGGTGTATCGACTGTGTCATGGTCAACTTATGATAAAGGAGATTACTATGTCATCGAAGTCACAAACCTTTCTCCACAATACCTGAAAGACGACATGCCAGAAGGAACCTGCCTTGATGATAAGATACAGGCTTGGGAAGCTTGGGAAATCTGGGAAGCTTGGGAAGCTTGGAGACAAGACAATACGCTTCCAAAACCAGAAGGAGACGAGATTACCTCTGAGCCTACAGTATCCAAGCCTGTTATAATGCCTTACGATAAGGTTTTCGGTCGCGATGAGAACAACAGGATTACAGGTACATCCTACACTCTGCCAGAACAACTGGCAAGTGGCATGTACCAGCTCCGCATAAAGGCCTGCTCCACAACAGGACGTCAGGAGTCACACTGGCTGTATCTCACCAAAGACGACGACCAGTTCTTCGAAATCGGCGGTGAAGGCGGCGAAGAGGAAGAATAATCCACAGAAAAAATGAGCCTTCATGACAAAAAGGCTGTACCTGCATAACACATCTGTATAATATAAAAGGTACAGGCACTTAGACATAGAAGATACATGAATACACAACAAAGAGGTTGTATGGGAATCACCATGCAACCTCTTTTCATTCCCCTGCATCATATACTGGCTCACCCGATAAATATGGGAGGGGTTAAGCATGTTTATTGGAGTGAGTCCTCATTGTTTTACTCACTTATTTGTCATGTCCTGTTATCTGCGACAGGAACATGCCGATAATCCAAATGATAATGCAGATCAACATCATAATTTTACTCTCCCATCATCTTTTATTCTCTCTATATGTTTTCCATATATAGTTATGCAGTACGCCGTGCAAATACGCTCTGGCATTATCTTTCAGGTCAACACCATTCGTGTTGCCGAACATGTGTCCTTGCGCCTTCCGTGTAGCAAAATAAGCATTTGCGCATACTTGCTTTCAGCTATCTTCCGCATTGAGAAAAAAGGCGCCACAGCGTCCGCAACGGCAAAAAGAGCTACATCTTGTCACCGTACATCAAGTCGCCGGCATCGCCGAGACCCGGCACAATATACTTATGACTGTTCAGCTCCGGATCGACAGCACCGCAATACAGGACGACATCATTTGACGGGAAGAACTTCTTGAGATAGTCTACCCCACCCTTCGCGGCAATGACGCAGGCCATGATGAGACGCTTCGGCGTGCCCTTCGTGCAGAAAGCCTCATAGGCAAGCTCCATCGAACCGCCCGTGGCGAGCATCGGGTCGACAAGGATAAGAGTCTTCCCCTCAAGGTCGGGAGTGGCGATATACTCTATCTTTATCCCGACATCCGTGCCCTCCTTATCCTTATAATAACGATAGGCAGAGACAAAGGCATTGCCTGCCTCGTCGAAGACGTCAAGGAAGCCCTGATGAAGCGGCAGTCCAGCACGGAACACTGTGCCTATGACAATCTCCTCGGCCGGGACACTCGCCACAGCCTCCGCCAGCGGAGTCTGTATGCGTATATCCTTATATTCCAGCATCTTGCTCACCTCGTACGCCATGGCATGACCTATGCGCACCACATTCTGACGGAAGCGCAGGCGATCCTTCTGCACATTCACGTCGCGCAGTTCACTGACATACTTGTTTATGACAGTCCTCTGCTTGCTCAAATCCACTACTTTCATTCTATCTGTTGTTGACTTATGTTATCAAATCCACATGCTTGCTTGCAAAGTTAGTGAAATAATTTTAAAATAAAGTCTAAGTGTTTGATAATTTCCAAGTTTTTCGTAATTTTGTATTCAAATAAGCGTGCCCCACCACCCTGCCAGCAGGGGATTGAACGAGTGACGTGCATGTATCAGGAAAACAAGTTAAAGTTTTACAAACCAATAAATTATTACACGAAATGGCAAATTTGGATTTGACTCAGTACGGCATCACTGGCTCTACAGTGATTGCCCACAATCCTTCCTACGAGCAGCTGTTCGAGGAGGAGACAAAGGCAGGTCTCGAAGGTTACGAGGTAGGTAAAGAGACAGAGCTTGGCGCTGTGAACGTCATGACAGGTATCTACACAGGCCGTTCACCTAAGGACAAGTACATCGTTATGGACGAGAATTCCAAGGACACTGTATGGTGGACAACCGACGAATACAAGAATGACAACCACCCTATGTCTGAGGAAGTATGGGCTAAGGTGAAGGAAATCGCGAAGAAAGAGCTCTGCAACAAGAATCTCTATGTTGTCGATGCATTCTGCGGTGCAAACAAGGACACACGCATGGCTGTGCGCTTCATCGTCGAGGTAGCATGGCAGGCACACTTCGTGACAAACATGTTCATCAAGCCTACAGCAGAGGAGCTTGCAGAGTTCACACCTGACTTCGTTGTCTACAACGCATCAAAGGCAAAGGTAGAGAACTACAAGGAGCTCGGGCTCAACTCCGAGACTTGCGTGGCTTTCAATACAACAAGCAAGGAGCAGGTAATCATCAACACATGGTACGGCGGCGAGATGAAGAAGGGTATGTTCTCCATGATGAACTACTTCCTCCCTCTCAAGGGCATCGCTTCCATGCACTGCTCTGCAAACTGCGACATGAACGGCAAGAACACAGCCATCTTCTTCGGTCTCTCCGGCACAGGCAAGACTACCCTCTCTACCGATCCTAAGCGCCGCCTCATAGGTGACGACGAGCACGGATGGGACGACAACGGCGTCTTCAACTTCGAGGGCGGATGCTATGCAAAGGTCATCAACCTCTCCAAGGAGAACGAGCCAGACATCTACGGAGCCATCAAGCGCAACGCTCTCCTCGAGAACGTCACAGTGGCTGAGGACGGCGCAATCGACTTCGCAGACAAGTCAGTGACAGAGAACACACGTGTCTCTTACCCTATCGACCACATCAACAACATCCAGCCAGGATCATCCGCACCAGCTGCGAAGAACGTCATCTTCCTCTCTGCTGACGCATTCGGTGTGCTTCCTCCAGTATCCATACTGACTCCGGAGCAGACACAGTACTACTTCCTCTCCGGCTTCACAGCCAAGCTCGCAGGTACAGAGCGCGGCATCACAGAGCCTACACCGACCTTCTCAGCATGCTTCGGCCAGGCATTCCTTGAGCTCCATCCTACAAAGTATGCCGAGGAACTCGTGAAGAAGATGCAGATGTCAGGTGCAAAGGCATACCTCGTCAACACAGGCTGGAACGGTACAGGCAAGCGTATCTCTATCCCTGACACACGCGGTATCATCGACGCTATCCTCGACGGCTCTATCCTCAAGGCAGAGACAAAGAAGATTCCTATGTTCGACTTCGAGGTTCCTACAGCGCTCCCTAACGTCAACCCTGCTATCCTCGACCCACGCGACACATACGATTGCGCTTGCAAGTGGGAAGAGAAGGCTAAGGACCTCGCTGGACGCTTCATCAAGAACTTCGAGAAGTACACAACAAACGAAGCAGGCAAAGCTCTCGTAGCAGCCGGCCCGAAGCTCTAAAGCTCCACCCTCAGGCACATGTCCCTGCCATGCAGGGCACATAGACGCCCGCAAAGAGGGAAAAGCATGAAGGGAAACAAGCCCTTCAGGACAAAAATGACTACAGTCCCGTTTCTTTTCAGAAGCGGGACTGTTTTTTTATTGCCACCGTTCACACAAAGCAGGATGCCCGCAGACAATCCGAAAGACATATCCCACACAATCGAAAGAAACATTCCACACAGCCGAAAGACACGCCATACACAGCCAAAAGACACGCCATACACAGCAGAAAAACAGCCTCGCTACACAACCGCCCGGCAGCAAAGCCCTACAACCGCGACAGCGCCCTCACGACAGCGTCAAACGGGCACAAGAAAAAGGTGACACTTCACCATGCAAAAGATAACCTTTCATCATGCAAAAGATGACCCTCCACAAGGCAAAAGGTCACCCTCTGCAAAGCATCTCCACACATCGGCCGCCTACACCCTCACAGCACCGGCAATAAAGCCTCACGGCAAAACTTTTTATATCTCATGACAAAATCATACATCTGACAAGACAATGTTCCTTATATCTTACGGCAAAGCGGCATAACAAATACGGCAAAACTTTTTATATATTACTGCACAACTCCATGCCCATCACCGTAAAGCCTCATACGCCTTAGGCAAAGTCACGCCATCCAACAGACAAACGAGAGCCCGGAAAGCACATCAGAATACAGCTCCGACATCCCCGGAAAACCACATTTCACACACTTCCGCCATCAACCTTCAGATTTAGCGGATTTTTCTTGTACAAAATACACCTAAAAACCCTTATTGTGTACGTACACAGCGACGATTCTTGACATTCGTCAGTTTATCGCGAAAAAACGATAAAAAATTTGCTGTGTACGCACACAATAAAAAAAAAGTTTATACCTTTGCATCGCATTTGGGATAAATGCATTCATTTAGGTTAGTTAGTTTGATAGATTTTTTAAGGTAAAAGATTATGTTATTAGTAAGACTGTGATTATTGTCAAGTCTTGATAGCGTCCAGTATAAGTGATTATGCTGGACGTTATTTATTTTATCCCGCATCCTCGGCAGAACCGCAAGAGACACAGCGGAATGCGGAAAACGCGCCCCGAGTTCCCCACTCTTACACCACGCTCCGCCGGAAGCCTGCAAATGCCCATGTCACCGCACAGCCGTGAAATACCGCAGTGTTTAGTCAAAAGACCTTAAAAAAGATGGTAATAATATATAATTTCGATAATTAAAGATGTGAAAATTGCATTTTTCCGAATATTTAAATTAATTTTGCAAAGAATTAGGTACACCCGTGAACACCCAGACGGCTCTGCCCTATAGGACGGGCACTGGCTGCAGCGGGCAAAACAAGTCATACAGACACCCTTTGACTATCTACATGCGGAATATGAGCAACAAACATTCTATAGCGACAATCATACTTGCAGCAATGACGCTGCTCTCGTCCTGCATCAAGGACGAAGAGGTAACGGTAAACTACTACAACGACGTCGCCGTGACGACGTTCTCCCTCGGCAACATCAAGCACACCGTCTACACGAAGAAAAAGACAGACCCGACACAGGATTCCTCCTATGTCGAGACCATCTCCTACAGCCGTTACCCGTTCCATATAGACAACGCCAACAGCCGCATCTACAACACCGACTCGCTGCTCTCCAACACAGAGATTGCCAAGAGCCTTGCCAAAATCTCGGTAAAGAACGCCGGATACATGGCATGGAAAGACCTTGAGGGCGACACCTATACGGAGTTCGCGTCAACAGACACCGTTGACCTCTCCCAGCCGCGCACGCTCAGAGTGGTGGCAAACGACAATTCATGGTATAAGGACTATACCGTCACCGTCCTCATGCACACCGAAGGCGCCGACTCCCTCTACTGGGAGCCGAAGGGTTCTGACGCAGCCATAGCACGTCTGAGCGGCATACGCGGCATACGCATTGCCGACAGGCTCATCGTCTACGGTACAGAGAACGGCTCCGCAAAGGCATATACCAGCAGCACCGGCGACGGCATGTCATGGCAGGAACTGCAGACAGGATTCGGAACGCCTATGTCCATGACGGCAAACAGCACAAAAGGCTTTGCCCTTATGAGCGACGGCACAGTATGCTCCTCCACAGACGGCGTGAACTGGAGCTACGAGACCTCCAACACCGGAATGCGACAGCTCGTGGCAGCCTCCACGTCTGAGCTCTACGCTGTAGGCGAGGGAGCACAGATAATCACGTTCAACCTCAAGGACAGGACCGGGAAGACAGAGACCCTTGACGGCATATTCCCGACAAAAGACATACAGGGCTACACGACACAGTTAGTCACAAACCCCGAGATGGAGCGGGTATCGCTCTTCGGAAACAACGACACCGAGAAGTCCATGATAGCCTGGGTGAAGATAGTTGATAACAACGACCCGAAGAAAAGTCAGAAATGGGCTTACCAGACTCCCGACAATGCCAGCAAGCATCAGGCTCCCGCGCTCGAGGATGCAAGGGTGACGGCCTACGGCACAGGTGCCCTGCTCTTCGGCGGCAAAGGCATAAACGAGAACGAGGAGACAGCATACGAGAACATACGCTTCTCTCCCGACAACGGCAAGAACTGGTGGACGAAATGGAGCAACACACAGATGTATCTGCCGGAGGGCTTCTACAAGACCGCCAACTCCACAGCCGTAATCAATGACGGAAGACACTTCTGGATAGTCTGCGGCGGCACAGGACAGGTATGGAAGGGCCATATCACCACCTTCAGCTGGCAGTAAGCCACAAGAAAGTCCGCACACCATCACGCCGCATCACATTCCCTATATATATTAATGTATGAAAAATAAAATCCTCACACTGCTCCTCGCCATGACAGCCGTCATGACAGCCATGGCACAGGACGAGCCTCTCTACCGCAGGGAGATAGGCATCGGTGTGGGAATGACAAACTATCTCGGAGACTTCAACAGTTCGCTGACAAAGGGAATGCAGCCAGCCTTCAGCCTTGTCTACAGGCGCACGTTCAGCCCTTACTGCGGACTGCGGTTCGATCTCGGATACACACAGCTGAAAGGCTCCAGCGCCGATGTCACGACCTACTACCCTGACTACGCCGAAGAGCCATACACGTTCAAGCGCAACATGACCGATTTCAACGTCGTCTTCGAGTATAACTTCTGGCCTTACGGTACAGGAAGAGACTACCGCGGCGCGAAAAGGCTCACGCCCTATGTCTTTGCAGGCATCGGCATGACAGTCGCCTCGGGCAACGACGCCGGCAGCAGCGTGGGAGCTAACGTCCCTCTCGGCATAGGACTGAAATACAAGGTAGGACAGAGGATGAACATCGGTCTGGAATGGGGCGTGCACATCTCGACAAGCGATGAGCTTGACGGCAGGAAAGACCCTTACAGCATCAAGAGCTCCGGCATCTTCAAGAACACCGACTGCTACTCCTCCCTGCGCGCCACGCTGACATACAGCTTCTCAGCAAAGTGCAGGACATGCAACAAATATGACTGACAAGGCCGCCGGCCATCAGATACCGAAACAAGAAAATACTCTATAGAACACATCCGAAACCCATGGACAGGAACAACATCCCGCAACATATAGCAATCATCATGGACGGCAACGGCCGCTGGGCCATGGCGCAGGGCAAGCCGCGCACATTCGGCCATCAGGCAGGTGTGGACACCGTGCGCCGCATAACATCGGAATGCACACGCCTCGGCGTGAAGTATCTCACGCTGTACACCTTCTCCACAGAGAACTGGAACCGTCCGGCAGACGAGGTGGCGGCGCTCATGTCGCTCGTTATCTCCGCCCTCGAGGAACCTCTTTTCAAGCAGAACAACGTGCGTTTCCGCGTCATCGGCGACATGAACCGACTGCCCGAAAACGTGCAGGAGAAGCTCAAGGGACTCGAAGAGCGCACCGCCGGCTATGACGCCATGACCATGGTGGTGGCACTGAGCTATTCCTCCCGATGGGAAATCACCGACACCGTCAAGACCTTGGCTAAGGATGCACGGGACGGTAAGCTGGACATCGACAGCATAACGGAGGACACTCTGACGGAAAGACTGCAGACATCATTCATGCCGGACCCAGACCTCATGATACGCACCGGCGGAGAATTGCGCATAAGCAATTACCTGCTGTGGCAGATAGCATATTCCGAACTGTATTTCTGCGACACCCTCTGGCCCGACTTCATGGAGGAAGACCTGCACAAAGCCATAGAGAGCTATCAGAAAAGACAGCGCAGATTCGGCAAGACAGAAGAGCAGGTAGAGAACGAGAAAGCAGGATAAGCCGCCACGGGCACAGTGTCTCTGATGCCGTTAAATGAATATTTGCCAGGCATATCACACCATACGCGCCCTCCCCGCTCTATCCTCCTGCGACGGCGGCACACCCGCCACACGACGAAAAGGAACAGGCAAGACACAAAAAAGAAAGAAAAAAGATATATAGATGAACTTCTTAAAGAGATTATTTCTACTGGCTGTAGCCGTTGCCCTATACAATACGGCAACGCTCCACGCACAGGACAAAATCGTAAACCCAGACATCTCATACGCAGGAAATCCGCGCAGCGTGACAATCGGCGGACTCACCGTCAGCGGCATAGAGGGATATGAGGACTATATGCTCCTCGCCATATCCTCCCTTTCCGTAGGACAGCAGATAACACTCCCGGGCAGCGAAATCACCGATGCCGTAAAACGCTACTGGCGACACGGACTGTTCTCCGAGGTAAGCATCGCCGCAGACTCCATCGTAGGCGACAGCGTATACCTCCATATCTATCTCAAAGCACGTCCGCGCGTATCCACCATCAACTATATCGGTCTGAAAAAGTCTGAGAAGGAAGACATGGAACAGAAGCTGGGACTGCTCAAAGGTTCGCAGATCACTCCCAACATGATAGCCCGTGCAGAGACTCTCGCAAAGAAATACTTTGACGAGAAAGGCTTCAACAATGCCGAGATATCCATCCGCCAGCGTGACGATGTCACACAGAAGAACATGGTAATCCTCGACGTCGATGTCGACAAGAAGTCGAAGATGAAGGTTCACAGCATCATCATCAACGGCAACGAGAAGCTCTCCGACAGCAAGATAAAGGGCGGACTGTTCAAGAAAGGCGCACTCGGCAAAATCAACGAGGCAGGCAAGCTCAGCACTTTCTTCAAGTCAAAGAAATATACTCCCGAGCGATACAAGGAGGCAAAGCAGTCGCTCATAGACAAATACAACGAGCTCGGCTACCGCGACGCCGACATCGTGACAGACAGCGTGTCGCAGTACGACGACAAGCATGTCGACATCTACATCCATGTAGACGAAGGACAGAAATACTATATCCGCGACATCAAATGGGTAGGCAATACCGTCTACAACACCGACCAGCTGCAGAACGTGCTCGGCATGAGCAAAGGAGACACCTATAACCAGAAGCTCCTTCACAAACGACTCAGCGAAGACGAGGATGCCGTCGGCAACATGTACTGGAACAACGGCTACCTCTTCTACAATCTGCAGCCGACAGAAGTCGATATCGTGGGCGACTCGATAGACCTCGAGATGCGAATCTTCGAGGGACAGCAGGCACATATCAACCGTGTGCGCATCAACGGCAACGACCGCGTCTACGAGAAGGTCATCCGCCGCGAGCTCCGCACAAAGCCAGGAGACCTCTTCTCCAAGGAGGCTCTGCAGCGTACAGCACGCGAACTGGCGACAATGGGACACTTCGACCCGGAGGCAATCAATCCGGATGTCAAGCCTAACTACGAGGACGGCACCGTGGATGTCAACTGGGACCTCGTCTCAAAGTCCAACGACCAGGTGGAACTCTCCCTCGGATGGGGACAGACCGGTGTCATAGGACGTGTGGGACTGAAGCTCAACAACTTCTCCATGGCAAACCTCTTCAACAAGAACAAGGAGCACCGCGGCATCATGCCTATAGGCGACGGTGAGGTGATGTCCTTGGGAGCGCAGACCAACGGTACATACTACCAGTCGTATAACATCAACTACTCCACCGGCTGGTTTGGCGGAAAGCGCCCAGTATCGCTCAATGTCGGCGCGTTCTTCTCCAAGCAGACCGACGTTTCCTCCACATATTACAACAGCGGTTACTATAACAACTACTACAATTACCTCTACGGATACGGAAACAGCGGTTACTACAACAACTACGAGAACTACTACGACCCAGACAAATACATACAGCTCTTCGGCGCAAGCATAGGATGGGGAAAGCGTCTCAGCTGGCCTGACGACTACTTCCAGCTGTCACTCTCGCTGGCATACACACGCTATATGTTGAGAAACTGGAACTACTTCCTCATCACAACCGGCAACTGTAACAACCTCAACCTCAGCGTCGCGCTGACAAGACACTCTGTAGACAACCAGCTGTTCCCGCGAAAAGGTTCCGAGTTCGAGCTTTCTCTCTCCATCACTCCGCCGTGGTCTTCATTCGACGGAAAGGACTACAAGAACCTCGCCAACAACTACCAGTCTGCCACCTACCAGCAAGAGCAGCAGGAAAAGTACAGATGGATCGAGTACCACAAGTGGAAGTTCAAGTCTAAGACATACACCGCGCTCACCAACGGACAGAAATGTCTCGTCCTCATGACCCGCGTCGAGTTCGGTATCCTCGGCCATTTCAACAAATACAAGAAATCTCCTTTCGAGACATTCTACATGGGTGGCGACGGCATGTCTGGCTACTCCACGACCTACGCAGAGGAAACCATCGGCCTCCGCGGCTACGAGAACGGTTCGCTCACTCCTAACGGAGCCTCAGGATACGCATACGACCGCTTCGCTGTCGAGCTCCGCTATCCGTTCCTCCTCGGCAACACGACCATCTACGGACTGGCATTCGCGGAAGCCGGCAACGCCTGGAGCGACACAAAAGACCTCAATCCGTTTGAGATGAAGCGCTCAGCAGGAGCAGGTGTCCGCATCTTCCTCCCTATGGTCGGTCTCATGGGTATCGACTGGGCATACGGCTTCGACAAGGTCTACGGCACGAAAGGCGGCTCACAGTTCCACTTCATCCTCGGTCAGGAGTTCTAAAACCTCCTCTCCGGGAGTATGGAAAAGGAAGACGCCTCTCCACCTAATGGACAGTGTTCCCACAGAGAATAGTGGTTTTCCCATACACATTGAGGAAAATTCCCCTGCCGTTTCAGACACAGAATGCTTACCTTTGCCATCGGGAAAGGGCATCCTCCTCCCGTAAACAAACAGCATAAAAACAAAGCAACGATTATGAAAAAGACCCTTTTAACACTCGCATTGCTGCTCACATCGCTGGCGATGTCAGCACAGAAATACGCCCTGCTTGACATGGAGTATATCCTCAAGAACGTCCCTGCCTATGAGCGCGCCAACGAGCAGCTGGCACAGGTGAGCAAGAAATGGCAGGCAGAGGTGGAGGCCGTCAATACAGAAGCGGCGACACTCTACAAGAACTATCAGAACGAAGTCGTCTTCCTCTCTCAGGAACAGAAGAAATCCCGTCAGGAAGCCATCATGAACAAGGAGCGTGAGGCCGCCGACCTGAAGAAGAAATACTTCGGACCGGAAGGCGAACTCTTCAAGAAACGCGAGGCTCTCATGACACCTATCCAGGACGAGATATACAACACTGTAAAGGAAATTGCGGAGCTCCGCGGCTATTCCATGGTCATCGACCGTTCTGCCGACAACGGAATAATCTACGGCTCGCCACGAGTTGACATCTCAAACGAGGTGTTGCAGAAACTCGGATACCAGTAGTCTGGTTGATGGTTTTAGGTTTTGGGTTGGAGGTTTTAAGCTAAACGCCGACTGAAACGACATGAGACGGTTAGACGGTTTTAGGTTTTGGGTTGGAAGGTTTAGATGAAACGCCGACTGAAACGACATGAGACGGTTAGACGGTTGTGGGGTTTGGGTTGGAAGTTTAATGTTTTCCACGAGACAGAAGGCCGCCAATCATCATCCCGAGAGCCATTCACGACAAGCATATCAATAACAATAAAACTATAAAAGACAATGAAAAAGATCATCATCATGCTGATGGCAATATTGCCAATGGCAGCAATGGCCCAGAACGCAAAGTTCGGTCACATCGACACACAGTCCATCATGCAGTCCATGCCTGAGTTCATCAAGGCACGCGGCGAGCTCGAGGCAGAGCAGAAGCAGTACGAGAACGAGCTTCAGGAGATGCAGAAAGAGCTTCAGTCCAAGGCCGAGAAGTACGAGAAGGAGAAGGCTACCATGAACGCTACCATGCAGCAGTCTACAGAGCAGTCTCTCCAGGAGATGTACACAAAGATACAGCAGGCTTACCAGGACAACCAGCAGAAGATACAGAAGGCCAGCCAGGAGAAGCTCCAGCCTATCTCAACAAAGATACAGAACGCCATCAAGGCTGTCGGCAAGGCCGGCAACTACGTCTATATCATGGACATCTCTGCCGGCATCCCTTACATCAGCGAGACCCTCAGCAAGGACGTTTCCGCTGACGTGAAGGCAGAGCTCAACAAGATGAAGTAAACACATCCGCGCACCTGTTGCCATGCATTCTGCGACCGTACGGCAACAGGTGCGCCTTTTTTCATGCAACAATCAAGGTCACTTACTCATCATCCCCATACGGCAGTCATGCCGAAACAAGAATCCCATATCATGAAACGACTTACCTTTCTCCTTATCCTCCTCGCCACACTGTCCATCCCTGCCTCGGCACAGATGAAAGTCGGCTATTTCAGTTATGACGCCGCCATAAAGGCAATGCCCGAATACCAGGCATCGCTCGACACGCTGCAGACCATCCGCAGCCAATACGAGAACGAGGCAAGACGGGCGGAAGAGGAGTTCAACACCAAGTATGAGGAATTTCTCGACAGCTATGACCGCCTTGCCACCAGCATACGGCGCAAGAGACAGACAGAGATGCAGCAACTGCTGGAGTCAAATGTCAAATTCCGCGAGGAGACACGCCGCCTCATACAGCAGGCAGAGGAAAAAGCCATGACATCCCTGCGCATGAAACTCAACGAGAAAGTACGCCTCGTGGCACAGAAACACGGCTTCAGCCTCATACTCAACACCGACGACAACGCCTGCCCGTACATAGACCCTATGCTCGGAGAAGACATCAGCGCGCTGCTCTCGGAGAAGGCCATGCCGTAAAATCACCGTGCTAAATGCTCCACGGCGCATTTCCGCCTTCCCTCTCCCGCAAGACGGACAGCCGGCGGCGACATGACGCATGACCGCCTCTCACGGCAGGACAAAGGACACACCATCATTCATATTCCACACCTCAGATGAGTCCAATAGGAATTTTCGATTCAGGTTACGGAGGACTTACCATCTTGCAGAAACTCCAGGAGCGTCTGCCACAGTACGACTACCTCTATCTCGGCGACAACGCGCGTGCCCCATACGGCTCGCGCTCTTTTGATGTCGTCTACGAATTCACACGGCAGGCCGTGCTGAAACTCTTCGATCTCGGATGCCAACTCGTCATCCTCGGATGCAATACCGCCTCTGCCAAGGCTCTCCGCACCATACAGCAGAACGACCTCATAACCTACAATCTCACACACCACGCTCCCGGCGAGCCCCAAGGCCATCGCCGTGTGCTCGGCGTCATACGCCCTACGGTGGAGCATGTCGGCAACATCACCGTGTCGCGCCATATAGGATATGTCGCCACAGAAGGCACGGTACGCTCAGACAGCTACGAACTGGAGATGGCGAAGTTCTTCCCGGATGTCAAGGTCACAGGCCAGGCATGTCCCCTCTGGGCAGCCATCGTCGAGGCCAACGAGGCAGACAGCGACGGCGCAGACTTCTTCGTGAAGAAGCGCATCACACAGCTGCTCACAAAAGATCCCGAGATAGACACCATACTCCTCGGCTGCACACACTATCCCCTGCTCATGCGCTCCCTCATGAAAGCCGTGCCTGAAGGTATCAATATCATACCGCAGGGCGACATCATCGTCGACAGCCTCGCCGACTATTTCCGCCGCCATCCCGATATGGACAGCCGTTGTTCAAAGGGCGGAAACACACGCTACCTCACTACAGAGAATCCCGAAAGATTCCAGGAATGCGCAAAGATTTTCCTCCATCACAACATCGAGGTGGAGCATATAGACCTCGCATAGCCACAATATATATATCGCACAGTCACTGTATATATTTTGCACAGACATCATATATATCCTGCATAAATACCGGATATATATCACACCGTCACATATAAACATCACATCGTCACGCCCCGCTTTTCCGAAGGTCACCTTCCATCGGACAGAAGGTCACCCCTCAGCGTGAAAAACGTCACCTTTCACCATGCGAAAGGTGACCCTCAACAAACGGTTGTGTGACAAGCGTTTATACGAACAATAAACGACAGCTTTATCCAGCCTGACGCATATCAGGCAAAACGACACCCTTGCCCGGGCAAGGCATCATCCCCTGCCTCCTCCACCCTGCGGAAATCCTTTCACAACAAACACGATAAAAGCGAAAAGACTCCCATGAAAATCGAAGAGAAAGCCAACACCATCACCCACCTCCTCGGTGCGGTCTTCGCCCTGACATCCATCTGGACCGTATGGTCTGCCGCCACCAAAGGCTGGCAGATGGCCATGGGCGTGGCGTTTTTCATAACAGGCATGTTTCTCATGTTCCTCTCCAGCACCGTCTACCATTGCCTCCCTAAAGGCAAGGCAAAGGACATGATGCGCAAATGCGACCATATCAGCATCTACGTGATGATAGCCTGCTCCTACACCCCTATCTGCATTGGAGTCGTCGGAGGATACACAGGATGGGGATTCTTCGCGTTCCAGTGGCTTGTAGTCCTCCTCGGGACAGTCTACAAGATAGTCGCCATCAATCGCTGGCCGCGCCTCTCCCTCGCCACCTATCTCACCATGGGGTGGAGTGTGCTATTCATTGCTCCTACAGCCTATGCCTATCTCTCCACCCTCTCCCTCCTGCTGATACTCGCAGAAGGCATCGCCTATACGGCAGGGACATACTTTTTCTCACACGACGACCGTCCCGGCTACCACGCCGTATGGCATATCTTCGTGCTCCTCGGCGCCGTAGCCCACTGGTCTGCCGTCCTTACCATCATCCTCGGCTGACCCTACCGCCGGCCGTTCTTCCTGCCTGTAGTGCGCCTGCGTATCTTCCAGCCAGACCACAGCACAATCACCGACAGCAGGCCTGCCACGAAGATATACACCAAGACCTCCGCACCGCAGAGGAAAGTGTATATGCGGCCCGTATGAACCTCCAGCGCCAGTTGCCAGAGAGACATCGGCAACCCTGAGAAGCGTGACGGCTGAGGGATGGCTTCCGTACCTTCATACCATGTGGTAAAGAACCCACCGCAGGCGAAATCCCTCGAATATCCTGCCACGGCGAGCTTCCCGAATGGTGCTCCCGAGGTCTTCTCCGCAGGCTTTCCCGTCACGGCATCGACGGAAGAGCTTCTTTCCCTGTTCCATCGGTACATGCCCGAGAACGAACCTGCCAGCCATTCACCGTTTTCCCTCTCAAGTACATTGAGCCCCATGACGCTCACCGGCGGAGCTTTCTCCTCACGGACAGGCACGTCATCGAGGTCTTCCATCGAGAAGAAGCCCTCCGATGTAGACACCAGCCAGTCACCCTCCGCCCTGTCCCAGCGTATCATGCGCAACTTGTCGTGCCACGCATTGCCGCTGTCAAGGCTGGAGTACGGGACGGCAGGGACGGTACATCTCACCAGTGCTATGAGCAACGGCGGGCGCAAAGCCCAGCCGGTAAGGCACAGAAGCAGTGTCACGACTATTGTCTTCCGCCCCAGCAGCTCATGGCATCTGTATGCCACACGGAACACCGCAGGCATCCTCCCGTGGCCGGAAAGCCAGATGACTATGCCCGAGAGGCAGAAGAATATCATCAGTATCCCTAAGATGTCCACGACGACCTTGCCCGGCACACCGAACAGTTCGCCGCTGTGCAGCAGCAGTACCGTGCGGAACAGCGACACCTTTCCGTCATATCCCTCTGGCGCTTTCAGTTCATGCTCCTCAAAATGCGTGTACGGCGGCACTGCCGTGTACACCTTGCTCCTCGAGAGCACGACAAGCGTGTCGCCCTTTACGGTCATGTCCGTGCCTCTGTCTCCACTGCTGAAAGGTGCGGAAACCTCGCTCCAGCGGCCGTTACAGAGACGGTAGACATTGAACGGCGACAGGGCAAACAGCATTCCCGACGGCGTCTTGACGACAGCACGGACATTCCTTGCGTCGGCACCTTCGGGCATTCCTGCCGAGAAATCGCGGAAAGACTTTGCCGTACTGTCCGTGGCAAATACCCCTCCGGCACCGTACACGAGGACACTGTCCCCTGCTGCCAGCGTTCCGCGAAGCAATCCGTTGTTCCATCTCTCAAAGCGGAACGTCTCAGGCAGGCAGTTTCTGCTGACATTAACATTACCATACCAGTGGCGATGGTTGAGCACGATGCCCGAAATGCCGAACATCAGCATAAAGAAACAAAACGCTATGCCAAGCCATTTATGGCATTTTCTCCAACTGCTTTTCTTCATTTTCATATCCATGTGTCATGCCTCCACAGCCACAGCGTCAAGGGAGACTGGACTATCTGTCGCGCCTCTGTCTCCATAATGAGCCCCTCCTGTGACGGCGGAGCAGTGCAAAGGTAGCAACATTCAACCTTAACGATAACCTTAACCCTAACCTCCTGTGACGGCGGAGCAGTGCAAAGGTAGCAACATTTCATGATATATACAATACTTAAAAACAAGTATTTGTTGCTTTTATTCGTTTTTTCTTTGTAACTTTGCACCGTCATCACCTGCCTACGACAGCAGGACGACAGGCCCGGGACAGGAGACGGCGGCAAAGTCCGCAGACATCCGCCAGCGGAGACGCTCCACAAAGGCCTCACACCATAACAAAACAACAGCACGTGAGTTACACAAACCCTATACTTGAACTTGAGAAACAGAAGCGGCTCCTCCAACTGGAGTATGAGGCGGAGCAGGAGGCGTTCCGCCAGCAGACGGAGGCGCAGGGCATAGGACGGAAGATGAAGCGCGGAGAGGCTTGGTGGCCGCTGCAGACAGGAAAGGCTTACTACAACTCGCTGAACCAGTATTGCATCGAGGTCTTCCGCAATAAGGAGGACGATACGGAGCATAATTTCGAGTACGGACGCCCTGTCTGCTTCTTCACGCTCGACGCCGACAAGCCTTCATATCTGCCTTTCACCGCGACAGTGTCCTTCGTGGACGGAGACCGCATGGTTATTTCGCTCAACAACGAGAGCCATGCCGCCGAACTCCTGGGCAGGGATGGCCTCGGCGTACAACTGAGTTTCGACGAGACAAGCTACCGCACCATGGCCGATGCCCTCGACCGTGTCATCCGCGGGAAAGGCAACCGCCTGACATATCTCCGCGACCTCTTCTATACAGACATGCCGGCACAGAAGTTCAAGTTCGAGAAGATACGCCTCCCATGGCTCAACCCTACACAGGAGAAGGCCGTCAACGAGGTGCTCACGGCAAAGGATGTGGCGATAGTCCACGGACCTCCGGGAACGGGAAAGACCACGACGCTCGTGGAGGCTGTCTTCGAATGTCTGCGCAGGGAGAGCCAGGTGCTCATCTGTGCGCAGAGCAATATGGCGGTAGACTGGATTGCCGAGAAGCTCGCAGACAGGGGTGTGCCGGTCCTGAGAATAGGAAATCCGACGCGTGTTAACGACAAGATGCTGTCTTTCACATACGAGAGGCAGTTTGAGAACCATCCCGACTATGACCAGCTCTGGGCGATACGCAAGGCGATAAGGGAGCTCCGCGCTGGCAGGAAGCGTGGCGACCGCTCCTTCCATCAGAAGATGGACAGACTGAAGTCGCGTGCCACAGAACTGGAGATGCGTATCCGGCAGCAACTTTTCGGAGAGGCTCGTGTGATAGCCTGCACGCTCGTAGGCAGCGCCAGCAGACTGCTCGAAGGGCAGAGGTTCGGCACGCTCTTCATAGACGAGGCGGCACAGGCACTGGAGGCGGCGTGCTGGATACCTATCCGCAAGGCGTCGCGCGTGGTGTTTGCAGGCGACCATTGCCAGCTTCCGCCGACAGTGAAGAGCCCGGAGGCCATGAAGGGCGGACTGGGCGTGACGCTCATGGAGCGTATCGTGAGGAACAAACCCGAGGTTGTCACGCTCCTGAAGGTGCAGTACCGCATGAACGAGGAGATAATGAAGTTCTCCTCCGACTGGTTTTATCATGGACAGGTGGAGTCTGCGCCGGAAGTGAGAAACCGCTCCGTCCTCGATTTCGACATCCCGATGCTATGGATAGACACGGCAGACATGGCGTGCCACGAAGAGTTTGTAGGGGAAAGCTACGGCAGGGTCAACAAGACGGAGGCACGGCTGACACTCGCCGCCCTGCAACTGTACTTCGACAAGATAGGCAAGGAGCGCATACTGAGCGAGAAAATCGATGTCGGCATCATCTCGCCCTACCGCGCACAGGTGCAGTATCTCCGCCAACTGCTCCGCAACGAACCGTATTTCAAGCCCTATCGCCACCTCGTCAGCGTGAACACCGTGGACGGTTTCCAGGGTCAGGAGCGCGATGTCGTGCTCATCTCACTCGTCCGCGCCAACGACGAGGGACAGATAGGATTCCTCCGCGACCTGCGGCGAATGAACGTGGCGATAACCAGGGCAAGGATGAAACTCGTCATTCTCGGCGATGCTCCTACCATGACGCGCCACCCTTTCTATAAGAAGCTGTATGAATATATTGACAATCTCTGACCTCACCATAGGCCATGACAGGAACATTGTAGCGTCTGCCCTCAGCGCACAGCTGAAGGCCGGAAAACTGACATGCCTCGCTGGAAGGAACGGCGTGGGCAAGTCTACTCTCCTGTGTACCCTCGCCGGATTCCTGCCGCCTATGCACGGGGCGATAGAATACACTGGAAACGGCGGGCGTATCTTCATCTCTCCCGACCGCAAGGCACGCCCTGACGCCGCCCTGCTGGCAAGGACTGTCAGCGTGGTGCTCACCGGACGGCCCGACGTCACGCAGATGACAGTACGCGAAATCGTCAGCCTCGGACGCTCTCCCTATACCGACATGTGGGGCACTCTGCACGACAGCGACAGGATTGTCGTGGAGAGAAGCATGGAGCGTGTAGGTGTGGCGCATCTGGCAGAGCGTGATATAGAGACTCTCTCTGACGGTGAATGTCAGAAAGTGATGATAGCGAAGGCTCTTGCACAGGAGACTCCCGTCATACTCCTTGACGAACCGACGGCTTTCCTTGACTATCCTTCAAAGGCGGAGACCATGCGCCTCATGAAATCCATCGCCTCCGGTGACTCTGACGGCAACGGACAGGCGCAGGGAGTGCTGCTCTCGACACATGATATGGAGATGGCTCTGCGGCTCGCCGACGAGATTTGGCTCATGACACAGGACCGCCGGTTGCTCTGCGGCACACCCTCCGAGCTCGAGGAAAGCCTCATCAAGGAACATCTAAAGATAAGTTTCTGAAAGGAATGCAAAAGAATCAACCCATAACCAATACCCCAAAACCGACAACCTACAACCCCTATCCCGGCTATTTCGGCTATAACGGCTATTCCGGCTATACCACCAAACAACTAAAACACCAAAGCCCCGATTAAGGTGCTTCGAACAAAGCGCAAACAACCAAACCACCAAACAACTAAATCACCAAACAACCAACCAATGAAACGACTGACAACATTCATCTTCTGCACAGCCTTCCTCGCACTGTCTGCCACCGCAGGCAACGGCACATGGAAGAGTGCTGCTCTCGACACGGACATCAAGTACACGACGACGGAGGCGAAAAGTCCTGCCAAGGACAAGAGCGGAAAATTCATGACTGTAGTATATCTCGAGAACCTCTCATGCCCTAAGGTAGGACAGAACTCCATTCAGGAGGATGTAGACTGGCTCCTCGGACAGGGATACCAGGTCATCGAGCTCGATTATGCCCACGACAGGAATGCCGTGTCGCCAAATATCAACAAGGACATCATAGCCATCAACGCCGCCATGCGCAACGGCTCGTTCTGCGGATGCACGGACATCTCTCAGGACCGCGCCTACATCCTCTTTGAAGGCTACCGCATACTGCGCGACGTAAGCTATTATCTTGACGACAAGGAGGTCTACAATCTGGCAGCGGCAAACGACTCCCTGTACATGGACATAGTATATCCTGCCAACCCGAAGACACCTGTGCCTGTCGTCCTCTCCTTCTCCTACAGCAACAGCTGGTACGGCAACACCCATAAACGCATGTTCATGCCGTATCATTGGGCGGCATTCAACGACTCGTTTGTCGAGGGAGCACCGGCTGTAGGGTGTGCATGGGCAATAGCCGACCATCCGAAATACTGCGACTGGGGCAACGGAAAATACCAAGGAGGGGCAAACAAGTCGCTCGGAACGATAGAGGTCGCTGCCGATGCCGCACGCAAAGTGCGCTCTGCTGTACGCACCGTCCGCGGGGTAGGCAAGACCGTCGGCCTCGGCAACGATGTCGCCATATACGGCTTCTCAAGAGGTTCCACGGCCGGTTCGCTGGCCATCGGCGACAAGCCGTTTGACGAATGGACGGTGACAGAGAGAGGACGGTTTCCTGAAGAGAGCAGCAATGTGCAGGCGGCATTCCTCGGTCCTGGCGTCTTCGACTACAGTCTGATGAAGAAAGAATCACGGGAATACACCAACATGACCGCCTATTGCAACTCCACGGCAGACCCAAAGGCGACTTGGGCGCAACAGGGCGGCGCGCTCGCCGTAAGCAACGACAGGACAGCACCGACATTCCTCTTCTACAACAGTGACGATGATGCCAACTACGGCATACAGACCGCCAATCTCGTCAGCATCTTCAACAGCAAGGGTGTCACCTGTGAACTCCTGAAAGACTATGGCAAAGGGCATTCTGTGCCGCAGTCGGCGGAGCATCTCAGCATGATGTACACCTTCCTCACACGCCACACCTCCTGCCCTACAGGCATTGCCGATGTCATGAACGCGGCAGGAAAGGATACGAAGGGTGTATACAGCCTCAACGGGACATATCTCTCCAACACGGCAGATACTCTCCCTCGCGGCGTATATATCGCGCAGGGAAGAAAGATAATCAAGTGAACCGGTAAGGCAATCGGGCAACTTGACAACTTTCTGCATATTAGGTCACAATATATAATAACGCATATCGGGCTGAACTCCATTATAAGGAACTCAGCCCGATGTGTGTTTACATTATATTATATACGTGTGCTGTCGCGATGTTTTACATCAGTCCTATCCAGCGGAGGACATCATTGAAATTGGCGACGAGCATGAGGAGAAGCAGGAATCCCATGCCTATATTCTGTGCTATCTGCTGGAAACGGAGACTCGGGGTCTTTCCCGTCACCACCTCCATGAGGAGTATGAGGATGTGACCGCCGTCAAGTCCGGGGATAGGGATGATGTTCATGAAGGCAAGGATTATCGACAGGAACGCCGTCATGCGCCAGAACATGTTCCAGTCCCATACAGGAGGGAACATGGAACCTATCGCTCCGAATCCTCCAAGACTCTTCGCGCCGTCGGCAGAGAAGAGATATTTCAGGTCACCGACATATCCTCCGAGGACATCAAGGCCGTAGCCTATGCCTGCAGGGACACTCTCAAGGATGCTGTATGACTTATGTGTCGGCTCGTAATAAGAGAATATGCTGCTCTCTATGACACCGAGCTTCAGTTCGGGAGTCATCACTACCGTCATCGTATCCTTTACAGCGGAAGCCAACGGCTGATGTGCGGAGGCGACAGGATAGAGCGTAGAGGAGGCGTTGCGTGCCACGACAAGTTTTACAGTACGTATGGCAAGGCTGTCCTTTGCGGTATTCGCCGCCGTCATCCTGTCATCGAGCACACCCACCTGATAGTGGTATTCGTTCCAGGAATCTATCTGCTTGCCGTTTACAGCCAGAATCTTGTCGCCTTTCCTCAACCCTATCTTTGCCGCAGGAGTGCCTGCCATGACGCTGTCTATGTCGCACGGCACAAGAGGGCGCACGAATATAGGGTCGGACTTCAGCATACTGAGGAGGTCAAGCTCGCCGGGGAGAGCGACAGTCGTCTCCTTTCCGTCACGCATGACATACGTCTGCTGTGCCGTGGCGAGGTCGCGGAACATGTCTGTAGAGAACTCGCGGAACTCGCCCTTGTCTGTTCCGAGGAGGATATCGCCGTCCTTGAAACCGAGAGCCTTTGCCGAAGAATTGAACTTCATGCCGCCTTTCATGTCCTTCAGAGCTATATAGTCCTCGCCCCAGGTGTAGAACACGGCAGAGTATATTATCAGTGCGAGGAAGAAATTGACCATCACGCCGCCTGCCATGATAAGGAGACGCTGATACGCCTTCTTGCTTCTGAACTCCCAAGGCTGTACAGGCTTTTTGGCAAGGTCGTCGGCAGACTGTGTCTCGTCTACCATTCCGTCTATCTGACAGTAGCCGCCGATAGGGAGCCAGCCGAGGCCGTACTCTGTGCCTGCCTCTTCATTATATTTCTTGTTGCCGTCCTCGCCACGCTCGGTGATAAGCGGTTTGCCTATGAGCTTGCGCCACCAGTTATCGTAAGAGCTCCATATATGGAACTTGAAGTTGGCGAAGATATAGAAGCGTGACACACGTGTCTTGAAGAGTTTCGCGAATAAGAAGTGTCCTCCCTCATGGAGCGCAACGAGAATCGTTATCGAGAGAAGAAACTGTAATGTCTTTATAAGGAATGTTTCCATTGGATGCGGTTATACGGTTATTATACGGTTATGCGGTTTTACGGATATTTCACGGTTATACGGTGATAGCCGGAATAGCCGAGATAGCCGGAATAGGGGTTATATGGTCTTGGGTTTGGGGTTATGGGTTAAGGTTTTTGTACCGTTAAGGTTAGGGGCAAGGTTAAGGTCTGGGCTTTCTCACAGCAGTGATGCTGCTATGCGGCGTGCCTCAGCGTCAGACATCAGATAGTCGTCGAGTGACGGACTCTTGACGAATGTCGCACGCTGCATCGTCTCGGCGATGATGTCCCCCATCTGCAGGAATCCGCACTTGTCCTTTCGGAAAGCCTCGTTGACGACTTCGTTGGCGGCGTTCACTATGCACGACATGTTGCCTCCCTTGCGCAAAGACTCATAAGCCATGGCGAGACAACGGAATTTCTCCATGTCCGGCTCGAAGAATTCCAGCGGCTGCTTGAACAAATCAAGCCTCTCTCCTGAAAGATGAAGGCGCTGAGGGAAGGAGAATGCATACTGTATCGGCAGGCGCATGTCGGGCACACCGAGCTGTGCCTTGACGCAACCGTCGGTATATTGCACGGCAGAGTGTACTATTGACTGCGGATGCACAAGCACCTGGATTCTGTCAGCGTCCACGCCGAAGAGCCATCTTGCCTCTATAACCTCGAAGCCCTTGTTCATCATGGAAGCCGAATCGATGGTGATTTTCGCTCCCATGTCCCATGTCGGATGCTTCAGTGCATCGGCGGCAGTGACGGTTCTCATCTCCTCAAGAGTATGATTTCTGAACGGTCCGCCCGACGCCGTGAGGAGAATCTTCTCAACCTGCGAGTCGGCATCGCCCACAAGGCTTTGGAATATCGCCGAGTGTTCAGAGTCTACAGGGAGTATCGGGCTATGGTTTTCCTGCGCCAGTCTCATGATAAGTTCGCCAGCAACGACAAGAGTCTCCTTGTTTGCAAGGCATATCTTCTTATGCGCCTTTATCGCGCGGATTGTCGGTTTAAGGCCGGCGAAGCCCACCATGGCAGTGAGCACCATGTCTATCGGTTCCGCCTCGACAATCTCCTCCAGAGCCTCCGCACCGGCATACACCTTGATATCAGGGCAGTCGCTGAGCAGAGAGCACAGCTTTTCGTGAAGGTTCTCGTCGGCAATGACCACTGCCGCAGGCTTGAACTTGCGTGCCTGCTCGGCAAGCATCTCCACATGCCTGTATGCCGTGAGGCAGTATACCTCATAGAGGTCGCTATGCTCTTCTATGACTTCCAGTGCCTGTGTGCCGATGGAGCCTGTAGAGCCGAGTATGCATATTTGCTTTTTCATTTACGGTTGTGCGGTTTTTTACGGTTTTACGGTTGTGCGGATATTACACGGTTGTGCAGTTTTACGGATATTATACGGTTTTACGGTGATAGCCGGAATAGCCGATATAGCTGGAATAGAATATCATTCGTCCATGTCAAGAAGACCTTCCGGGACAGCCACGGTCACTGTGCGGCTCTCCGTGTCTACATCCGTTATCAGTTCTTCGGGAGCAGGAATGAGGCTGCCGTTATCCATTTCAAACAGGATATTCTCCGTAGCGTCGTCCACAGACTCTATCGTCCCTACCCTTCTGCCGGTGTTCGCGTCCACGAGCGAGTATCCCACGAGCTCCGCATAGGTAAGGTCGTGCTCCACCTCATCGGCGAGCGAGCGCGGGAAGAACACCTCACAGCCGGTCAGTTCGCGGACTTTCTCTGAAGAGTCCATGTCGCAGAATGTCACAAGAGCTATCTCATCGCTCTTGAAACGGTATTCCTCCATGAAGAAAGGCACGAGTATCCCATCGACACGCAGCACGAGATAGTCTGCCCCCACGCGGTCAAACACATCATCGTCTATCTGCACTTGCACCTCGCCCTTCACTCCGTGGGGCTTGCCTACACGGCCTATCCTGTAAACGTCAGAGTCCTTTATCATCTGTCTTCCTGTATTTTTTCCTTTCCGCAGGCAATGTCCTCATCGTCCTGTCGCGGCAATGTCACTGGCGCGTAATCCTTGCACCGAGAGCATTGAGACGCTGCTCGATGTTCTCATATCCACGGTCTATCTGCGCGATATTGGCAATCCTCGATGTGCCGTCTGCCGTCAAGGCGGCGATAAGCAGTGCTATTCCGGCACGGATGTCAGGGCTTGTCATCATCCCTGCCCGCAGTTTTTTCGTGTGGTTGAGTCCCACAACCACCGCACGGTGAGGGTCACAGAGGATGATGTTCGCTCCCATATCTATGAGTTTGTCGACAAAGAACAGGCGCGACTCGAACATCTTCTGATGCACCAGTACCGAACCGTTTGCCTGTGTCGCCACGACGAGCAACACACTGAGCAGGTCGGGCGTCAGTCCGGGCCACGGGGCGTCAGACAAGGTCATGATGGTGCCGTCCATGAACGAGTCCACCGTGAATGTCTCATGCCTCGGGATGAAGAGGTCATCGCCCTCCTCCCTGACATCGACGCCGAGACGGCGGAACGCCTCGGGTATTATCCCGAGATTCTCTATCGACACATCCTTTATCCTTATGCCGTCGCCAATCATCGCCGCCATGCCGATGAACGAGCCCACCTCTATCATATCGGGCAGGACACGGTGTTCACAGCCGTGAAGACTCTCCACGCCCTTGATGTGCAGGAGATTGCTTCCTATGCCCGAGATGTCGGCACCCATATTGTTGAGCATACGGCAGAGCTGCTGTATGTACGGTTCGCAGGCGGCGTTGTATATGGTAGTCTCGCCCTCTGCCATGACAGAAGCCATGATGATATTTGCCGTTCCCGTCACGGAAGCCTCGTCAAGGAGCATACGGCAGCCCTTGAGACGTTCTCCGCGGAGCTCGTAGACATCCCTGCCCTCCACATGACTGAACTCCGCGCCGAGCTTGTTGAAGCCGAGGAAGTGTGTGTCGAGGCGTCGGCGTCCTATCTTGTCGCCACCCGGCTTTGCCACGGTAGCCTTGCCGCAGCGTCCGAGGAGCGGGCCGATCAAGAGCACCGAACCGCGCAGGGAGGAGCATTTCCTTACGAAATCGTCGCTCCCGAGATAGTCGAGGTTAAGGCTGTCGGCCTGGAATGTGTATCCGTTGCGCGAGTGCTTGGTGACCCTCACGCCGATATCCGTGAGCAGTCTTATGAGATTGTTCACGTCGAGGATGTCAGGGATATTGTCTATGCGCACCGGCTCTGCCGTGAGAAGCGAGGCGCAGACGACCTGCAGGGTCTCGTTCTTCGCGCCCTGCGGCACGATGGTCCCTTTCAGCGGATGTCCGCCCTCTATTACGAAAGTATCCATATTTGTGGTAGGTTCTGTCTGTTAAGTACGTGGACGATATTGCGAGTTGTTACTGCTTGCCCCTCTTCTTCTTCGGTTTGCCCTTCTTTGCGGCATTGCTCTCTATGGCGAAATAGTCCAGCTTCACCTTCTCCGGGTCAAGCTGTATCGCGCCGTCGGTGAAGTGTGCTATGTCGGAGAGTATGCGTTCGTTGTCAGGGATGGCGCTTCCGTGCTGTATGACGTCACGCTTCATCTGGTTGGCGATGATGCGGCACGCCTCGTCGCGCTTCGCTCCCGGCGGCATACCCTTGATATGCTCCAGGGCCTGGAACACGAGACTGCCGTAGTGTCTCACCGGTATGCGCCGCTTAGGGTAAGGCATAGGCTCAGGGCGGCAGGCGATTTTCCTTGCGGCAGATATGTCGTAAGGATAGTCTATGTCAAGGCTGAAGTCGCACATTATGGCGAGATGGTCCCAGAGCTTCTGCTTGTAGTCGGGCGTCTGGCGTATCTCGGGATGCATGAGTTCCATCGTCTTCACGATATTCTCCGCACACCGCTGGCGGTCGCTGCGCCGTTCCATGGCCATGCACTGGCGTATCATCGTATGCACGCAGCGTCCGTATTCCGGCATCCTCATGCGTTCGCGCTGTGTGTTGTAATCCAATCCTTCAAGATTCATAGGAGTCGTTTTGGTTTTAATGCTACAAAGTCCTTCAGATAGAAAGGCACGAAATATGCCACATCCTCCGTCTTGCCCTGCATCATGCGCCGCTCGGCGAGAGGGAACATGTTCTTCGCCAGCGGCTCTATGCCTTCCAGGAGATGTGCGTCAGGGTGGTTTATGGCCTCCATGCACTTCGCCGCGCCGTTGCCGAAGAAATATACGGGATGGCTGTCAAGATACTCGCGGTAGGTCTCCGCGTCGACAACATCGGCCTGCACAGGGCGCACAGGGCGCAGGGCACGGTCGTATATGCCGGCATACACCTCCATGCGGCGTGCGTCGAGCATAGGACAGAGGAGCGCATCCTCAGGGAGGTCGTCATGCTTAAGCAGCACCGGCACGCAGAGGAGCTCGAGTGTAGGCACGGCGATGAGCGGTATGTCAAGCCCGTAGCATACGCCTTTTGCCATGGAGACGCCGATACGCAGGCCGGTATACGAGCCGGGGCCCATCGACACGGCTACGGCATCGACGGGAATGGCATGGCTGTCGGCAAAGCCGAGCGCACTGTCAACGAATGTTCCGAGTCTCTCGTTGTGGCTGGGACCCGTGCGGTCCTCGTCGGAGTATATGCACTGGCCGTTCTCGCTTATCGCCACGGAGCACACATCGGTGCTTGTTTCTATACTTAGTATACAGGACATTTTTTCGCAAAATACTTAAATATTCTGCAAATTTACTACTTTTTTCGCAAATAATTTGTACTTTTGCATAAATTTAACGTACAACAGAAGAAAATGATACAATCCATGACAGGTTTCGGAAAGGCAACCGTAACCTTTGAGAACAAGAAAATCAACGTCGAGGTCAAGTCGCTCAATTCCAAGACCCTTGACCTCTCGACACGCATCGCCCCACTCTATCGTGAGAAAGAGATGGAAATCCGCCAGATGATATCCGAGAGGCTGTCACGCGGAAAGGTGGATTTCTGCATCTGGATAGACAAGGACGAGACCGTAGCCGCCACTCCCGTGAATGCCGAGATGGTGGACTTCTACTACCAGCAGATCAACAAGATAGCCTACGAGAAGGACATCTCGCTCAGCATGGACTGGTCTACTATCCTGCGGCTCCCCGATGTCCTCAGCCGCAACGAGGTGGAGACTCTCGGCGAGGAGGAGTGGATATGTGTGCGCGAGGCCATAGAGAGCGCACTGACACAGCTTGTGGACTTCCGCTTGCAGGAGGGTGCCGCGCTCCAGAAGAAGTTCCTCGAGAAGATAGACAACATCGCACGCCTTCAGAAGGAGCTCGAGCCATACGAGCAGAGCCGTGTGGAGAAGATACGGCAGCGCATCACCGACAACCTGAAGCTCATACCCGACGTGGAGTATGACAAGAACCGTCTCGAGCAGGAGCTCATCTACTACATCGAGAAGCTCGATATCTCCGAGGAGAAGCAGCGTCTCACGAACCACCTGCAGTATTTCCGCGACACGATGCTCCTCGACGAACCTGTAGGCAAGAAGCTCGGATTCATCGCGCAGGAGATGGGACGCGAGATAAACACCACCGGCTCTAAGAGCAACCAGGCGGAGATGCAGAACATCGTGGTGAAGATGAAAGACGAACTGGAACAGATAAAGGAGCAGGTGCTCAACGCGCTGTAAACACCTTCAACCTACAACCCACGACCATTAACCCACAACCCACCATCAATGGAAAAAGGAAAACTTCTTATATTCAGCGCACCGAGCGGCTCGGGCAAGTCTACCATAGTGCAGTGGCTCATGCAGGAACATCCCGAACTGAACATGCACTTCTCCATCTCGTGCACCACGCGGAAGCCGCGCGGAACGGAGCAGAACGGCGTGGAATACTTCTTCCTCACGCCCGAGGAGTTCCGCGAGAAGATCGCCCGTGACGAGTTCGTGGAGTACGAGGAGGTGTACACCGACAAGTTCTACGGCACGCTCAAGTCGCAGGTGACAAGTCAGACGGACAACGGCGACAACGTCGTCTTCGACATCGATGTCAGGGGCGGATGCAACATCAAGCGCCAGTACGGCTCGCAGGCCCTCAGCATCTTCATCCAGCCACCCTCGACAGAGGAGCTCCGCCGCCGTCTTACAGGACGCGGGACAGACGCTCCCGAGGTGATAGAGCAACGCCTTGCAAAGGCCGAGTACGAACTCTCGTTCGCCCCGAAGTTCGACACCGTGGTCGTCAACGATGACCTCGAGACTGCCAAGCAGGAGACTTTGGAGAAGATACGCAAGTTCCTCGCCGAGTAGCCTATAACAGGTTGACAGGCAAGAGGTTACAAAAAGCCTCACAAAAGGTGACACTTCACCTCGTAAAGGGTTACACTTGACATGGCAAAAGGTGACCCTCCGTCGCATGAAAGGTCACCGTTGGCTGTCTGGTGGTTTAGCTGTTTAGTCGTTTGGTTAGTTGGTTGTTTAGTCGTTTGGTTATTTGCTATATCGACTATCACGGCTATATCGGCTATTCCGGCTATCACCCACAACCTAAAACCAAAAACCCATAACCACACAACCCACGACCCACAACCGACCGACATACAGGAGAATAGGGCTGTTCGGAGGCACATTCGACCCCGTACACCTCGCCCATACAGCGCTCGCCAAGGCCTTCCGCCGACAGCTTGCACTCGACGAGGTATGGTTTCTCGTCACGCCGCAGAATCCATGGAAGACGGACAGCACGCTGTCTCCTGACGGCGACCGCCTCCAGATGGCGCGCCTCGCACTTGAAGGCGAGGAGGGACTGGTGGCCTCCGACTACGAGTTCCATCTCGAGAAGCCGTCCTTCTCCTACCGCACACTGAGACACCTCCGCGAGGATTTCCCCGATACGGAGTTCACACTGCTCATCGGCGGCGACAACTGGGCGGCTTTCGACAAGTGGGCGGAGTACCGCGAGATTCTCCTCCATCACCCCGTGGCGGTCTATCCGCGCAACGGCAGCAGCCTCACCATGCCCAAGGCACTGGACGACATCGACCTCCGACTGACCATTGTGCGACAGCCACTGCTGGACATCAGCAGCACGGAGATACGCCGCCGTGTCAGGGAAGGCCTGGACATAAAAGGGCTCATCGCCCCTGCCGTGGCGGATTATATCTGCAGAAACGGACTTTACTCTGTGTAGGGGTTGATGGTTATCAGTTATGAGTTATCAGTTATGAGTTGTAGATTATGAGTCTATTACGGCTATCCCGGCTATATCGGCTATCACCTATAAACAAAAACCAATGAAAAACTGGAAACGCTGGCTTGACATAATCACCATACCGATAGCGAGAAATCCCGAGTTTCTTGTCTTCATGTTCGCCCTCGGCATCGTCTCCGCGACACTCACCGTAGACTATGCCCACAAGGCGAAGCTCTACGAGTATGCCTGGGAAGAACTGTTCTTCTGCCTCTACGCCGTCTGCGCCGTGCTCGCCCTGCTTCCGGGACGTCTCCGCGCCGTGACAAGGGGCATAATCTACGCCGTGGCATATCCCGTTACCATTGTCGACATGTACTGCTTCGTGAAGTTCGAGACGACGCTCAACCCCTCCATCCTCATGCTCGTCAACGAGACGGACACACGGGAGACGGGCGAGTTCTTCACCGCATACCTGTCGCCGGACATCCTGCTGTCAAACGTTGGATGGGTCTTTCTCGTGCTCATCCTGCATATACTATGGTCTGTACACCGAAGACTGCGGCGTCCCGAAAGGCTCGTCATGCTGGAGACCGACGCCGCTGCCACGATAAAGAAGGTGCGCCCGCTGTGGAATATACTCACGGCCGTATGCCTCATCATCTCAGGAACGGCGTGCTTCCCTAACCTGAAAAACCTCCACAGCCTCATGTCGCAGAAGACAGTCGGCGACATCGAGCACAGACTTACAGAGAAAGACTGCGGCAAACAGTATCTCCCCATGTACCGTTTCGCCTTCAGCGTCTACGCCAACCGTCTCGCGGCAAAGCAGATAGACATAATGCACAAGGTGGCGAAGACCGTCACCGTAGACAGCTGCCGATACACCTCGCCGAATATTGTACTCATCATAGGCGAGGCTTACTGCAAGCGCCACGCCAGCCTCTACGGCTATCATCTGCCGACAACGCCACGCCAGAATGCGATGGCGAAGAGGGGCGAACTCGTGCCTTATACCGATGTTGTCACTCCATGGAATCTCACAAGCTATGTCTTCAAGCATATCATGTCGACATATACCGTAGGAGACAAGGGCGACTGGTGTGACTATCCGCTGTTCGGCGAGATATTCCGCAAGGCAGGGTATCACGTGACATTCCTCACAAACGAGTTCCTGCCGAAGGCAAAGCAGGCGGTCTACGACTTCAGCGGCGGATTTTTCCTCAACGACCCTGAGATGTCCGCGGCACAGTTTGACGCCCGCAACGACCGCCTCCATATCTTCGACGAGGGACTCCTTGACGACTACAAGGCGGCGCAGGAACGGCGCGCCCACGACGGGGACACCCTCCAGCAGGGCAACCTCACCATCTTCCACCTTATAGGACAGCATCAGAACTACCGTGTGAGATGTCCGAAATCAAAGAAGCACTTCACCCTCGCCGACTATGAAGACCGTGAGGATCTCCGTCCGAAATGGAAGAAGAACGTCTGCGACTATGACAACGCCACGCTGTATAACGACTCCATAGTCAAGGAGATAACAAGATTGTTCGAGAATACCAACACCATTGTCATATACATGCCTGACCACGGCGAGGAGGTGCACTCGCGCGAACTGCCGCATTTCAGCGGAAGGATGCACTCCACGACCATCACGGAGCGTCTTGCACGGGAGGAGTTCGAGATACCGTTCTGGATATGGGCGTCGAAGTCTTACCGCACGTCCCATCCCGAGATATGGCAGGCCATCAAGTCTTCCGCAGGCAAGCCGTACATGACCGACGCCCTGCCCCATCTTCTCATGTATCTTGCAGGCATAGAGTGCAGATACTACCATGACGACCTCAACATCCTCTCGCCCGGATACAACGCCAGAAGACCGCGAATCCTCAAGCACCAGACCGACTATGATGTCGTGATGAAGAGGAAAGGGCAAGAACCTCAACCCTGACCTTTACCATATAACCCCTATTCCGGCTATATCGGCTATTCCGGCTATCACCCCAAAACCAATCACCGCATAACCGTGAGACATCCGTATAACCGTGTAATAACCGCATAACCGCAAAAACCGCAACAATGACCAACGACCTCATAACACGCCGCCAGTCGGCGGCGATGCGTGGGATAGCCATCCTCGCCATCGTACTGCACAACTACACACACTGGCTCGGCCCTATGGTGAAGGAGAACGAGTACACCTTCTCCCGGCACAATGTCGGGCGGATGCTGTCGGAGGCGGCACAGCCGTCATGGGACATCGTGGCACATCTGCTGTCGTTCTTCGGGCATTACGGCGTGCCGGTGTTCGTGTTCCTCAGCGCATACGGCCTCGTTATGAAATACGAAGGCGGTGCCTCACATGCCGCCATGCCACGCCCGGCAAGCAAGGAGGAGAGCGCATGGGCATTCACACGTAAGCATTTCAAGAAGCTGTGGATAATGATGGCCGTGGGATACACAGCCTTTGTCCTTGTAGACTACATGACACCGGGGCCGTACCGCTACACATTCTGGAATGTCGTGGGACAGCTCGGCCTATTCAGCAACCTCTATGCCGACCCGGACCATGCCATCTGGCCCGGACCATACTGGTATTTCGGTCTCACTATGCAGCTGTATCTCGTCTACCGCTTCCTGCTCTATCCCGGCAAGACATCGCTTTGCGGATACCTTTCAGCACGGTGGCGCGTGTATATCCCCGTCATCATCACCGCAGGATGTATCGCCGTGCAGCTCTCTCTCGACCCAATGGGCAAGAGCCTCAACTGGTTCCGCTACAACTGCTTCGGCAATCTGCCGGTCTTCGCCATGGGAGTGCTCTACGCAAGGATGGCGCGCCACAGGGAGATTTCACGCGCCATGTATGCCGCAACGGCACTCGCGGCGACACTGGGCGTGGCGGTATGCAGCCTTGACTTCACCTTATGGACATTCGCTCCGTTCTTCGTCTGCATCGGTGCGGCGACGCTTGTCCGCGCCCTGCCCGAGACTCTGCTGAGCCCTCTGGCATGGACAGGCGGCATATCGGCGGCGATGTTCGTGTGTCACCCTGTCACAAGGAAAGTGATAATCCCAATATCGCGACACGGGGAGATATACGCCGGACTCCTGCTGTATATCGTGGCGACGATAATTCTCGCCATCATCTTCAGGAAAGTGACAGACATCGTCTCGGAATACATGAAGTGAACAACCGAAAACCGCAACCCCCTACAACAGCATAACCGCACAACCGTGTAATATCCGCATAACCGTATAATCATCTGACCGTATAACCGCACAAAACCATGAAGACAAAAGACATCAGCCTCGCCGACATATCGCGCTTCCGTGCAGAGCTTATGGGAGTGGCGATGATAATCGTTGTGCTCTTCCACGTCTCACTGCCGCGCTCCGATGCGTTCTTCGGACTGAGGCGCATGGGCAATCTCGGAGTGGACATCTTCCTCTTCCTGAGCGGCATGGGACTGTGGTTCTCATGGATGAAGACCACCGTCTCCGACGCTCCTCTATGGAAGAAATGGAAGGATTTCTACTGGCGGAGACTCGTGAGGATATACCCGGCATGGCTTGTGGTGGCGTCTCTCTACTACATCCCTCGCTTCATGGGACACGAGCAGCACACCACGGCGGCATGGATAGACCTCTTTCTCGACATAGCCATCAACTGGAACTTCTGGACACGTGACGAACTGACCTTCTGGTACATACCTGCCACGATGATGCTCTATGTCTTCGCGCCGCCTTATATGCAACTGGTGCACAAGCATCCCGTGTACCGCTGGCTGGCTGCGGGTATGCTCATGTGGTGCGTTGTGGTGCAGTACGTCACGCCGATACACAACGCCGTGGGACACATCGAGATATTCTGGAGCCGCGTGCCGATATTCTTCCTCGGCATAAACATGGCGGAGAGCATAAGGAGGAAAGACACTGTAGACGGCACGGCGATATGGCTGACACTGTTTCTCTTCATCCTCTCCCTCGCCTCCTGTGTCTGGCTGGAGCAGTACAGGCACGGAAAATTCCCGCTGTTCCTCGAGAGAATGCTCTACATCCCTCTCGCCGTGACGACGATACTGTTGCTCTGCAAGGCATTCTGCCATACACCTCAGTGGGCAAGACGTTGCGCGGCATTCGTCGGGACGATATCCCTCGAGATGTATCTCATACACGTGGAGTTTGTCCTGCGTCCCGTAGAGCAGCACCATCTCGGATACTGGCCCACATTCCTCATCATCATGGCCGTCGCCGTCCCTCTGTCATGGCTGCTCCATAAGGCAGTGGCCCGGGTGACAAAGATGCTCTCCCTGACATGAAAGCCCTGACATGCAGACAGCAGACCGACAAATATCGAGAAGACATCCGATAAATATCGGGAAGCATATTGATACACACTGAAAAAACAGACATCACATGAAAAGCCTCATACGACTGACCCGTCCGCACCAATGGATAAAGAACGCCTTTATCTTCATGCCGATGTTCTTCGGCGGAGCATTGACAAATACGGCAAGCATCGTAAACTCCATCATAGCCTTCCTTGCCTACAGCTTCGCGGCATCGTCAATATACTGCTACAATGACATCATAGATGTGGAGGACGACCGCAGGCATTCAGAGAAATGCAAGCGTCCCATTGCCTCCGGAGCGATAACCGTAGGACAGGGATATGCCATCATGCTGATGATGTTCTCCCTCTCCATGGCAATGGTTTACACGCTCGGCGACAGGGCAACCGACTTGGGTTGTGTCATCGCCGCATACTATGTGCTCGACATAGCCTATTGCCGCCTGCTGAAAAGATACGCCATAGTCGATGTCTGCGTGCTGTCTTTCGGCTTCGTCCTGCGTATCCTTGCCGGAAGCGCGGCGACAGGTATCACGGCATCCCACTGGCTTGTGCTCATGACTTTCCTCCTGACACTGCTCCTCGGCTTTGCGAAAAGGCGCGACGACGTCATGAGAATGATGAAGACCGGTGAGGCTCCGCGCCATAACACGCACAGATACAACCTCTCGTTCATCAACCAGGCGGTGACAATCACCGCTTCCGTGACCGTGGTGTGCTACATAATGTACACCATCTCGCCCGAACTGGCAGCGCGTCCATACTCCGAATACATCTATCTCACTACCATTTTCGTCATCCTCGGACTGCTGCGCTACATACAGCTCGCCGAGGTCGACGACGCCACGGGCGACCCTACACGGCTCCTGTATAAGGACCGTTTCCTCCAGGCGGTCATCATACTGTGGGTGCTCTCCTACGTAATGATACTCTACGGAGGGGCGATACGGCTGTAAAACAACATTGCTGACGGCATAAAAAGACGGCGCAAGCTATGCGAAAGAGCTTCGCAGACCACAAGAACCAACATCGCAGACCACGAAATAACATCCTACAGACTTGAAAAAGCTATTCGTTTCAGACTTTGACGGCACACTGACGACCGTCGATTCGATGATGTCCATCATCATCTTCCAGCGCGGAAAGCTCGGCCTCGCCCTTGCCTTGCTGCGCATAATGCCGTGGCTCGCGCTGATGATGGCTCGCCTTTATTCCAACCAAAGGACAAAGGAGCGGCTGCTGCACCACTGCTTCGGCAGGATGAGCAAGGAGGAGTTCGACAGCTTCTGCCAACGCTTTGCCGACGCACACAGGCATATTCTCCGCACTGACCTTTACCTCAGACTGAAGGAAGAGAAGGAGAAAGGCAATGAGGTGGTGGTCGTCACGGCAAGTCCGGAGAACTGGGTGAGCCGTCTTGTGCCGGAATTCAAGGTGCTCGGCACGAAGATGGAGTTCCGGGAAAATGGGTTCACAGGCCGTTTCCTGTCACCGAACTGCTACGGACCTGAGAAGGTCTGTCGCCTGAAACAGGAGTATCCTGACCTCCATGAGCACAGGAACGAGCACTATATCACCGCCTTCGGCGACTCGCGCGGTGACAAGGAACTGCTGGAATTTGCAGATGAGGGACATCTGATAAAATAAGAACCATAACGATAACCCTAACTATGACCCTAACGATAACCTTAACGATAACTTACAGGAACATACGAGAAACAAGACAACGACACAGGAAATACAATACAAAACCATAAAAAACATGAGGGAAAAACAGGCTCACCGTCCGTTTTTCCCTCGTTTCTTTAATATATGCCTGCCGCTTTTCAGGCAAACAAACGCCTACGCTCTCCGCTTCAGACTGAACGCGAACTCCACGCCTCCGCCAGGCATTGCGCTTGCGGTGATATTGCCTCCGTGAAGCATCACGGCATTCTTGACTATCGCAAGTCCGAGACCCGTGCCGCCGAACGTCCTTCGGCGTCCCTTGTCTACTCTGTAGAAACGCTCGAAGATATGCGGTATATGCTCCTCAGGGATGCCCGTACCGTTGTCAGAAAGCCGGAAATGATACCAGTCCTTGTCCTCCACGCAGCGGATGACGATGGCCGTTCCCTCGCCCGAATAGGCTATGGCATTGTCTATAAGGTTGCGGAAGATGGAATAAATCATCGACGCATCACCCATGATAGGCAGCGTGCTGCCGAGCGTATTCGTGATTGTCATGTGGTGTTCCGCCAGCTGCAGCGCCACCTCCTGCTGTATATCGTGGACTATCGCGGCAATGTCCGTCACCTGCATGTTCAGCGAATGGAGCACCTCATCCATACGGTTCAGCGACGATATGTCCTGCACGAGCTGCGCCAGCCTCTCGCTCTGCGCGTAGCAACGCCTGAGGAAATTGTCGCGCTGCTCCTCCGTGATGTCCGGATTGTTGAGGATAGTCTCCAGATAGCCGTGGATGCTCGCCACCGGAGTATTCAGTTCGTGCGAGATATTCTGCGTCAACTGGCGTTTCAGGCGCAGCTTGTCCTCCTGGCTCTCCTGCAGACGCTTGTACAGAAGAACGATATTCTGCGATATCTCCCCCAGTTCCGTGTCAGGGAAAGCCGCCGCCTCACGCTCCGCATCGTAGCTCTCGCCGCTGCCGGCAAGCGTCGCGAACCGCCTCAGCTGTGCTATCGACTTGCCCAGACGGCGCGTATACAGCCAGAAGACCGCCATGATGAAGATGCTCGCGACAAGCGTCATGCAGATTGATGTCATATCGGCGCGCAGATATTCCTCCAGCTCGAAGTCGTAAGGCAACGCCGTCCTCACGATGATGCCCTGCCGCGGAAAGTATGTCGCGGCATAGAAATAGTTCTCGTTCATGGTGTCCGAGTGGCGGTTTATCTCAAAACCCTCGCCCGAGATGAGAGCCCTCTTTACCTCTGGACGCTCCAGATGGTTTGCCATGGAAGAGTAAGGATGCTGTCCGTTGTCGTACAAGACCTTGCCACGGATATCGAGCAGCGTGATGCGCAGTCCGCGCAGAGGATGGTTCCCGACGTATGCCGTGAGCACAGAGTCCTTCAGGCCTCCCATGTCGGCGATGCTTTCTGCCAGCTGATGGTTGTAGTCCTTCAGGCGAGTGTGCAGCAGTCCGATCTTGAACTGCTTCTCCCTCTGGTACTGATAAGATACGAATCCCGCCACAAACACCGAGAACAGCATGAGCACGGTGATGAAAAGCTGGCGGCTGAGTGATGTTGTATGTTTCATTGTCTTCCTCCTTCCCGTCATTTGTCAAACGAATATCCGTATCCCTGACGTGTTCGGATACGGTCGCCATAATGTCCTATCTTCTTTCTCAGACGCGTTATGTTGACGTCCACCGTACGGTCGAGCACATAAACGTCGTCATCCCATACGCGTGAGAGTATGTCCTGACGCGAGAATACCCTTCCGGCGTTGCCGGCAAGGAGCAGGAGTATCTCGAACTCCTTCTTCGTCAGCGCCACATCAGCGCCGTCAACGGTGACGCGCTTGGCGGCGGTGTCTATGCAGAGACCTTCAAAGACGACCGTCCCCGTCATACCTTCACGGCGCGCGACGGCAGCATTTCCGGCACGGCGCAGCACCGCCTCCACACGCGCCACTACCTCCCTTATCTTGAAAGGCTTGGTGATATAGTCGTCGGCTCCCAGCGAGAGACCCTTCACGGTGTCGTCCTCCGTGTCCTTCGCCGTTATGAATATAATAGGTACGGAAGCCGTCTCCTTGCGGCGTTTCAGCATGGCTGCAAGAGCCATGCCGCTGATTTCGCCCATCATGATGTCAAGCAGCATGATGTCGTACGAGGCGAGGTCAAGGTCGAGAGCCTCCTCCGAAGAGGCCGCGGTGTCCACTTCATACCCTTCCTTCTCGAGGTTGAACTTGAGAATCTCTCTCAGATCCTCCTCATCATCGACAACAAGTATTCTACGTTTCATCATACATTCATGTTTTTTACACGGTGCAAATTTACATCGTTTTTCACGAAAACAAGCGTTCCGGACATTACATTTACGTTACATTTGCATAAGTTGCGGCTTCCGGGCGCCGTATTCACCGTATTGTAGCACTATTGTAACAGTTTCGTAACAACAGCAGAGTAATTTTGCAACGGGAAAAAAACACAACAATATGGAAATGATTTTCTTAGGACTTGTAGTCTCTCTCTTTGTCCTCGCGACATTCGACCTCATGGTGGGCGTGAGCAACGACGCCGTGAACTTCCTCAACTCTGCCATCGGAGCAAAGGTGGCGCGGTTCCGTACGGTGATAATCGTGGCATCTCTCGGTGTGCTTGCGGGAGCCCTTCTCAGCAACGGCATGATGGACATCGCCAGGCACGGCATCTTCCGCCCAGAGATGTATTCGTTCGAGAACCTTATGTGCATCTTCCTTGCAGTGATGGTCACCGATGTCATACTGCTCGACATCTTCAACAGTCTCGGTATGCCGACATCCACGACGGTGTCGATGGTCTTCGAGCTCCTTGGCGGCACGTTCGTGCTGGCGTTGCTGAAAATCGTGGCAGACGACACGGGCGCGCTGACCTTCGCACATCTTCTCAATACGGAGAAGGCCTTGTCGGTCATCCTCGGCATCTTCTGTTCCGTGGCGATAGCCTTCTTCTTCGGCACCGTGGTGCAGTGGCTCACGCGACTTGTCTTCACCTTCGACTACCGCAGGCGTCTGAAATACTTCATCGGAGTGTTCGGCGGAGTGGCCTGCACAGCCATCGGCTACTTCATCCTCGTCAAGGGACTGGGCCAGGCGGCGTTCATGGACGACAGCATGAAGCAGTGGATAGCCGACAACACCCATGCCATCGTCATCGGCGGATTCGTGCTCTTCACGGTGCTCATGCAGTCGCTCCACGCCGCAGGAGGCAATGTCCTGAAGCTGATAGTCCTCATCGGCACATTCGCCCTCGCCATGGCTTTCGCGAGCAACGACCTCGTGAACTTCATCGGTGTGCCTCTGGCAGGCTACAGCGCATACAGCGACTTCGCCGCCAACGGCCACGGAGACCCGGACACCTTCATGATGGGCTCGCTCAACGGCAGTGCACATACGCCGTTCGTCTTCCTGCTCGCCTCGGGAGCAATCATGATATACTCCCTCGCGACATCAAAGAAAGCGCGCAATGTGGTGAAGACCTCCGTAGACCTCTCGAGGCAGGATGAGGGAGAGGAGATGTTCGGTTCGTCGAGCGCGGCGCGCAGCATGGTGAGATCGTTCAACACCGTCAGCGACGCCTGCGCGAGAGTTGTGCCGGCAGGCATGAGGAGATGGATAGACGGACGGTTCAACAAGGAGGGCGCGGTGCTTGAGGACGGTGCGGCATTCGACCTCGTGCGCGCCTCGGTAAACATAGTCCTCGCCGCCCTGCTCATCATCATGGGCACATCGCTGAAGCTCCCTTTGTCCACGACCTACGTGACATTCATCGTCGCCATGGGCACCTCCCTCGCCGACCGTGCATGGAGCCGTGAGAGCGCGGTGTTCCGCATCACGGGAATGCTCAGCGTCATCGGCGGATGGCTCATCACTGCCGGAGCGGCGTTTCTCGCGGCAGGAACGGTGGTGCTCGTGATGCATTTCGGAGGCATCGCCGCGATGATAGGCTTCGGAGTGCTCGCCGTCGTGCTGCTCATAAGGAGCAACATGCCGCAGGAGGGCAAGGACAGCGGCGCCGACAGCGGACTGTTCCTGCGCAAGCTCATGCAGACTCATGACAAGGAGGAGCGCTGGTCGTTGCTCAAAGACCATCTGCAGGCTGTCCAGACGGAGGCAATGGTACATGCAGGGGCATGTTTTGACAATATCGTCAGCGGCATGATAAACGAGAATCTGAAACAGCTCCGCAAGGCGATAAGGCAGCTCGACCGTGACAACGACAGCAGGAAGAAGACGCGCCACAGGCTTCTGGTGGGCATGAGGAGCATAGACAGGACCCTCTCGCTCGAGAAGAACACATGGTTTCATCTCGCCATGAACGCCGACGAGCAGATCATCTACTGCCTGAAGCGCATGGCAACGCCGTGCAAGGAGCATGTCGACAACAATTTCACGCCGCTCAACAACTCCCAGATAGCCGAGCTTCAGCCGGTGAAGGAGCGTGTGCTCGACTTCATAAGGCGCGGCACGGAGGCCATCGAGCGCAACGATGTGGAGGAGATAGACCGTCTCCTCGCCGAGAAGGAGGGGTTCAAGAGGCATATCTCCGCCTTGAGAAAGCGTCAGATGGACTATCTACAGGAGCATGACTCGAACATCAACACCACGATACTCTACCTCAATATCCTGCAGGAGACACAGGAGTTCATCGCCTCTACAAGGCGTATCCTGCGAAGCAGCAAGAGGTTCAACAACTAAAACCGTATCCTACTGCAAGACAGCAGGATACGGACAACAAAACCGAAGGTCACCTCTCAACGAGTGAAAGGTGACCTTTTGCCGTGTCAGGGGTGAGCCTTCACAGTACGGAGGGTCACCCTCCGCCGAGTGAATAGCCGGGATAGCCAAGATAGCCCCTATAGAAGATATAGCCTATATAGTATCTATAGCTTCTATTCCGGCTATATCGGCTATCCCTGCTATCACCCCTCTAACCGTAAAACCGCAAAACCGCACACTCTTAATTATTTTATAATTAAATAATTTCCTCATTCCATTTTTTTTTAGTATCTTTGCACAGAAATATGACATCCGCGCCCGTCCATGCGGAAGGCATGGCCCTCTGGCGGCAGAACCGTGGCGGACGGACGGCGAGACAAAGGAAATAAAATACATTTTTTACTACATGGAAGAAATACAGAAAACAGAAGGAAACTACACCGGCAGCAGCATCCAGGTGCTTGAAGGCCTCGAGGCCGTGCGCAAAAGACCGGCGATGTACATCGGAGACATCTCCGAAAAAGGTCTCCACCATCTTGTCAACGAGACAGTGGACAACTCCATCGACGAGGCAATGGCAGGATACTGCACCGACATAGAGGTGACCATCAACGAAGACAACTCCATAACGGTGGAGGACAACGGACGAGGAATACCTGTCGACGAGCACCCGAAGCTCCACAAATCGGCACTCGAGGTCGTCATGACAGTGCTCCACGCCGGCGGCAAGTTTGACAAAGGCTCATATAAAGTCTCAGGCGGACTCCACGGTGTCGGCGTCTCCTGCGTCAACGCCCTTTCCTCACACATGCTCTCACAGGTATACCGCGACGGCAAGATCTACCAGCAGGAGTACGAGCAGGGCAAGCCGCTCTACCCCGTGAAGGTCGTCGGCGAGACCGACAAGCGCGGCACACGCCAGCAGTTCTGGCCTGATGCCACGATATTCACCACCACGACATACAAGTACGACATCGTCGCCACACGTATGCGCGAGCTGGCTTTCCTCAACGCCGGCATAAAGATCACCCTCCGCGACATGCGCCCTGCGCTCGACGAGAACGGCGCTGTAGCAGAGGGATGGACACCGAAGGAAGAGGTGTTCCACGCACAGGACGGCCTCAAGGAGTTCGTCCGCTACATAGACCAGCACCGCACACACCTCTTCAACGACGTCATCTACCTGAAGACGGAGAAGGCAGGAGTGCCTATCGAGGCAGCCATCATGTACAATACCGACTACTCCGAGCACATACACTCCTATGTGAACAACATCAACACCATAGAGGGCGGCACACACCTCACGGGATTCCGCATCGCCCTCTCACGCTCGCTGAAGAAGTATGCGGACAACGACGACCAGATACGCAAGCAGATAGAGAAGGCGAAGATAGAGATAGCGCAGGACGACTTCAAGGAAGGTCTCACCGCTGTCATCTCCGTAAAGGTGGCAGAGCCGCAGTTTGAGGGACAGACGAAGACGAAGCTCGGCAACTCGGAGGTCAACGGCGCCGTGCAGCAGGCTGTGGGAGAAGCCATGAACGACTACCTCGAGGAGCATCCTAACGAGGCACGCATGATATGCAACAAGGTCGTCTTGGCAGCTACGGCACGCGTGGCGGCACGCAAGGCCCGCGAGAGCGTACAGCGAAAGAACCCGATGTCGGGAGGAGGACTCCCTGGAAAGCTCGCCGACTGCTCAAGCCGCGACCCTAAGAAGACCGAGATATTCCTCGTCGAGGGTGACTCCGCCGGCGGTTCGGCAAAGCAGGGACGTGACAGACACTACCAGGCTATCCTGCCGCTGCGAGGCAAGATACTCAATGTGGAGAAGGTACAGTGGCACAAGGTCTTCGAGGCCGAGTCAGTAAACATCATCCTCCAGGCCATCGGCGTGAGGTTCGGACTGGACGGCGAGGACTCCAAGGAGGCTAATATCGACAAGCTGCGCTACGACAAGATCATCATCATGACCGATGCCGATGTCGACGGCTCGCACATCGACACACTCATCATGACCCTCTTCTTCCGCTTCATGCCGAAAGTCATACAGGAAGGTCACCTCTACATAGCCACTCCGCCGCTCTACCGCTGCTCTTACAAGGACAAGAAAGAGTATTGCTACACGGAGGAGGACCGCCTGAGATTCATCGACACATACTGCGACGGCAACGCCGAAGACACCAAGCTCCATACACAGCGATACAAAGGTCTGGGCGAGATGAACCCTGAGCAGCTCTGGGACACAACAATGAATCCGGAGACACGTCTCCTCAAGCAGGTCACTATACAGAACGCCGCAAAGGCAGACGAGATATTCTCCATGCTCATGGGCGACGACGTGGAACCGCGCAGGCAGTTCATCGAGGAGAATGCCACATACGCCAACATCGACGCGTAAGGCGGGCGGTAGTCGTTTGGTTGTTTGGTCGTTTGGTCGTTTAGTTGTTTAGTTGATAGCCTCTATTCGGGCTATTCCGGCTATTCTGGCTATATCGGCTATTCCGGCTATCCACCATCAACCAAACCACCAAACAACCAAACAACTAAACAACCAAACAACTAAACAACTAAACAACCAAACAACCAAACAACTAAACAACAAATACATGGCAAAGAAAGCACTTCTGATGATTCTCGACGGATGGGGAATCGGCAAGCACGGCAACGGTGACGTCATCTTCAACACACCGACACCATACCTTGACTATCTTACAGCAGTATCGGCACACTCACAGCTTCAGGCTTCAGGCGAGGATGTAGGCCTCCCTGACGGACAGATGGGCAACTCTGAGGTGGGTCACCTCAATATCGGTGCCGGACGCATAGTATACCAGGACCTCGTGAAGATAAACCGCGCCTGCGCAGACGGCTCTATATCACAGAACCCGCAGGTCGTGGAGGCTTACAACTACGTGAAGCAGAACGGCAAGAAGCTCCATCTCATGGGTCTCGCCTCAAACGGCGGCGTACACTCATCACTGGACCATCTCTTCAAGCTCATCGAGGTAGGCAAGGAGTTCGGACTCTCACAGCAGACCTTCGTACACTGCTTCATGGACGGACGCGACACCGACCCTAAGTCCGGCAAGGGATTCATCGAGCAGATTACGGCAAAATGCCAGGAGAACGACGCTAACATCGCATCCATCGTGGGACGCTTCTACGCCATGGACCGCGACAAGAGATGGGAGCGTGTGAAGGAGGCTTACGACCTTCTCGTCAACGCCGAGGGAAAGAAGGCCGACGATATGGTGAAGGCAATGCAGGAGTCTTATGACGAGGGCGTGACAGACGAGTTCATCAAACCTATAACAAACGCTGCCGTAAACGGAAAGATCGAGGAGGGAGACGCTGTCATCTTCATCAACTTCCGTAACGACCGTGCCAAGGAACTCACACAGGTGCTCACACAGCAGAACCTCCCTGAGCAGGGCATGAAGACTATCCCGGGACTCCAGTATTACTGCATGACACCGTACGACGCCAGCTTCACAGGCGTGAAAATCCTCTTCCCGAAAGAGAATGTGGAGAACACCCTCGGAGAATATCTCTCACAGCAGGGCAAGAAACAGCTCCATACGGCAGAGACAGAGAAGTATGCACACGTGACATTCTTCTTCAACGGCGGCAGGGAGACTCCTTACGAGGGCGAGGACCGCATACTCGTGGCATCGCCGAAGGTAGCCACATACGACCTCAAGCCTGAGATGTCGGCATACGAGGTGAAGGACAAACTCTGCGCTGCCATCATGACAGAGATGTACGACTTCATCGTCGTGAACTTCGCTAACGGCGACATGGTGGGCCATACCGGTGTCTACAACGCCATAGCAAAGGCCGTACACGCTGTGGACAGCTGCGTGGAGGATGTCATAGAGACAGCAAAGGCTTGCGGATACGAGGCAATAATCATCGCCGACCACGGCAATGCGGACAACGCCATAAACGCCGACGGCTCTCCTAACACCGCCCACTCGCTCAATCCTGTTCCTTTCATCTATGTCACAGACAATAACTCTGCGACAGTGAAGGACGGACGTCTCGCCGACGTCGCTCCGTCTATCCTGCATATCATGGGACTGGAGAAGCCGGCTGACATGACGGGCGAGAACCTCATCGTTGACTGATAAGTATACAATGTTTCAGTCGGTATGAAATCGAATGTGAACATCGAGCCTTCATGGCAAGAAAGACTACAGGGTGAGTTTGACAAGGAATACTTTGTCAGACTCACCCGTTTCGTTAGGGAGGAATACAGCCGGTACAGATGCTATCCGCCGGGAAACGAGATATTCAATGCCTTCAACCTCTGCCCTGTAGACAAGGTGAAGGTAGTGATAATAGGACAGGACCCATATCACGGCTACGGACAGGCGGAGGGACTGTGCTTCTCGGTGAAGACAGGTGTGCCGCTGCCGCCGTCGCTCGTGAACATCTTCAAGGAGATAAAGGACGATATCGGCTCTACCCCAGAGATAATACAGGACGGGAACGGCAGGAAGAGCTATGACGGTTCCCTGCGCCGCTGGGCGGAACAGGGTGTCCTGCTCCTCAATGCCACGCTGACTGTCCGCGAACATGCTGCCGCTTCACACCAGCGTCAGGGATGGGAGCAGTTTACGGATGCCGTGATAGAGACCGTCTCCCGTGAATGCGACCATGTTGTCTTCCTGCTTTGGGGCGGATATGCACGTAACAAGAAGAAACTCATAGACCAGACCAAGCATTTCATCCTGGAGTCCGTCCACCCCTCTCCTCTCTCCGCCAACCGCGGCGGATGGTTCGGAAACCATCACTTCTCGCGCTGCAACGAATGGCTTTCACAGCAGGGACTGGAACCGATAAAGTGGTAAGTATACGGTTTTGCGGTTGGACGGTTATACGGTTGAGCGGTTAGGCGGTTGGACGGTTAGACGGAGATTTGTTTTTCCTATTGCATTTGTTGCACTGTTATACAGTTAGGCGGACTTTCGGTTGGACTAAGAATCCAAATAACCAAACAACAAAATAACCAAACGACCGAACAACGATTCTCAGAGAATCTCATCATGAATGCAGGGAGGTAGCGTGGACAGCTGTGCACCACGCTACCTCCCTGCATTGTACATAATTATTCTATGTGCTACCTAAAAGCAATAACCATTTAACCGCAAACAGAATATATTAGCGGTATTAGCGGTCATGCAGAATGAAAAACAAAGTTTTGTCTGGGGAATTTTAGAGCTTGTATTGACGAAAAGTGTTACATTGTAACAGAAAAAGTCTACTTTACATTGATATTGAGGACTTCCTTCTCAATATAATATATGATTAAAGGGCGAAACTGAATTGGCAATAAGGACAAAAGTCTTCTTTATTTTGCGTCAACTCCAGACCTGTATCTATTAATGTATCCCTATATCTCTTGGATTCGGCTGTAGAATACAGTACCTTTGCAGCGTCAAATCAAATAACCATCAGGTTTGGGGTTTGGGTTGTTGGTTATATTGCTTTGCAGTTTTACAAGTATCCGGTTATCACCGTATAACCGTAAAACCTAAAAGCGAAGCGACCGCATAACCGTACAAGAGGTTACCCGAAGAAAATATAGCATATCACCGTTGCAGCGATGATTCCGGCAAAGTCTGCGGCAAGACCGCAGGTGACGGCATGACGGGTATTGCGTATCCCCACACTGCCGAAATACACTGCAAGGATATAGAACGTAGTATCCGTAGAACCTTGGAAGACGCTTGCCAGCCTGCCGACAAAGGAGTCGGCGCCGTACTGTGTCATGGCATCGACCATCATGCCACGGGCTCCGCTTCCTGAGAGCGGTTTCATGATGGCTGTAGGCAACGCTCCGACGAAGTCTGTGTTGCCGCCGAGAGACTCCACGGCGAAGGATATGCCGCCTATAAGCCAATCCATCGCTCCTGAGGCGCGGAAAACTCCTATACCTACAAGTATAGCCACAAGGTAGGGAATGATGGTTACAGCGGTCTTAAAACCCTCTTTCGCGCCCTCTATAAAGGCATCATAGACATTGATATGCCGGCGTATGCCCGAGATTATGAATGTGCAGATGATGGACATTAGGATGACATTGGCTGCCGTCGTGGAGACTATATCCATCGTTTCCCTACCCATCATGGAGAAGCCCCATATTATCGTTGCCACGATGAGACACATTATGCCGGCTACGGTGAGCATGGTCCTGTTGAAGAGGTTTATCTTCTGGAACACGGATGTCACCACTATGCCTGTCAATGTGGAGAAGAATGTGGCAAGAAGCAGCGGGATGAACACGTCGGTAGGATTCGCCGCACCGAGCTGTGCGCGGTAGACCATTATGCTTACGGGGATGAGTGTCAGTCCTGAAGTGTTCAGCACGAGGAACATTATCATAGGATTTGTCGCCGTGGCCTTGTCCTTGTTCATCTCCTGAAGCTCTCCCATGGCTTTCAGTCCCATGGGTGTGGCGGCATTGTCGAGACCGAGCATGTTCGCCGCGATATTCATGAAGATTGTTCCTGTGACAGGATGTCCCTTGGGAATATCGGGAAACAGGCGGCAGAAAACCGGCGAGAGCAGGCGTGCAAGACTGTTAACGATGCCGCCTTTCTCTCCTATCTTCATTATGCCGAGCCAGAGGGAGAGGGCTCCGGTAAGGCCTATGGATATCTCGAAAGCTGTCTTTGCCGACTCGAATGTGGAGTCTATGATGGCTGGAAACACCGTGATGTCGCCGAGAAACACGAGTTTCACGAGTCCTATGGCAAAGGCTATGAGAAAGAATGCTATGAATATGTAGTTGAGTACCATTGTCTTCTGTTGTCCTTTTGGCTGTCAGCCGTTACATATAAGTAAGTTAATAAATTAATGTATCCCCTACTTGAACTCCACAACGACTTTCTCGTAGCCTATCGCGCGGAAGCGTTCCGACATCCTGTCTGTGGCGAGACGGCGTGCGTCTGACGACACCTTAGGAGTCAGTGCCGCATCGATCATCTTCTGCCTTGCACGCTCAAGCATCGCCTGCTTCATCGTCTTGTCTGCCTCAAGGTCGTCATCCTCCGACAGGACAAGCTCCGTGCGGCTCTCGTCTATGAAGTTGGAATCGAGCAGACAGACATCAGGAAGGGTCACCCAGACGGTGTCTTCCTTGCGCACACACCACTCCTCGGGCAGTCTTCTCATGTCTATACCCACGGAAACCCTGCCGTAATAGCGGCGCTGCAGCTTGTCCTTGACAAGTCCGAGCCAGCGTCTGGCAACGGTATCCACCTGCACATTTGTGTCAATATACGCCAATTCCCATTGTCCTATGGAGCGTATTGAGTCCATGACGGCGGCAGTCTGCTCCACCCTCTCTTCCTGTGAAGTGGAGATGCCTGTCTCTTTCATGGCCCATCTCAGACCAAACCATAGGACGGCAAGCAGCACAACGGCCGCCAATGCCATATACATATATCTTTTCAAGATGTTCATTTCTTCAGGTGCAATCGTTTGAGTATCGGTGTAAGAGGCATGTCATGCTTCACGACATGTGCCAGGAACAGCACTATCACCACGGTATTCACCGCCAGAGCGCCGAAGGTCGGCAGGGTGCGGTTGCTCCACTCGATGATGACATAGAACAGTATCGTGATGAGAACATAGACGGATATGCTCGCCATAGGATAGGATATAGGATTCTTCCTCTGGCCGACGATGTACGAGAGCGTCATCGCCGTGGCATAGCCGGCAAAGCCTCCCCATGCGCAAGCCATGTATCCGTATTCCGGGACAAAGAGGATGTTCACGGCAACGAGCACGGCACAGCCGGCAAAGGAGAACCATGCGCCCCACACTGTCTTGTCGATGAGCTTGTACCAGAACGAGAGATTGAAATATATGCCCATCATTATCTCTGCCGCCATGACAACAGGCACTGTGGCGAGACCGGCATGGTAGTCGCTCCTCACTATATGTTTCAGCACGTCAAGGTATCCCATGACGCAGAGAAAGGCGAAGAGCGTGAAGATGATGAAATACTTCATCGCCACGGCATAGTATTCCTTGGAGTCCTTGTCCTTGGCTCTTGCGAAGACTATCGGTTCGTAGGCATAGCGGAAAGCCTGCGTTATCATAGCCATAATCATCGCCACCTTGACACATGCGCCGTACACTCCGAGCTCCACCTGTGCCTCTTCCATGGTATGTATGCCCGTCCTTGTGTAAGCCCAGGGGAATATCATCTTGTCGAAAGCTTGGTTGAGTATTCCGGCGATGCCCAGCACGAGTATCGGCCATGAATAGGAGAGCATACGTCTCAGCAGGGAGAAGTCAAAGCGCCATTTTATGGAAATCAGTTCGGGGATGAAGAAGAATGTTATCAGTGCCGTGCATACGAGGTTGAGCGAGAACACGTAATAGACGTCGTCCTTCCCGAGAACGATGAAGTAAAGCAGGTTGAGACCGATGTTCATGATGATGAACAGCAGTTTCAGAGCAGCGAATTTCACAGCCTTCTTCCTGTATCTGAGATACGAGAACGGTATTGCCTGTATCGCATCGAGCGACACTGTCGCCGCCATCATGAGGACATAGCCGTGGTGTGCCGAGTATCCGAGCCAGTCGCAGAGCGGTGTCGTAAATCCTGCTACGCCAAGCATGAACACCGCGGTCAGCATACCTACGATGCCCATCGTGGTGGAGAAGACCGTGTCGGGATTCTCGCCCTCCTTGTTGGCGAAGCGGAAGAAGGTCGTCTCCATGCCGAATGTCAGCACTACGAGTATCAGTGCGGTGTATGCATAGAGGTTTGTCACGACGCCGTATCCGCCACTTGAGGCAGCGATGACATGCGTATAAAGCGGCACGAGCAGGTAATTGAGAAACCTGCCCACGATGCTGCTTAGGCCGTAGATGGCCGTATCTTTTGCTAAGGAAGCGAGCTTTGACATCTTTTCTGTAAGTAAGTCACTAAAATTAAGCGATACTATCTATTATAAAGCAAGTCTTTACATCTTGCATGTATAAACCTTGTTCTTTTTGGCTGTTTCCGCCTTTTCACTCAGTCACATAGCCCGCTATGCTCCTTTGTTCCAAGACGAAAACGTCTCAAAAACAACTACGTTTTATACTATGCATTAATTTTGGTGACTTACTTATCCTTTTCTCTTTATGGAGTATTGTTTTCACTTCTCCCGCCACACTTTTGTCACACGGGATGATGACGGAAGATATTGTAAGGGGCTCACACGGGCATATCGCACGCTATCCTACCGACCCCTCAAGCGATACGGAGAGGAGCTTCTGGGCCTCTACGGCAAACTCCATAGGGAGCTTGTTCAGCACGTCCTTGGCATATCCGTTGACGATAAGTCCTACGGCCTGCTCCATGGAAATGCCGCGCTGCTGGCAGTAGAACAGCTGGTCTTCGCTGATTTTAGATGTCGTTGCCTCGTGCTCGAAGATAGCGGTATCGTTGCGCACGTCCATGTACGGGAACGTGTGGGCACCGCATTCTGAACCGAGGAGCAGGGAGTCGCACGACGAATAGTTGCGCGCATTGTCGGCCTTTGATGTCGCGCGGACAAGGCCGCGGTATGAATTCTGCGAGTGTCCGGCGGAGATTCCCTTGGAGATGATGGTAGACTTGGTGTTCTTTCCCATGTGTATCATCTTCGTGCCGGTGTCTGCCTCCTGATAATTGTTTGTCACGGCGACAGAGTAAAACTCCGCCACGGAATCGTCACCACGCAGGATACATGAAGGATACTTCCACGTTATCGCCGAACCAGTCTCTACCTGTGTCCAGGAAAGCTTGCTGCCTTTGCCACGAAGGTCTCCGCGCTTGGTGACAAGATTCAGGACTCCGCCCTTGCCGTTCTCGTCGCCCGGGTACCAGTTCTGTACGGTGGAGTATTTCACCTCTGCCCTGTCCTTAACAATAATCTCCACAATGGCAGCATGAAGCTGGTTCTCGTCGCGCATAGGAGCCGTGCATCCCTCAAGGTAAGAGACGTAGGAGTCGTCATCGGCAATGATGAGTGTACGCTCAAACTGCCCCGTATTGCGGGCGTTGATACGGAAATAAGAACTGAGTTCCATAGGACAGCGCACACCTTTCGGTATATATACAAAGGAGCCGTCGCTGAACACTGCCGAGTTCAGGGCCGCGAAGAAGTTGTCACGGTATGGCACTACGCTGCCGAGATATTCCTTCACGAGGTCTGGATGTTCCTTGATAGCCTCTCCTATGGACATGAAGATGATGCCCTTCTCCTTCAGTTTCTCCTTGAATGTCGTCTTCACGGAGACGGAGTCCATGATGGCGTCGACTGCCACGCCGCTAAGGGCGAGACGCTCTTCAAGCGGTATTCCCAGCTTGTCGAATGTCTTCATAAGTTCCGGGTCGATATCGTCAACTGTCTTCACGTTGCTCTCCTTCTTTGCCATAGGGTCGGCATAGTAGGATATGGCCTGATAGTCTATCTCCGGAACATTGACGTGCGCCCATGTCGGCTGCATCATCTTCTCCCAGTGACGGAAGGCCTCAAGGCGGAAATCGAGCATCCACTGCGGCTCGCCCTTCTTGGCTGATATGAGGCGTACTACATCCTCATTGAGTCCGACGGGGATTATCTCTGTATGTACATCGGTGGTGAAGCCGTATTCGTATTTCTGATCGGCCACCTGCCGCACAAATTCGTTCTTCTCTGCCATTCTTGTATCTACAGTTCTTTTATCTTTCTTTGATTCAATAAGTTATAATACATGTCGTGTCATCGGGCATCAAGCCCCTGCGCTTTCAGCTCGTCGGCTACAGTGCACAGCTCGTCGTACCACTCCTGTCCGAAGCGTCTGACAAGCGGTCCTTCAAGGAATCTGTACAGCGGGAGATGAAGCTCACGGCCTTTCCTTACGCCATCCTTGCAGATGTTCCAGCGGTGGTAGTTCAGACCTACCGTACCGTTGCCGAACTCCTTGACGCGTATCGGATACAATGCGCAGGAGATAGGCTTGCACCATGCTGTCTTCCCTGCCCTGAAAGCCTTCTCCGTGGCGCAGAGACAGCATTTGCTGACCGTGGTGCCGTTGACGTCTATGTCATCATAGTATGTGAAGACGCAGTCCTTTCCGTTGACAATGCTTGTCACGAGGTCGCCCTCACGGTCGGTATATGCCACGCCCTGCCGCTCTACCGTTGTCTGTGCACTGGCGGAGAGGTCTGGCCATACGGTATCGAGGCAGTCCTCAAGATGGCCTATCTCGTCAAGCGTGACAGGCGCTCCTGCGTCGCCCTCTATACAGCACTGTCCCTTGCAGGACTCAAGGTCGCAACAGAACTCCTCGGTAAGGATATCTGTCGAGACGAGTATTCCCTGTATCTCTACTATCATACGCTATTCCGCACACGATTTGCAAACGCTACAAAAGCATCTGCAAACCGTCTGTCTTCATATATCCTTAAGTTATCTTACACGAAGCTGATGACCTTCACCTTCTCCGTTCCCTGCTCTCCCGTGGCGGTATCGTCACGGCGCGGTGTTCCGGTCGACTGGTTTATCAGGTCGTTGAGCTGCTGACGTGAGCGCTTTGCGGTAGGAGTGTTCTCAACGGCGTCGATGATTGTGTCGTTGTCAAGGTCTTCGGCGTTGAAAATATAGATATTGGCGGCGCGGCGCACGAACTTGTTGTCCGTCTCGCCGTAATATTTGCGGCGGCGCTCGTCCCTCTTCGCCTCAGCCTCAGCCCTGGCTGCCTCGGCAATGGCCTCTTCCTGATCCTGCTTCTTGACACGCTCCGAGAGACCGTCGACAGCAGAAAGCCCGAAGCCTGTGGCAAGGATAGTGACCTTGACCTTATCGCCGAGCTCTGGGTCGTTGAACAGTCCCCACTTTGTCTCTATCTCGTCGCTGAAGCCGTCCATGAAGTCATTGACATCGTTCATCTCGTCCATCATGAGTCCCTGCGCATTCTTCTCGGCAGAGGAATAGATGGCAAGGAGTATCTTCTTGGAGTCGAAGATGTCCTTGTTGTTGAGCAACGGTGAGTCGAGAGCGTCCTGTATGGCCTTCTTGACACGTCCCTCACCCTCGCCGTAGCCAGTAGACATGATGGCTACGCCGCCGTCCTTGAGGACTGTCTTGACATCGTTGAAGTCAAGGTTGATGATACCGTGCTCGGTGATTATCTCCGCAATGGACTTCGCGGCGATGGAGAGGGTATCGTCGGCCTTGCCGAACGCCTGCATGATAGGCAGGTCTGGATATATCTGGAGGAGGCGCTGGTTGTTTATGACAAGGAGCGCGTCGACATTGCTTGCTATCTCCTCCACGCCGTCAAGGGCCTGGTCTATCTTCTTCCTGCCCTCAAACTGGAACGGAATTGTCACGATGCCGACGGTAAGGATGCCCTGTGCCTTGGATTCTCGTGCTATGACTGGAGCGGCTCCAGTGCCAGTGCCACCACCCATTCCTGCTGTGATGAATGCCATCTTTGTACCGTCGGAGAGCATATTGCGCACTGCATCGATAGTCTCCTCTGCCGCCTCACGAGCACGTGCAGGACGGTTGCCCGCGCCGAGTCCCTCGTTGCCGAGCTGCAGACGTACCGGGACAGGTGAGTCATTGAGAGCCTGTGCATCAGTGTTGCAGAGTACAAACGAGACATCGTGGATGCCTTCGCGGTACATGTGGTTGACTGCGTTGCCGCCGCCGCCACCGACGCCGATGACCTTTATTATGCTCTGCTTCTTCTCAGGTGCACCGAAATCCACGAGATTGGATATTATATTGTTGTTGTTTTCCATAAAGCCTTGTTCTTGTTTATACGTTTCAACATTGTCTTACTTGTTCTCCTGCGCTACTCCTCAGGGTCGGTCATCTTCTTGAAGAAATTGACTATGCCGCGCTTGATCTTCGTTGACGGAGAATTTTCCCTGCGTATGCGCTCCTCTTCGGCCTTTCTCACCTCTTCCTCCTCGGCCTTGCGGCGTGCCTCTTCCTCGGCTTTGCGGCGTGCTTTCTCCTCAGCGGCCTCACGCTCCTTGACGGTAGGTACCTGTCCCGGCTTCATCTCGCTGATAGGACGTGAGCCCGGAGTGCCGTTTCCTACTTCCATTTCCGAGCCGAAGATGCTGTTCACCTCGCTGAGAGGCCTGCCGGAAGAGAGGTCATCAGACTTCACGAGCAGGGCGAGAGCCGTACAGAGAGTGGCATTGTCCTCGATGGTGACGGACTTATGGGTATTGACACTGGCGTTGATGGCCTTAGCTATACGTATCTTGTCGATATTGGAGTATTTGCGGAAGGCTGTCTCTATATTCTTCATGTTGCATCCGCCGCCTGTGATGACGATGCCTCCGACAAGTTTGTCGACATACTCTGACGGTATCTGTGCCAACGCGTTCTTTATGATTTCCTCCACACGTGCCTCTACTACGGAGACGAACTCGCGCTGCGGCACTGACCTCTGAGGGTCGATGCTGAGCTTCATGTCGAGGTCGACATCAGAGGAGTTTGTGAGTGCGGAAGCATATTTCAGTTTCATCTTCTCAGCTTCCATCTCGTCGATATGGAACGATGCGATGTCCTTTGTTATGTTCCATCCGCCCATAGGAACCGTGACGATGTGACGGAGGATATTCTTGTAGTATACGGATACTGTCGTAGTCTCCGCTCCAAGGTCCACAAGGATGCAGCCCGTGCGCTTCTCCGACTCCGTGAGGACACTGTCGGCGAGAGCTATCGGAGCAAGATAATAGCGTGGTGTAGGCATCTTCTCCTGTTCGAAACATTTGGAGAGATTGCGGTAGAAGGCGTCACGCCATACGATATTGAGGAAATTTCCCTCTATGCGGTTGCACTCTATGCCTACGGGATCGAGCTGGAACTGCGAGTCGACCTTGTACTCCTGCGGTGCCACGTCAAGGATTGTCTTGCCCTGATAGTGTGTGGCGCGGTTGCCATCCATCATGTGGTCTATGATGCTGTTGTTGACTACTGTGGCTTCGTCAAGGTCTTTCACCATTGTATTGACCACGCTGCGTATGCCCTGTCCTCCTATGCCGACATGGACCAGCGTAATCTCTGTCTGCAGCTGGTCCTGCAGACGGCGTATGATATTCCGTATGCACTGGTTGGTCTTGTCTATATTGTAAACTACGCCTTTGCGGATACAGGTGGACGCTGCCTCAGAGGCGATGGCAAGAACGGTGACGCTGCCGTCCATCTTCTTCTGACCGGCGATGCCGATAATCTTGGAAGAGCCGAGTTCGATGGCTACATAAAATTCTTTTGCTGCTGGCATGATGTGTATTGTTTTACGGAGTATTTACTGTTGTTTCTGTTCTGTTTTATTGTTTTGTCCTGTAGTGTATCCCTCTCCGGTAGTGGCGGCAGGTGCCTCCACAACCTCGCTCTCATGCATCGGGTCAGGCACTGCGGCAACCGGTATCGTAGGGTTCACAGGATGTTTCTTGCAGATAATCTGGTTGCGGAACTGCACGTCGATGGTCTCGTACTTGTTCCAGCCTGTCTCTTTCAGTCCGTAGAGGTAGAACTTCTCCAGCCTGTCGAGCTTTTCCTTTACATAGGCGGTGACATCCTCGCTTCTCTTCTCCTGTGTCTCCCGTTCCGGAAGATAACCGAGGAAGATGATATGGTTGCCTACACGCGGCACGATTTCTATGCCGAGGTCCTGTCCCACATTGATCTGCTCTACCTGATTGCGCCAGAAATCGCTCTGCATGACTGTATTGGCAAGCACCGACACGTACTGTTTCGCGAAAGGCCTTGAGACATTGCCTGTGACGATGATGAGGTCGGAGGTATATTTAGAGTTGGGCATTATGCCTCCGTTCTCATCTATATAATAGTCATCACCGTTCTCGCTCTTGATGCGCACGAGGGGCGAGCGTTGCGTGACATAGATGAGCACATGGCCGTCTGTCGTCTTGCAGCACTCGGCGGTATTGACAAACGGCGAATTGCGCAGCACGCTCTCTATCTTGCGCGGCGAGACACGGTCAAGGTCCTTGCCGAGTGGATAGAGGCCTTTCTTCGTGAGTATTGCCTTTATCTCGTCGGCATTGAGGAAGCCGTATGTCGTCTCGTCGGTGATATTGATGTTCACCTTCGTGCATTTCGTCGCCAACTCCTGAGGGTTGTTGAACGCCGTGACGGCAAGCAGGAGATATACCGCAAGGGTAATGTCGATGAATATGATGATATACTTTTTCAATTATCTGTCGGATATTTTCTTGTGTATGTTGCCTGTATGTGCATTATGTTGCCGGAAGCAATGCGTGAGGTCAGTCTTTGGTCTTGAGAATCTCCGCTATCCTGTCGCAGTAGTTGTCGAGGTCTCCTGCGCCGAGCACTATAAGGACATCGAAATCGCGTGACTTGACGAAATCAAGCACGGAGTCTTTCTCTATAATCTGTTTCTCCACGCCTTCCGAGAGGTTGTCGTATATGAGACGTGACGTCACGCCTTCTATCGGCAACTCACGTGCCGGATATATCTCTGTAAGGATGACCTCGTCGAGAATGCTCAGCGCGGAGGCGAACTCCTTATAGAAATCGCGTGTACGGGTATACAGATGCGGCTGGAAGATGGCGGTAATCTTGCGGTCCTTGTACAGTTCGCGCATGGAGCGTGCCGACTGGAGTATCTCCTTGGGGTGGTGTGCGTAGTCGGAGAGGAACACGTGGCGGGCGTCCTTGAGCTTGAAATCGAAGCGTCGGTCGACACCTCCGTAGGTCTCCATGCCGCGACGCAATTCCTCGGCGGTGCAGCCGTTGAGCTGTGCCATAGCCATAGCGCAGATGCCATTCTCTATGTTTACCGGTATCGGCTGTCCGAGATTGATGTCGCGGACGTCTTCTATCGGGGATATAAAGTCGAAGACAATCTCTCCGTTTGCTATGCGGATGTTCTCCGCATGGAAGTCGCCCTCATCCCTTGAGTATTCATATACACGGACACCCGCCTGAGGCTCGGCCTTCATCTTCAGCCCCTTATGGATAATGAGTGCACCGCCTGGCTGTATGAGGGTGGTATAGTGGCGGAAAGACTTGAGATATGCCTCCTCTGTACCATAGATGTCGAGGTGGTCAGGGTCTGTCGAGGTAATGACTGTCATCCATGGACGGAGCCAGTGGAAGGAGCGGTCGAACTCGTCGGCTTCTATGACAACGAACTCCGACTTGTCGGAAAGGATATTATTTGTGCCGTAATTCTTCGATATGCCTCCGAGGAAAGCGTTGCAGTCGATGTGTGACTGGTGCATGATATGTGCGCACATCGTCGATGTGGTGGTCTTGCCGTGTGTGCCGGCGAAGCACAGTCCTTTCTTGTCCTGTGTCAACATGCCGAGTATCTGGGCACGCTTCATCACGCGGAAGCCGTTCTTCTGAAAATAGCAAAGCTCTCCATGCTCGGCAGGGATGGCAGGGGTGTAGCACACGACACAGTTGTCCTTGTCCTTGAATACAGGGTCAACGGCGTCTATATTGTCTTCATAATGTATGTCTATGCCTTCACGCACAAGGGCTTCGGTGAGTGCCGACGGTGTCTTGTCGTATCCTCCTACCTTATATCCGTTCTTGTTGAAATAGCGCTCGAGGGCTGACATTCCTATGCCTCCTGCACCTATAAAGTATATTGCCTTCATATATGTTGTTGCCTTTCTTGTTTCATTGTCGCGCGGTCCCATTACTTACATGCCGCATAAGGCGGCGTGCATGTGACTGTACGGACATGTCATGTGTTACTTTTTCTCTGCCTGCTCTATGACAATCTTGGCGATGACTTCTGCCGAGTCGTAGAAGGCAAGTTTCTTTACTTCTTTCTCAAGGGCGAGAATCCTTGCCTTGTCGTTGACAAGCGCTATGGTCTCTGCCACAAGGGTCTGACGGGCGTCCTTGTCTGCACAGAAGACTGCCGCATTCTTGTCTGACAGTGCACGGGCATTCTTGGTCTGATGGTCTTCAGCGACATTGGGCGAAGGGACAAGTACCGCAGCCTTGCCGAGGAGACAAAGCTCGGAGATGCTTGACGCGCCGGCACGGGAGATGACTACATCTGCCGCACGGTATGCCATTGCCATGTCGGAGATGAACGCCTGGGGGTGCACGAGTTTTGTGCCGCAGGCCTCGGCCTTACGCCGGCATTCGTCAGCATAGAACTTTCCTGTCTGCCAGAGTACCTGTATGCCTGCTTTCTCAAAGGCGTCGATTCCCTGTGCTATGCTGTCGTTTACTGTCCGTGCTCCCAGCGAGCCGCCTATGACAAGGACAGTAGGACGCTCAGGCTCAAGACCGAATGCCTTACGGGCTTCCTCACGCGATGCCTTGCACTCGAGGAGCGACTGGCGCACGGGATTGCCTGTGAGGACGATGCGCTCCTTTGGGAAGAAGCGTTCCATGCCTTCATAAGCTACACATATCCTGACAGCCTTCTTGGCCAAAGACTTGTTGGTCACGCCGGCATAGGAGTTCTGCTCCTGCACGATACACGGTATACCCATGGAATATGCGGCATTCAATGTAGGGCTGCTGGCATATCCGCCGACACCTACGACAGCCTGCGGATTGAACTCACGGATGACTTTCTTTACCTGAGAGCGGCTTTTGAGAAAATCTATCATCACGCCGATATTCTTCGGACTCCAGAGAGGGCGTATCAGTCCGCGGACGGGAAGTCCTACAATCTTGTAGCCTGCCTGTGGCACGCGTTCCATCTCCATTCGTCCGTTTGCACCGACAAAGAGTATTTCTGCGTCAGGACGCAGGGCCTTTATTGCGTTGGCTATCGATACGGCAGGGAAGATATGGCCTCCTGTACCGCCGCCGCTTACCATGATTCTCATAGGTATTGTCGTTTTATTCTTTATTCGCTATATGGGTTTCTTCAATGAATTGTTCTTCGTGGACTCTCGCCATCTGACAGCATGTCTACGGCATGGCCGTATAAGGCAAGCGTCATGTAAAGGTCTTATACAGGAGCCTTCTGTGTCGGCTGCCGTTTCTTTGCCGACTTTGATATGGAGAGGAGCATACCTATATACACACAGTTGATGATTGTCGACGTTCCGCCCTTGCTGACGAGCGGCAACGGCTGTCCTGTGACGGGTGCGAGCCCTACGGCGACGAGCATATTGAACATCGCCTGGATGACGAGAAGCATACCTATGCCCATGGCGAGATATGCCGGGAAGGTATTGGCACAGTTGCGGGCGATGTGTCCGGCACGCCAGAAGATGATGACATACAGTCCGGCAACGAGTGTCGCGCCCCAAAGCCCGAGTTCCTCTATTATGATGGCGAAGATGAAATCGGAGAAAGCCTGCGAGATGAAGTCTCGCTCTTCGGAGTTGCCTGGACCGCAACCGATGCCCTGGCTCTTGACAATGGCTATGTTGGCATGTGCCACCTGTGCGTCCTTGTCAAGGTCATATTCGTCAGGAGCGATGTCCTCACTGGATGTGAACTTCATTATTCGGGACTTCCATGTGTCGAAACGATGCAGGAGTCCTCCCTTCTTTTCCTTGGCATTCCCTGCCTGTCCCTTTGCGGCATCGGCGACATATTCCACCTTTGCGGCGTTGCCTTCTGGGGGCTCCGATGCTGTCTTGCCGAACGCCATGATGCTCGATACAGCGATGACACCGCCGAGAATGACTACGCCAAGCAGCTTGCCGAGCTGGGAAAGGGGTACACGGGCGATGAACATCATGAAGAACACCACGGCGGAAATCAGCACTGAGGTGGAGAAATTCTCAAAGAATATCGGCAGGACAATGACTGAGCTTGTGCCGAGCACCCACCAGAAAGCCTGACGGTCTGCACCTTTCTCTGTCTGCATCGCACTGAGTATCTGTGCCACGGCAAGCACCAGCGCTCCCTTTGCTATCTCTGACGGCTGGAACTGTATACCGGCAATTCCCATCCATCGGCTTGCTCCATTGGTGCTTTCGCCGAAGATAATGACCCCGACGAGCATTATCACAGATACTACCAACAACGGAAATGTGACAATCTTGAAGTACTTGCAGGGCACATTAAGCACACATATCATTGCACATATACCGACAAAGATAAAGAATGTATGCTTGATTATCGGAAACCAGTAGCTATCTCCCTTGTATGTGAGAAACGACGAAGCGGAGAACACCTCGACGATGCTCACCAGACAGAGGATGAAGAATATCATCCAGATAACCTTGTCTCCCTTAAAGAGATTTTCTAATTTCTTGTTCACTCTACCTTATATTATATATTGCGGTTATACGGTTATGCGGATATTACATGGTTATACGGTCAAGCAGTCCCATAGAAAATGCGTGGTGTGGCAGTGTCATGCGAAAGGTGACGCTTCATGTACCGGAGGGTGACGCTTTATGTGTCAAAAGGTGACACTTTACCATGCCTACCGTCACCTTTTGAAAAGTCAAGGATCAGGACTTGCCGGGGCGGTCATTACATTTCCCTGACAAGGGTCTTGAACTGCTCGCCGCGGTCTTCCATGTTCTTGAACAGGTCAAACGACGCACAGCATGGCGAAAGGAGTACACAGTCACCGGGTTGCGCCAGACTACGACATGCTTCCACACAGTCTTTCATGGAATGAGTGTCGGCTACAGGAAGCCCGAGGGCATCGAAACTGTCATGCAGTTTCGCATTGTCTGCACCGAGATAGACTACTGCACGGCATTTCTCCTTCACTATATCTGTAATTGCAGAGTAGTCATTGCCCTTATCTTTTCCGCCGACGATAAGCACTGTAGGCCTGTCCATGGCTTTCAAGGCTACAAAGCAGGCATCGACATTCGTGGCTTTCGAGTCGTTGATATACAACACTCCATCCTTCTCCTCAACACGCTCAAGACGGTGTTCCACACCAGGGAAATCCTTAAGGCACTGGCGTACAAGAGCCTCATCGACACCTACGCTTCTCGTGGCGAGATAGGCCGCGAGGGCGTTACGCCTGTTGTGCTGTCCCATCTGCGAGAATTCAAGTTCCATATCGTCAAAGTCTGAGTCCACAAAGGCATAGAGCGACGGATTGCCATCATTTGCCGGACGGCTTGACGGCGTAGGCTGCGGAGCATATCCGAGCACACGTTTGCGCAACTCTTCTGTGATATGCTCGTCCTCTTTCCAGTAGACGAAGATATCATCCTCCGTCTGGTTCTGGATGATGCGCATCTTAGAGTCCGTATAGTTCTGCATCGGCGTGACGCCGTTGCCGAGAACATCGAAGCCGTATCTGTCGAGATGGTCAGGCGTAATGTTCATAAGCACGGAGATGTCTGCACGGAAACTGAACATATTGTCCAGCTGGAAGGAACTTATCTCAAGGACATACCAGTCGTGGTCTTCTGTAGCGACCTGCAGGGCATAGGAGCGGCCGATGTTTCCTGCAAGCCCGACATCAAGCCCGGCCTTGCGCATGATGTAGTATATGAGTGACGTTGTCGTCGTCTTGCCGTTGGAACCCGTGATGCAGACGGTCTTGCCATGGCTGTAACGCTGTGCGAATTCCAGTTCGGCAAGGATAGGAGTACCCTTTTCTATCAGCATCTTCACGAGCGGAGCCGTGTCTGGGATACCTGGACTTTTCACCACCTCGTCGGCATCGAGAATCAACGCCTCCGTATGCTTTCCCTCCTCCCAGTCTATGCCATGGGAGTCGAGAAGTGTCTTGTACTTATCCTGGATGGTGCCCATATCCGATACAAACACATTGTATCCCTGCTTCTTTGCAAGGATTGCCGTGCCTGCGCCAGACTCTCCCGCACCAAGTATTGCTATCTTTTTCATGTTCATCAAAAGCTTTACATCCAACTTTTTTCTTATTCTATAATATTTTCCGCAAGACCGTTGCGGAAAATATGCCTACCTTATCTTCAGCGTTATTATGGCAAGGGCTGCAAGGAGCACGGTGGTAATCCAGAATCTTGTCGTGATTTTCGATTCCAGCCAGCAGCCGCGAGGCCAGTTGAGCAGCACTTTCACGTCAGGGCCGAGCTGTCCTGGCAGTATACGGAATGTATCATGGATAGGAGCCCGCTTGAACAGGCGGAGCTTCTTGCCGCGCTTGTTACCGTATTTCGCCACCTGCACCTGAAGCATCACGGAGACGCTCTCCATGAAGAAGATGAAGCAGAGGACAGGTATGAGCAACTCCTTATGTATGATAATCGCCGTAACGGCTATGATTCCGCCGATAGGAAGCGAACCTGTATCGCCCATGAATATCTGTGCCGGATAGGCATTGTACCACAGGAAGCCAATCAGCGCACCAATGAACGCGCAGAGGAATATCACAAGTTCCTGTGAGCCCGGCACATACATGATGTCGAAATATGATGCAAACGCCATATTCGACGACACGTATGCCAGTATGCCCAATGCCACTCCTATAATCGCGGCATTGCCAGAGCACATGCCGTCCATGCCGTCATTGAGGTTGGAGCCATTGGATACCGCCGTGACAACGATAATGGTCATCAGCACGAACACTGCCCAGCCTGCTGCATTGCTGTATTCTCCGCAGAAGCTCACAAACCATTTGTAGTCAAGGTTATTGTCCTTGACAAAAGGTATCGTCGTTATAGTAGACTTCACTGGCTCGCTCTTGTGGACGACAATCTCCGTGCCCTGTTTCTTCATGGAGACATTCTCACGGATGACCGCATCGGGAGAGAGCCACAGCGTAAGACCGACAAAGAGACCGAGAAGGCACTGTCCTGCCAGCTTGTAGATAGGGCGCAGTCCGTCTTTCGTCACCTTCATCTTTATATAGTCGTCTATGAAGCCTATCGCACCGAGCCACACTGTAGTGACAAGGAGGATAATCATATATATGTTGCGCAACCTGCCGAAGAGCAGGCAAGGCACGAGAATTGCCACAAGGATGATGACGCCGCCCATTGTAGGCACTCCTTTCTTCTGCTGGCCGTAAGGGTCTATGGAGACATCGCGCTGCGCCTCGTTGACATTATGCCTACGCAGCCATTTTATGAAATGTTCGCCGAACCAGATGCTTATGACGAGCGAGAATATCAATGCCAGTATGGCACGGAAAGAGATGTAGCTCCACAGGTGTGCTCCATGGAAACCGAACTGCTCCAGGAAGCGGAAAAGGTAATATAGCATGATGTTTATACGGTTCTGTTCTTACTTTTTTTACATTCCGAAAGCCTTGCGTACCTCCTCGCGGTCATCAAAATGATGCTTCGTCTCGCCTATTATCTGATAGTCCTCGTGTCCCTTTCCGGCTATGAGGATGACATCTCCCGGCTGTGCCAGTGCCACGGCGGTCCGTATGGCCTGTCGGCGGTCGGTGATGCGGAGTACACCCTGACGCTGCCCGGCATCAAGCCCTGCCTCCATATCGTCGAGAATCATCTCCGGGTCTTCCTTGCGCGGATTGTCGGAAGTGAGTATCACCTTGTCGCTCTGACGCACAGCTTCCTGCGCCATGAGCGGACGCTTGCCTCTGTCACGGTTACCGCCACAGCCACAGACTGTTATCACATGTCCCTTGCCGTTCAACACTTCGTGGATGGCCTTGAGGACATTGTCTATCGCGTCTGGGGTATGTGCATAGTCGACGATGGCTGTCACGCCGTTTCCTGAGCGGACAGGCTCAAGTCTTCCGGCAACACTCTTCAATGTGGAGAGGACAAGCAGAATGTCTTCCGCCTTCTTTCCCAACATCAGTGCAGCACCGTAAACTGCCAGGAGATTGGAGACATTGAACTTGCCGATGAACTGTACGGCAACCTCACGCCCGTCTATCTCGAGAAGCATACCGTCGAAATGGCATTCGAGGATACGTGCCTTGAAGTCTGCCATGCCACGTGTACTGTATGTCTTCACCGTCGCCTTTGTGTTCTGCACCATCACCATGCCGTTCTTGTCATCGGCATTGGTTATCGCAAAGGCACCCTTCGGCATATTGTCGAAGAAGAGCTTCTTCGCATCACGGTAGTTCTCGAATGTGCCGTGATAGTCAAGATGGTCGCGTGTCAGATTTGTAAACATACCGCCAGCAAACTCCAGTCCTCCTATACGCTGCTGCACGATGGCATGACTTGAGCACTCCATGAAGGCATACTCGCAACCTGCCTCCACCATGCGCGCAAGAAGGCGGTTCAGCTCTATAGGGTCAGGCGTCGTATGCGATGCCTCCACAGCCTCGTCCTCTATGTAGTTGCAGACCGTGGAGAGGAGACCGCACTTGTGTCCCATCCTCCGGAACATATTATATAATAAGGTGGCGATGGTCGTCTTGCCGTTAGTGCCTGTCACGCCGACGAGCTTCAGCTTGCGTGAAGGGTCTCCGTAGAACATCGTGGCGGCAGGACCTACAGCCGTCTCGCACGACTCCACCTGTATGTAAGTGACATTCTCCTCGATGTCAAGAGGCATATCCTCGCAGATGACAGCCGCAGCCCCGAGCTCCACAGCCTTAGGTATGAACCTGTGGCCGTCCACCTGTGTGCCTTTCATCGCCACGAATATGTATCCCGGCTGTATCTGGCGGCTGTCTATCTCTATACCCTTAATATCCTTGTCAGTGTCGCCTACTGTCTTCAGTACGCTGACTCTCTTGATGATGTCCGATAGTTTCATAATCTATATGTTGTATATGCCGGATGCTCCTTTCCTGCAAATGCAGTGACATCCTTATTCCCTTAATGTCTTATTCCTTTAATGTCAGCCGAGCTCCACGGAAATCTTCATGCCTTTCTTTATCCGTGTATTCGGGGCTATGCTCTGTTTCTTCACCTTGCCTCGGCCAGAGATCTGCACTTTCACGCCTCTGCTTTCCAGCAGATAGACGGCATCACGCGCACCCATTCCCGTTACGTCAGGGACGAAGTGCATCGACGGAGCACCGCCTTTCACAAGACTGACAGAGGAAGTGTTTGTCTGCGCCGTGCCCCATATCGGGTTGCCCGTAGCATAAGAGCCGTTCCATCCGCCTCCTGTCTTGATTCCGAGATGTGACAGGACATAGTCGGCTGCGAGGATATTTCCTCTCTTTACATCGGGTACAAGAACCGATGTCGAGTCGCGTGCCGTAAGATGATCGCGTTTCAGCTGATGGGCCATGATGCCCTCTGCTACATTATGGAACACCACGCCACACATGCCGCCGCCTGAGGCAGGAAGACCAGTCTTCTTCATACAGACGATACACGTGTACTGCGGGTTCTCGTAAGGGAAATATCCGCAGAACGACAGCCAGTAGCGCACGGAACCCGACTTGTAAGAGCCATGCTGGTCGGCAATCTGTGCCGTACCTGTCTTGCCTGCCACACGGAACGACTTGCTGCCGGCTTTCTTGCCGAGCCCCCTTGATACCACGCCCTCAAGTATCGCCTGTATCTTGTTGAGGGCTTCCTTGTTCTTGTATGTCTTTTCTATAAGGCATACGGGAGGGAACTCCTTGACAGTCTGTCCGTCCTTGACAATCTCCTTCACGAAGCGCGGCTGCATGAAGCGGCCGTTATTGGCTATGGAGTTGTAGAAAGCCACTGTGAATATCGGCGGTATCTGGGTCTCGTAGCCTATGGACATCCATGGCAATGTCGTCTTCGACCAGTTGAGATACTGTCCTTTCCTCTTCGCCTTTATCGGCATACGGACGATGGCATGTTTCTGTGCTCCGGGGAACGGGAGGTCAAAGTCTATGCCGAGGCCGAGGCTGCGTATCTTCTCCACAAACTTCTCGGGATGTTCATGATACAGTCCCCTGTCTATAAGGCGGCTGACACCGATGTTGCTACTGTAGTGCAACACCTGCGGCACTGTGAGCACACCATATCCTCCACGCCGCCAGTTGTGGTCGCGCATCTCCCTGCCGTACATCGGCCATACGCCGCCACCGGTATCTATGTTATACGCTGCCGTAGTATCTATGAGCCCGTCGTCAAGAGCCGCGAAGATGGATGCTGTCTTGAATACTGAACCCGGCTCTACAAGATCAGAGACGGCATTGTTCTTCACCTCTCTGTAATAGTAATTGCCGTTGCTGTCCGTAAGGCGTGCCATATTGACAAGGGCCTTGATGTCTCCCGTCTTAACCTCCATGACAATCACGACGCCGAGCTCACCGTTGTCCTTCTTCATCTCCTCTACCATGGCATGTTCGGCAAGGTCCTGTATATTGACATCAAGTGTCGTGACGATGTCCGCGCCGTCAACAGGTTCCTTGACCATGATATCAAGATACTTGTTGAGCACCTTGCGCCTGTTGATGAGTCCTTTCTCGCCACGGAGGACAGAATCGTAATACAGCTCCAGGCCGCACCGTGCGGAGTCTTTCAGACCGTACATCTCGCCGATGGTCCTTGACGCCAGCAGTCCGTTAGGACGAGTACGGGCATTGTATTCCTCATAATTGAAACCGCTGCAGAACCTCGGCAAGCGGAATATCGGCAACTGGCGCACCTCACTGAACACATCATAGCTGACACGTTTCTTGACAATCCTCCAGTAGCGGCTCTGCTTTTCCTTTCCCTCGCGGAGATGCTTGCGGAACTCCTCCGCCGATGTCTGCGGGAATATCTGGCTCAGTCCCTGGCATATAGAGTCTTCCTTCTCTTCCCAAAGCGTGTCGGTCTCCGTCTCGTGCATTGTCTTGAAGTCCACATACAGTATATACTCCGGCAGGCTTGAGGCAAGAAGCTGGTTGTCTCCGCTGAGGATATTGCCGCGTGTAGGGTTGACAGGGACGCTGTCCGCCTTGAGGCGGTCAGACACCTGTATCCAGTAGTCACGCTTCACTGTCATTATATAGCCTGCACGGCATATTATGACTACTGCTATCAGCAGCATCACCCATGCGAGTATACGGTATCGCAACATGGAAGCTCTATAGTCGAATTTGCTCATTTTCGGTAGTATTTGCTTTTGTAAACATCGGGATTAAGGAGTGGAAATCGTGTGCGGCAAAGGCTGCAAGGCCATTCAGGCATATCACAAGTACCGGTTGTCCGACATCCGATGCCGGGAGACATCAGACACAAGACCATACAGAGTCAATATTCTACTGCTCCGGCACTTGTATGATAAAAGGCGGCTGGTCGGCGATATGCAGGGTGCTGTCCCTGTTTTCCTTCAGACGGTCTATGACATGACTCTGGCGTGAGACTTCCGTGAGGCGACTTGATGTCGACAAGGCCTTGTACTTCACATCCGTGAGCTCCTTCTTCAGCTTGTCTATCTCAAGAAGGCTCTTCTGACAACTGTATCGGTTGGATATATAGAAGACGACGAAGCAGGCTATGAGAAGCATCAGCCATATCTGACGCCTGAGTATCTGCGCCGTGAAGAAGTCACCGCCGAGGATCTTGATGATAGAGATGTCGTGTCCATGCCTGGAGTCCTCCTCACGCGCCTGCCTTTCCAGCGCCTCACGGAATGTAGCCTCCTGCCTCTGCGAGGGAGCACTGCCGGAGGCTTCTGTCTTCGAGCCGCCGGATTCCGTGGAGACACTGTCCTTCGGTGCTGCAGACGGTTCCGCAGCACGGGAGTCTGACATCACCTCCTCGTTGGTTATTATGAGTTCGTCGTCTTTCATCTTTTCTCTGCAATGCGCAGCTTTGCGCTGCGGCTTCTTGGATTGGCTATCTGTTCTTCTTCCGTAGGGACAATCGGCTTTCCCGACACCAGGGTATACGGAGAGGTGGATCTTCCGAAGAAGTCCTGTTCACGCCTGCCCTCTACATTTCCCGTCTTCATGACATTCTTCACCATGCGGTCCTCGAGCGAATGGTATGTGATTACCACCAGCCTTCCTCCCGGCTTCAGGAGCTCCCCGGCAGCAAGCAGCATCTCGCGGAGCGCGTCCATCTCGTGGTTGACTTCTATGCGGAGAGCCTGGAACAGACGGGTGACATCTTTCTTCTCACGTTCACGCGGAAAGCATCTCCTCGTAGCGTCAAGCAGGTCCTGCGTGGTGACTATCGGCTTCTCCGCCCTTGCCCTGACGATGCTTGCGGCGATCTTGCGCGACTGCTTCAGCTCGCCGTAGAGATAGATGACATCTGCAAGGCGGCTCTCGTCATATTCGTTGACAATGTCTGCCGCAGTCTTCCCTCCACGCTTGTTCATGCGCATGTCCAGCGGCGCATCGAAGCGGAAAGAGAATCCACGGCTCTCGTCGTCGAAATGATGGCTTGAGACGCCAAGGTCGGCAAGTATGCCGTCCACACCGTCCACACCGTAGTACCTCATCCAGTTTTTCAGATAGCGGAAATTGGAGCGCACGAACGTCCACCGGCCGTCTCCAGCGAGCCTTGTGCCGTCCTCACGCGTCACCTCCGCGTTCCTTTCCGCATCGGCATCCTGATCAAACGAGAACAGTCTCGCATCGGCATCCATACGGGAAAGCATCTCCCTCGAATGTCCGCCGCCGCCGAACGTCACGTCAACGTATACGCCACCCTTGTCGACGGCAAGGCCCTCGACACTCTCCTTTAGGAGAACCGGCACGTGATATGTCTGATTATCGTTCTGCAATTTTGCGTACAAAGTTACGAAAATTTCTCTACACCACACCATTTTTATACAAACTTTTTTCCAAAAATATTTTCTTTCTTAAAATATGTGTTTTTTTTGCATGAAAAGACAAAAATGTGAAATAATATCATTACCTTTGCAAAGCGTTATAACTATGGAGAAAACCATTGACATAGACAACCTGCTGAGAAGCAAAATGGGGGACAGGAGCAACCTGTTGCCACGCTGTCTCGTCAACTGGCTGAAACGTATCCTCCACGAAGACGAGGTAAACCTCTTCCTCCATGAGCACCGCGACGAGAAAGGGGTGACATGGCTTCAAAGCTGCGTGGAGTATCTCGGCATGGACCTTCAGGTCGAGGGCATGGACAATCTGCCGCCTGCAGACGACGGGCGGCAGTATACATTTGTCTCCAACCATCCTCTCGGAGGAATCGACGGCGTAGCACTCGGCGCGCTTATAGGCAAGCACTACAACGGGAACTTCGCGTATCTCGTCCGCGACGAACTGATGTTCCTCCCCGGGCTCGCGCCGCTCTGCATACCCATCAACAAGACAGGGAAGCAGAGCCGGGCATTCCCAGCCATGGTGGAGGCGGGCTTCGCGTCCGAGAAGCACATGCTCATGTTCCCTGCCGGGCTGTGTTCACGCCGGCAGAAGGACGGGACGATACGCGACATACCATGGACAAAGACCTTTGTCACAAAATCCGTGGAGACCCACCGCGACATCATCCCGATACACTTCGGCGGGCAGAACTCCGACAAGTTCTACCGCATAGCGAACATCTGCAAGGCCCTGCACATCAAGTTCAATGTCGCAATGCTCTTCCTTGTCGACGAGATGTACAAGAACAGGAACAAGACTTTCCGCATAAGCATCGGGAAACCGATACCGTGGCAGTCGCTCGACAAGTCAAAAACACCGATGGAATGGGCAAAAACAATACAGGATACAGTCTATTCTCTATGACCTAATCCATAAACCAACAACCGAAAATCCACAACCAACAACCATATACCACTAAGACATGGAACAGCCAATAATTCCACCCGTATCCAAGGAGTTGCTGAAAAGCGAACTGACAGAGGATTGCCAGCTGCGCCTGACCAACAAAAGCCACAACAGGATATACATCATCACTGCACACAACGCACCTAACACGATGCGCGAGATAGGCCGCCTACGCGAGGAAGCGTTCCGTGCTGCCGGCGGTGGAACCGGCAAGGAATGCGACATCGACGAGTTCGACACCTGCGAAAACTGCTACAAGCAGCTCATAGTGTGGAATCCCGAAGAGGAGGAAATCATCGGCGGATACAGGTATCTTGAGGGAGAAGACTGGGAAATGGACAGCAACGGACAACCCATCCTCGCCACAAGCCACATGTTCCACTTCTCGGAGAAGTTCCTGCGTGAATACAAGGACCAGACCGTGGAGCTCGGAAGGTCGTTCGTGACACTCGGATACCAGAGCTCGGAGAAGGGTGCGAAGAGCATCTTCGCCCTCGACAACCTGTGGGACGGCCTCGGAGCCATAACCGTAGTCAACCCGAAACTGAAATACTACTTCGGAAAGATGACGATGTATCCGTCATACATACGACGCGGAAGGGACATGATACTGTACTTCCTGAAACAGTTCTTCGGTGACCGCGAAGGCTTGATTATACCGATAAAACCGCTGAAAATCGACACTCCCGACTCTGAATTCGAGAATCTCTTCAGCGCAGAGACGTTCAAGGAGAACTACCGTATCCTCAACCGTGAGATACGCTCCTTAGGCTACAACATACCGCCGCTCATCAATGCGTACATGAACCTCTCGCCTACCATGAAGCTCTTCGGCACGGCTATCAACTACGGATTCGGCGATGTCGAGGAGACGGGCATACTCATTGCCGTAGACGAGATATTCGAACAGAAGCGCGTGCGCCATATCGACTCTTTCATAAAGGACCATCCCGAATGCCGCACCATCACTTCCGGAGCAAACAAGGTGATATACAAGGACAAGAACATGCAGGGAGGCGAAGACTTCAAGACAGTAGAATAAACCGCCCACGACGCGGGGAAACGGGCTGTCAGACGCATATAAATACATGTACAGCCACTTTCCCGGCACAAAGCATATACAGCCATAGAAGGAGGTGTATCAAAGAAATTCGGTACACCTCCTTCTTATTTATATCCGACAGACCCATCTCATCGCTGTTCATGTCAGTCAAAACCCGAAATTATAAGACAATCAGGCCGACAATTACACCATTCCCATCCTACATTTTGCATATTAGGCCGAAATTCATTCCGGATATAGACATTGCTTCCCGAGAAAGGAAACAGGCTCTGATTACATGATGTCATCATGCCCAGCAGTGAGTGCGGGCTTATCAAGGTCTTCCGTTTCGGTACTATAACCGCCTAACCGGAAATCCAGAGGCTTGGCAACACGTTGCCAATAGGGCGTATGTACCTATTCCTGTCGAGCCTTGGATTTCCTTATTCTCTTTTTCAAATACAAAAAAAATCTGCAAGCTCCCGTATCCTGAGATACAAGGACTTGCAGATTTTATTGTCATATCCGGCAAATACTTCAAAATATTACCGGTATGGAACGAGGTCTCCTTTCGGAAACCGGTTTATCCGCCGATACCGCCGGAGTGACCTGTTGTATCGTATGTGATGTCGACAAGCTCCACCTCAACAGCGCCATAGACTGTAGCTGTGAAGGTCCTGCTGCCTGAACGGTATGTGATGACCTTCTTGTGCTGTATCACGCGGACATGTGCAGAGCCTGCTCCTGTAGAGAAGAGCCAGCCAGTCTTCTCCACTCTGCTCTTCTCTGAGCCGAACTGTGTGAAGAGGAATGTCTTGGCTACACCTGTCTCGGAAGTCTCCACGCCTCTCCATGCTGAATACAGGAAGGATGTCTCGCCTTCGTGTACAAGAATATGGGTGTCAAGGACAGTCTCTTCCTCTTCTGCGATGTTTATAACTGTGGCATTGAGAGAGAATGTCCAGTTTGAGAAGTGTGATACCTTGGCAGACAGGGAGTTGGCTGCTACTTCAACATTTGCCGCGTCTCCCTGTGCGTCGTTCACACAAGTGAACACAAGGCCGTCAGCATTTGGTGCAGAGACTGTGATTGTCACAGGCTCTGTGAACTGTGCGCCGTCTGGCTCGCAGACTGCCACAAGGACATCGGAAGTGACTTCCTTGTTCACTACAGGCTCTTCTGCTGTACCTGAAGCGGTGTATACGCCGATACCCACATTGTCATCGCCGTCGCTTCCTGCAATGCTGGTCGTTCCCGGAATCAAGATGCTTGAGCCGCTTGTCGTTCCTGGGACAACGATGTCTTCTGTGCTGTTGTTGGCGTCGTCTACCTTCACGTTGGAAGAAGGCTTCTCGATGAGAGTGACGTTGACCTTGATGTTCTTGTTATCGCCGAGAGCGATCTTTACATCCTGGCCTACATACTTGGAGTCGACAGGAGTAACGCGCAGGATACCGCCTGTAGTTGTAGTGAACACAGCCTCTGTGGAAGCGTTGTTGTACTCGAATGTTGCAGGCACATTGGTAGTGACCTCGACCGTGTACTCTTTCTCCTCTGGAGAGATTGTCACTGTCGGTATGACATCATCGTCATCCGAGCAGGAGCTGAACAGGCCTGCGCCTGCGGAAACCATAAGGATTCCTAAAAGGAACTTGAACTTTTTCATAACCTTTCTGTTTTTATTAATAATTGAGAATCTTTTATCCCTTTCCTTTATTTCACATCGCCTGCAAGGTATTTCTGCAGGTTCTGCCTTATGTATTCTGCCTGGAAATAGCGTGCCGAGCGGTTTTCGTCTGCCCTCGTGGTGTATTCACGCCCCATGTTCTCCTCGGCATACTTGTAGTAAGACACCATGCTGTACTCCCAGCTGAAGTATTCGGGAAGCCTCAGCCTCACCGCGCCGTTGCGCTTCTGCCGCTTTCCCATCACCGGTATGGCAAAGTGGAAGCCGGCATTGTGCTCGCCTCCGGTAAGTACGCCGAACAGTCCGACGGCATAGTCGCCGAAATGTCGTGTCACGTCTATACGCCCGCCGAAGTCGCCGTAAGCGAACCGTCCTGCCGTGAGCTGCACCTGGAGCCGTGACAGGCGTTCGTAGTAGTCGGCCTTGGCGAGTATCGTCAGCCTGTCGGGTGTCTCGAAGTGGTATCCGCCGTTGTCGACATAAGCCTCGCCCACGCATCCCACACGCAGTTTCAGTCCCAGGGCGCGCGTCAGCTGGTATGCCGCTTCGGCATGTACGCCTGTGAAGTTGGAGTGAAGCATTCCCGCCGCGGCTTTCAGGCTCCATCGTCCGCCTGTGGCAAACTCCTGCTCGATGTCGGCGATTCCTATGCGCACGTATTTCAGGGTGTTGCCCGGTTTAAGATTGCCGTATGCGACAGGTATCATGGGCTGCAGCGTTATCCGTCCGCCTCGCCACAGTGTGGTCTCTATCGACGGCGCTATGGTTACGGCATACTCGCAAAGCACGTCGAGGCGGTGGTTGTCTATCGACACCTTGGGATGGAACGTTATGTCTATCTTCCCGAACGAGCTTGCGCGCTCTTCCGTCTTCCCCAATGCCGCCATGACCTCTGCCACTTCATAGTCTACGGCAAGCTGCCAGTTGCCTCCGTCACGGCGTGCATGTACGCACACGCGTGGGATCTTGGTGTCGAGCACCACGACCTCGAAGCTGTCCTTGGCGGCATAATGCTGCGCCAGCTGCTCGAGCACGACGCCGAAGCCGCGGTATGTGCCGCGGTATGTGGGGTCTTCGAAGGCGGCATACACTACACCGCCGTCAGCCTTTACACGGACGTTCTCGAAGCCCATGCCGGCAAGCTGTGCCGATGCTCCGTCGTCCGTCTGTGCCTGGAGAGCAAGTGCCTGCAGCAGTGTCAGCAACATAAAGCAGTATCTCATCATCCTCATGGCTACTCATCAGTATTTAATGGTATAAAGATAACTGAGCCCTGCACATACGCCCTTGAACTCGCGCGTGAGGCACATGACCCTGAGATGGCGGAAGAGCTCCACCGAGGCTCCGACATTGACGCCTCCCGTGTCGTACTCCGCCATCACCTTCAGGGCATTGAAGGATGACGGGGATATGGAGACACCGCCGAAGACGCCGTCGTATGCCTGTCCGTTGTCTATCGGATAGGCATAGCCTGCCGTGGCACTAATGTCAATCACGCTGCCTACATGGAAATTCTTTGTCAGGACTCCATATACAGCAGCGTATTCACTTGTTCCATGGTCGGAATAGATGTCATTCACGCCCACAACGACACTCGGCCACCATTTCCCCGCCTTTTCCTTGACGGGCCGGAGACGCACCGATGTGGAACGGTCTTGCTGGTAATATCCTACACGCGTGTCGTACTTGCTCTTTTTCGTCTTCCGCAACGTCTCGCGGAACGTAAGCTCAACAAACGAGAAAGGGGTGAAGCTGATATAGTAGAGGCCGGTGTAATAGTCATACTTGTCGGCCATCATCTGCTCCTGGAGCAGGCTTATTCCTCCCTCAAAAGTGCCTGATGGATTCATCTCTGCCGACGGTATATTCATAAGTCCCTGTGTTCCTATCAGATGCTGGGCGTGCATTTGCGCGCAAAACATCATGACAACACCCGACAGGGCTATCAACCTACATCTACGAACGAGCTCTCCCAACATTTCCATCAACATGCATTCATTAATTACAGACAAACGTAAGTATAAATACCAGTTTCCTTTACTATAATCTATAGTGCGATGCAAAATTACACATTTTTATTTAAATATTGTCCCTGTTACACCATCTTTTTTCGCATTTTTTACAAAACAACCTATTTAAATCAATTTTTCATGATCATACAGAGCAGAAATCACAGGAAAAGATTACATTATGGCAACAAAGGAAGCCTGTATCACGACACCGCGAAACAGGCGACTGAGGCGGCTGTCTGCCGCGCCCTTGACACAACGGCGTAACAGATTGATACTCACACGTATAGAGACGACAAAACAAGAGGTGACGCTTCGCATTGCGAAACGTCACCTCTTGCCATAAAAAGTGTCACCTTTCATCTACAGAAAGGTCATGTCTGGCAATATGCCACAGCAGCTATATCGGCTATTGCGGCTATTCCCGTATAACCGCATAACCGTGCAATACCTGCAAAACCGCATAACCGTAAAACCGTGTAATATCCGTATAACCGCATAATCACTCGAAAGTCACCAGCCTCTCTATCTCCTTGCGCAGGCCGTCGGCAGTGATTGCCGTGCCGCAGACGACACCGTCCGGGTCTATGACAAAGAACGCCGGAATCCAGTTCAGCTGCCAGTTCTTGAACGTAGGGTCTTCGCGCGTCTTCTTCAGGTTGCTTATCTGCGGCCACGGGAAACGCTCTTTACGCAGCATATTCTTCCATGCAACGGGCTGGAAATCAAAGCTGAAACTGAGCCACTGCATATCATAGCCGTTGGGACGCATGTCCTTCACCTCTTCATACAGGGCTTTCAGCGCAGGTATCTCGCGACGGCAGTCTCCGCACCAGGTGGCCCAGAAGTCCACCACGATATACGAGCCCTTGTATTGCGCCATGTCGATGACGATGCCGAGGGTGTCCTTTCCCGAGAGTGCCGGAGCCTTGTCGCCGGCTTTCAGGGCAGGGAGATACTTGGCAAGCTCTTCCGCCGTAGGCACGAACTTGTCTTGTGCCGATGCCGTGAAGGCAAGGGCGAGGAATAGGGAGGTAAGTAATGTTTTCATTGGTTGTGGGTTGTTTTTTTTAGGGTTAGGGCTAAGGTTAAGGTTAATAGCCGGAATAGCCGATATAGGCCGGAATAGAAGAAGTAATATCCGTATAACCGTAAGACCGCATAACCGCAAGACCGCATAACCGCAAGACCGCTTGCGGTCATCTGCACCTGTGATACATCCCGCCGGCATAGGGCTTCACGAATCCCTGCATCTCCAGTTCGAAGAGCACCGCCGCGGCTTTGCCCACGGGGAGGCCGCTCTTCACGGATATCACGTTCAGCAGGGCATCGCCGTCCGCCAATGCGTCAAGCACCCTCTGGCTGTCTGGCGAAAGCTCCGGGAACGCCTCCAGCTGTATGCCTCTCTTGCGTTCCTCCTGCTGCTGGCGTGCCGTCTGCCATCCGAGACTTTCCACTATGTCGTTGGCGGAGGTAAGGAGCATAGCCTTGCTGTCGCGTATCAGCGCGTTGCAGCCTTCCGACGCCGTATCGCCTACCCTGCCGGGAAAGGCGAACACCTCACGGTTGTAATCGTTGGCGATGCGTGCCGTGACAAGACTTCCGCCGTGAGCCTTCGACTCCGCGACAACGGTACAGTCGCCGAGACCTGCCACAATACGGTTGCGGCGCAGGAAATTGGACTTGCCGCAGCGTGTCCCCGAGGGATACTCGCTGACGACACCGCCACAGGAGAGCATCTCGGAGGCTATGCCGCGGTGTGAGGCAGGATACATCATGTCCAGCCCGTGGGCCACGACTCCTACGGTGGATATGCCGTTGTCGAGGGCAGACTTATGGGCGCAGACGTCAGTGCCGTATGCCAGTCCGCTGAAGATGACGACATCGGGGACAAGGGTTTTCAGTTCCCTGACGAGGCGGCCGACGCAATCCTGTCCGTAGGCGGTGTTCTCGCGCGTGCCGACGATGGACACCGTATGCGGCGCATTGAGGTCGGCGTTGCCGAGAGCGAACAGCACTACCGGAGCATCTGCACAGTCGCGGAGCCGCTGCGGATAGCCTGCATCGTCGGGACAGAGGGCGCGTATGCCTTTCCGTCGGCACCATTCCAGCTCCTTTTCCGCCCAGAGCATCTCCGCCTTCCAGTCGGAGCGGAGCAGGGAACGGAGGGTGTCGGAGGCTTCCTGCTCCACCTGCCGTATGTCTTCACGGCAGGCATACAGCTCCGACGCCGTCCCTGCGGCGAGGTACAGGTGCATGGCAGCCTGCGGATAACTGAATGTCAGACGCTGGAAAGCCAGTGCCTTCTGTAGGTTTTCATTCATCAAGATACTCTGCAAAAGCCTTGTTGCATACTTCGCTCTCTCCCAGTCTGCCGCCGATGAGACACACGACATCCACCTGGCTGCGGAAGCAGAGCGTATCGTTCTCCATAGTGCCGTCGGCATTGGCACGCAGGCGGTAGATGTCATGGAGGAAGATATAGCGCAGCCCCTCCTTCTTCAGGCGGACGCAGGAGCGGAACTCGTCGTCGGGACGCAAAGGCGATTTGTACTGGAGGTTCATGCGTGCCACGACAAAGTCCTCGCCTTTCTTGTGCATCTCGGAGAATGACACTCCGCAATGTTGCAGGAAGAGGTGGCGCGTATGTTCGGTATAGTGCAGGTAGTTGGCGTTGTTCACGATGCCCTGGATGTCGCATTCGTAATCGCGCACCTGCATGATGGTCTCGTAGTGATACATTTTGGGTGGTTGTGGGGTTTGGGGTTGTAGGTTGTGGGTTTTAGGTTAAGGTTATCGTTAGGGTTAGGTTTAAGGTGAAGATTAGGGTTAAGGTTGATAGCCGATATAGCCGGAATAGAAGCTATAGAGGCTATATCGGCTATTCCGGCTATATCTTCTAAACGACCAAACGACTAATCTCCTCTATATCCTTCGCCACGACAATATAGTCGGTCCAGTGGCCGCGCACCATGCCGTTGTCCTGCATGAACTCCAGCAAGGCTATTGTAGTGTCCCAGAAACCACGGACGTTGTACAGTATGACCTTCTTGCTGTGGAAGCCGATGGTATTGCTCCCTGCCTGGGTGAATATCTCGTCGAGCGTGCCTATGCCGCCGGGCAAGGCTATGGCGATGTCCGACTGGGTTATCATGAGTTCCTTGCGGTCGTCAAGGCCGTTGGTGGGGATATATACATCTATATTGTCGGAGACGCGCCCTGTCTTCTCCAGCGCGCGGGGCACCATGCCGATGGTCTTGCCGCCATGGGCATGGACGGTGTCGCCGATGCATCCCATCAGGCCGCAGTTGCCTCCGCCCCATACGAGGGTGTGGCCCGATGCCGCCATCCACTCGCCGAGGCGGCGTGCGGCGTCATAGTATTCTTCGGCAATGTCGTTGTTTGCCGAACAGTATACAGCTATCTTCATTCTTTCTTGAGTCTTTTTGTTGGGCAAGCAGCGTATCGCTTGCCCTTGGTATCGTGTGTGTTTACTTGTTTATGTATTCGTATCCGAAGCGGCAGCGCAGGCAGTCCCTCCTGTCGCAATATTCCTTCTTCAGCTGGACGAGAGCCTGCGAGTCGCCTGCCGAACGGACATCAAGGCCGGCATCGCGCCACATCCTTGTGATATTGTTGTTCTCCGGCGCGAGTTCTTCGAGCAGGTCGAGGGCACGCTCGCAAAGACTTTCCTTTGCAAAGCCCCTGCCGTAGGCGAAGAGCATGGGTATGGCACAGTTTATCATAAGGAGATTGACGCTGCTGCGCGAGAGACCCTGCCCGAGAAGCGCGCCGAGGCTTGCGGTGTCCCTGCACTCCAGCAACTGGGACAGGGAGGTGCGGCTCTCGTGAAACAGGCGTGCCAACTGGCGTATGCGCACATCGGGGAAGTTCTGAGGACGCATACGCATGAATTTCCATGCCGGTGCACAACGCTGTCCGCCGGGACATACGGTGTCGTACATTATCGTCTTGATGGAGAACTTCCGGCACAGGTACTCATATTCCTGCTGCATACGGGGATTGTCCCTTATCAGTCCGGCATGGCCGAGGAAGAATGCTTCCACCTGCAGGAGGTCGTCACGGTGGTGTGCGATGGCCTTCAGCGGCAGTGTCCGCGCCCACTGCTCAAGGGCTTCGGTGTTTGAGCCGAAGCCGAAACTGCGTGCGAGGGCCACGAAATAGGCGTGTTCCCAGTCGCCGTCGAGCTGGTGCAGGTAAGTGGTGACGGCTTTGGTCTTCTGCATCAGACGCTCTGTCTGCAGGGACGCCATCCATGAGTGGACCTTCAGCGGCTCCAGATGCGGGATGTTCCTGTAGCAGGGCGGATAGCGGTCGGTATTGAGTAGCTCCTCGTAGTTCTCCATTACGTGCGCAGGTACATTTAGAATGATTTCCGGAATCTCACGCCCCGCACTTGTCACAGCCTTGATGTCGCCCGATGTCCTGGACACTACATGAAGGATGACATTGCTGTATGCCTCATCCTTGTCATGGCGGTGCAGAAACCAGTCCTTTGACACCACATGCATCTCCACATTCCCTGCCCACAGCTCTCCGCCGATACGGACTTTCGCATTGAAAAAGTCCGGACCGGAGTCCGTATTATGAAGCCCGGGGTCAATGATTTCCACATCCTTGCCGTCGGTAGTCGCCAGTCTGCCTGATGGCAAAATCCCGTGTTTCCAGCAATAATGCAGCAACTTCTCCATTAAATAAAGGCTTAAAAATGTTATGTATTACTGCAAAGTTCGTCATTTTCCCACAATTTTGCAACTTTTTCCTATTTTTTTTTCATTTTTGCTTGGTATTTCAAAAAAAGTACGTATCTTTGCATCAATACTTTATCACAAAGTAGTCCACATTATTTTTTAAATAGCATTAATATGAAAAAAATCGCAATGTTTGTTGCTGCCGCTGCGATAGCAGCTTCAGCAAGCGCACAGAGAACTGTGGTTACAGCTTCTAAGGCTACAGACAACATCTATGTAGGTGTTAATGCCGGCGTTACAGCTCCAACTACAAAGCATTCCGTATTCGGAAATCTCTCTCCTGAGCTTGGTGTACGTGTAGGCAAGAACTTCACAACCGTATTCGGTGTTGCAGTTGACGCTACTATGCACTTCTCATCAATGCCATCAGAGTTCAACACAAAGACTTGGGTAGACAACACCAACATCTCCCTCCTCGGTACAGCCAACCTCTCTAACCTCTTCGCAGGTTACAAAGGCGAGCCACGCACATTCGAGGTGATCGCTCTCGGCGGTTTCGGCTGGGGCCACATGTTCAAGGGTCCAGAAGGCAAGATGAACGCTCTTACATCTAAGGCTGCTCTTGACTTCGCTGTAAACCTCGGCAAGGCTAAGGAATGGCAGGTTTACCTCGAGCCATCTATCACTTACGGTCTCCAGGGTTACGCAGAGGGTTATGCTGCTGACAACATGAAGTATGACATCAACCGTTCAGGCTTCTCTGTAAAGCTTGGTGTTAACTACAAGTTCGGCAACTCTAACGGTACACACAATTTCGCTGTAGAGCAGGTTCGCGACCAGGCTGAGATCGACGCACTCAACGCACAGATCAACGCTGCACGCTCTGAGGCTGACGCTGCTAAGGCTGCTGCCGCTAAGAAGGACGCAGAGATCGCTCGCCTCAAGAAGGCTCTCTCTGACTGCGAGAACAAGCCAGCTCCTGTAGTAGAGAAGAAGGCTGCTAACCTCCAGCCATCTGTAGTGTTCGCACAGGGCAAGTCTGTTGTAGAGCGCTCTCAGATGTCTAACGTAGAGATGATCGCCAAGTACATGAAGAACAATCCTAACGCTAAGATCAAGATCTCTGGATACGCATCACCAGAAGGCTCTAAGGCTCTCAACCAGAAGCTCTCAGAGAAGCGTGCCGCTGCCGTTAAGGATCTCCTCGTCAAGAAGTACAAGATCGCTGCTGACCGTCTCGAGACAGAGGGTCTTGGCGCTACAGACAAGCTCTTCGACGAAGTTGAGTTCAACCGCGTAGCTCTCTTCAACGACACAACAAAGTAATCTAAGATATTACTTATCTACAATATGGAGGGTCTCCTTGAAAATAAGGAGACCCTCCATAAGGTTATACAAGACCTTATATAATATAAAAAGAAATAGGAGGAGTTCTGAAGACGGACTCCTCCTATTTGGGTGGGTTAGAAGAATCAGGTCAGGACAATGTCCGTTTTATATGGAAGTGGGACATTAAAAGACGCTATGCCCTCAGCATATTAAACAGGGAGCAATGGCCGTCTACATCAAGACATTACGCAACAAGGCCTGCCAGACGGCAAGCCTTCCCTATGAAAATGGGAAAGAAAGAAAAGACCGAAAAGGAAACCCTCCTATATGAAACAACATCAGAAAACTTGATTTCCAGAACCATCACCAACATGGCAAATTTTGAAGAATTAGGTGTCAACGACACCATCAGAAAGGCTATCGACGAACTCGGTTTCGTACAGCCTATGCCTGTACAGGAAGCTGTGATACCTAAGCTCCTGAACGAAGGCAACGACATCATCGCACTCGCACAGACAGGCACAGGAAAGACTGCTGCCTTCGGCATGCCGCTGCTCCAGCGCATAGACCTGTCCACACGCCAGACACAAGCCGTCATCATGTCGCCTACAAGAGAGCTCTGCCTACAGATAAGCGACGACCTCAAGGATTTCGGCAAATACATGGAAGGCCTACACGTCACTGCCGTATACGGCGGCGCTCCGATAGACTCACAGATAAGGGCACTGAAGAAGGGTTCGCAGGTCATCGTCGCCACACCGGGACGACTTATTGACCTCATAGAGCGCAGGGTGGCAGACATCTCCACAGCTACGACCATCGTCCTCGACGAGGCTGACGAGATGCTCAACATGGGCTTTGCCGACAGCATCAACGCCATCTTCGAACAACTGACAGCAGACCACCGCACACTGCTTTTCTCCGCTACAATGTCCAAGGAAGTGGAGAAAGTGGCGAAAAAATACCTCAACAACTACGAAGAGGTCGTCGTGGGCTCGCGAAACGAAGGTGCCGAAAACGTGGACCATACATATTATATGGTACAGGCGAGACAGAAATATCTCGCACTGAAACGCATAGTAGACTATTACCCGAAAATATACGGCATCATCTTCTGCCGCACAAAGCTCGAGACACAGGAGATTGCCGACAAGCTCATAAAGGACGGATACAACGCGGAGTCTCTACACGGAGACCTGTCACAGCCGCAACGTGACCAGACGATGCAGAAGTTCCGCCAGCATACCGTACAGCTGCTTGTCGCCACTGATGTCGCGGCACGCGGACTTGATGTCAATGACCTCACCCATGTCATAAACTACGGAATGCCTGACGACACCGAGTCGTACACTCACCGCTCGGGACGCACAGGACGTGCCGGAAAGAAAGGCTCTTCAATAGTCATCATACACAGCCGTGAACAGCGTAAGATACGTGAGGTAGAGAAGATTATACAGAAGAAATTCATAAAAGGCGCGCTCCCTACTCCACAGGAGATATGCAAGAAACAGCTATTCCGCGTCATGGACCATATCACGAAGGTCGATGTCGACGACGAGACCATCAACCCGTTCATGGAAGAGATACAGCGCCATTTCGAATACTTCGACAAGGATGACATCATCAAGAAGATTGTGATGATGGAGTTCAGCAAGTTCCTCGAATACTATGCCGACGAACCAGACATAGAGGAGGTAAGCGAAAGCAAGAAGGGAAAGGACAAAGACCGTGACGGCCGCCGCAGGGACCGTGACGGAAAAGACCGCGGACCTGAGCGCAGAGCGGAGGCTGGATACACCCGCCTCTTCATCAATCTCGGCAAGGCAGAGGGCTTCTACCCGGGCGAGATCATGCAGTTCGTCAACCAACATGTCTCCGGACGTGGAAAGGGCGGACAGGGTAAGCGCCAGGAAGTAGGACATATCGACCTCATGTCTCACTACTGCTTCATCGAAGTCCCTGAGAAAGATGCCGACAATGTCATGGGAGCCCTTGACGGCACGACATACCACGGCAGGCCTGTACGCTGCAATGCCGAAGGGGCAGGCAAGCCAGAGGGAACCTTCAACGCACCTGTAAACAGATGGAGCAGAGGCAATGACCGCTTCGACCGTCCCAAGAGAAAACGCCGTGACGACGGCAGACCTTTCATGAAGCCGTCAAAGAAGAAGAACAGACAGCAAGGCGAATTCTCCGCCGACGACTGGCAGGCTCTCATGCAAAGCAGGAGCGATTTCGACTTCAGAGACGATATGCCTGATTTCTCTGAGGAAGGATGGGCAAGAAGAAAGCCAAGAAAGAAGAAATGATAATCCCAAATCGGTCATTAGATTTGGGATAATGACAACAGTGCAGGGAAAGCCTTTGGAGATTTTTCCTGCACTTTTTCTTCTTGTACAGGTTTTTCCATACAAACAAACTCAAACGAAACTCGCCCTGCGGCAGTCCATGGGCGAAAAACTACAGGCTTTCCATATAAACAAACTCAAACGATACTGGACAAGCGGTATTTTACTTAAAATCAAAACAGTTACAGCAATGAAAATAGGGAATATCGAATTAGGAGAGCGGCCACTGTTCCTTGCTCCGATGGAAGACGTCACCGACATCGGCTTCCGCCGCCTTTGCAAACAGCAAGGCGCAGCAATGGTCTACTCTGAATTCGTCGCCGCCGAGGCTCTCGTCCGCTCAGTGAAGTCTACGGTAGAGAAGCTCACCATCTCAGACGACGAGCGTCCTGTCGGCATACAGATCTACGGCAGGGACGCCGAGGCCGTCGTTGAAGCGGCAAAGATTGTGGAGGCAGAGGCACATCCTGATGTCATAGACCTCAACTTCGGATGCCCGGTGAAGAAAGTCGCAGGAAAAGGTGCCGGCGCAGGAATGCTGCGCAATATACCGCTGATGCTCGACATCACCAGCCGTGTCGTGAAGGCTGTCCGCACACCTGTCACGGCAAAGACACGCCTCGGATGGGACAGCGAGAACCTTGTCATCACCACCCTCGCCGAACAGCTTCAGGACTGCGGCATACAGGCTCTCACCATCCACGGACGCACAAGGGCACAGATGTATACCGGAGAGGCTGACTGGACTCTTATAGGCAAGGTAAAGGAGAATCCGCGCATCACAATCCCTATCATCGGCAACGGCGACATAACATCTCTTGCCGAGGCAGAAACGGCTTTCGACAGATATGGCGTCGATGCCGTGATGGTCGGCAGGGCGACATTCGGTTGCCCGTGGTTCTTCAACAAAAGGGAACTGTCCCTTGAAGAGAAATTCCACCTGCTGCGTGAACAGCTGCGGATAAACATCGAGCGCATAGACGAACGACGTGGCATACTCCACACACGCCGCCATCTCGCCGCCACACCGATATTCAAGGGCATTCCTGACTTCCGACAGACACGCATAGCAATGTTGCGCGCAAACACCTTGGACGAACTCCTCCCTATCCTCTCCGAGGCGGAGAAGCGTATAATGGAGTGCGGTTAGGCGGGTGTGCGGTTTTACGGATATTACACGGTTATACGGATATTGCACGGTTATACGGATATTACACGGTTTTGCGGTTTTGCGGTTAAACGGTTATACGGCTATCGGTTCTATTCCGGCTATCAAGGCGATTTAAGCTAAAAACCATACAATCGCCCAGCAATAAAGACCGCTTTTTAGTTAATTATCTTTAACAAACTGCAAATATTGCGCTCTTATCTTCTGTCTTCCAGCTTTTTGTTGTACCTTTGCAACCGCTTTTACGCGATGGCGCGTTCGTATATCGGTTAGTACCCAAGATTTTCATTCTTGTAAGAGGGGTTCGACTCCCCTACGCGCTACCACTAAAAATATCGTGTATCGTCGCAGATGATGCGACATTGTGGTGCACGAGGGTTTCAATCAATCCGCCCAGGGCAGCCATCATACGGCACAAGACCCAAAGGCTATTACTAAAACAAAAAAATCAACAGACAAAATGGCAAATCACAAGTCATCAGAGAAGAGAATCCGTCAGACCAAGACAAGAACTCTTCACAACAAGTACTACGCAAAGACAATGCGTAACGCAGTTCGCAAGCTCCGTGCCACAACAGACAAGGCAGAGGCAACAGAGATGCTCCCTAAGGTTCAGAAGATGCTCGACAAGCTCGCAAAGCGTAACATCATCCACAAGAACAAGGCTGCAAACCTCAAGTCTGGTCTCGCACTTCACGTCAACTCTCTCTAAAACTGCAGAGAAAAGGCCAAGACACAGCCGCGGTGTACAGCCGCAAACAACAATATCCAAGACCGCTTGTCCAGCAGGACAGGCGGTCTTTTTATATCTACACCTGAAAAACAAAAGGTATCTGCAATACCTAACCTGCTGAATCAGCCAAATATACGTACAGTAAATAAGTAAGTCAACAAAATCAAACGATACTATCCATGATAAAGCACGTATTTAAATCTTGTATGTATAAATCTTGTTCTTTTCGGCTGTTTCCGCCTTGTCACTCTGTCACATAGCCCGATATACTCCTTCGTTCCAAAAACGAAAACATCTCAAAAACAACTACGATTTATACTATACATTAATTTTGTTGACTTACTTACTATAATATAGCACCATTTTCATCCTATTTTTTGCATATTAGGCCATAACATGTCACGCGGATTTGGCTGATTCAGCAGATGAGGGGCATCTTGGCAGAAGAATATTATTTGGAGTCGAAGAAAACAGAGCCATGTTTTCAACTGACACGTCAATACCATTGATATTTGTCAATAATATAAAAGATAAGGAAGCAAAATACCCTCTTTCATTTTGCTCTATATCAAAAAAGATATATCTTTGTAGCACCTATTGTTATACAATAAGTAACAAGACATATTTTTGCTCGATTCTCACTCGAATTGCGACCTCGAAAACCTGAATTTCTGAGCATATAATCCATACACGTCAGAGCTGCGCCATATAGCGCAAGCTCGCCATTGTTGTATGGAAGGTTGTCGCAAACCTGAGTGAGACATGGAGGTTTGCGCTTTTCTTATGCCCATAAGTTAGTGCTACTGCCGGAAAGACAATTCTTTTAGTATTAACTTAATAAAATCAAATCATGAGCAAAAAACATTTCTTGTTGTTGTCAATGGCAGCGCTGCTGTTTACGTCCTGTTGTACACTTGTCAACGGAACAAAAGCCAAACTCACAGTGAAGAGTGATGATGTCACGACGCCTGTCACTCTTACCTACGATGGCAAGACAGAGACAAACATCTTCTTACCTTATGAAATCAAAATCAAACGTGGCTCAAAACCTACCGTTGTCACTGCCGAAGCCAAAGGATATGAGAAAGCGAGCGTCTCCGTGAAGAAGAAATTCAATGCCATGGCAATAGGCAACATCATCTTCGGCGGTATTCCAGGCATTGCCGTTGACGCAGGGACAGGTGCATGGATGAAACCTGAGACGAAGGAAATCACCATCCCTTTCAAGCCTGTCAGCAATATTGAAATCCAGGAGCCTGCCATCCAGTCATCCGAGAACACAAACGAGAGAGTAAGCCGCGACAATGCCGGAGAGACATCGCTGGAACGCACCATCATACGATGGTATCTTGACTCCGCACCGCGAGGCTCGCGCATCTTCTGGAGAGTGATATCAAGTGTGCCGGACGAAGTGAAGAACACCAACGAACTTTATCTCGGCACAACGCCATACGAAGAGACACGTTCATTCAACATCCTCGGACTGACATACGCCAACTCACGTGACATTCAGATAGAAATCAAGATGAGACGCCCCGGATACATGGAGCAGACAAAGCGTTTCAATGTGCGTCAGGCCATAGACCAGCAAGAGATAAGCAGTTTCTTCGATTTGGTAAAGGAATAAAGAAAAAAACATCGCATCTATGAGAACATCATATAGATTCCTTTTGACGACACTGACCGTCATGGCACTTTGTGCCGGCAAAGCACATGCCCAGAAAGCCATTATACTGCCTGAAGACTATGCCCGCATCACCATACAGAGCCTGCCTGAAGACGCAAAAGTGTACTGCAACGGCAGACTTATCTGCACAACGACACCGGCAACGGTGGATATACCGTTCCGCGGTGTCATAGCTCCCGGTTCCAAGAAAGACAAAGACTTGCGCATGAGACGCTCTGCCGAGGCAAGCCGCATCGAACTGACTTTCGTGAAAGACGGCCATGTCAGGGGCACGGAAATCATAAAGCCTGTCATTACGCAGATAAAGAAGAAGGAATATCAGTTCGAGTGGCCGAAAACAGTCATACACGAGTTTGCGAAAGCCAAAGGCAGCACATACGGCAATGAATACAAAAAAGACCCTACAATAGTGAAAGGCGAGGCAAAGACGCGGGTCTCCCGTGACAAACCGGGGCAGAGCGCACTGGAACGCACCATCATACGCTGGTACTTTGATTCCGCTCCAAAGGGTGCACGGGTGTTCTGGCGCGTAGTATCCAGCGTTCCTGCGGAAGTGAAGAACACCAACGAGCTGTATCTCGGCACGACGCCATACGAGGATACACGTTCATTCAATATCCTCGGACTGACATATGAGAATTCACGTGACGTACAGATTGAGGTAAAGCTCAGACGCCAAGGATACATGGAGCAGACCAAGCGTTTTAACGTACGCCAGGCTATTGACCAGCAGGAGATAAGCAGTTTCTTCGATTTGGTAAAGGAAGAATGACCGTCAAATCACAGGGAGGGACAGAGATTCCATCTCGATATGCGATACGGCCCCTGTCTCCATGTGCAGAGCCACACTCACAGACTCTCCCGTCTGCCTGCAACAGACGGTGAGAATATGGCACACACGACATATCTCCATAAACAGAAAAAAAACAAAAGACCGCCTATCAATAACGACAGGCGGTCTTTTTCATGCCATAAAGCAAACAGGAAGCGGCACAAAACGAAAGATAACATCTGCCCGCAGAAGTACAGGTATGTAACATGCACGGCAGAAGGTGACCTTTTGCCGTGCAGAGGGTGACACTTTACCAGACAGAGGGTGACCCTCCACACGGTAAAATGTCACCTTTCATTTTATCGCCCATCAGGAACCTGCACATCGCGAACGATTCCTGACATTCTCAACAGCCACAGCCGTATGGGCAACACACACCTTACCTTGAAGCCTTCATGCCCTGTCTCGGACGACGCCCCTGGGCTTTATGGCGCGCCAGACGGGTCTTCATCTGCTTCTCTATCTCGTACACACGCTTTATCTGCTTCTGGGAGAGGAACTTGCTGTACTCCTTGTAATACTTCTGACGGATGTCCAGAATCTTCTGGCTATGCTCAAAACGGCCCTTCAGGTCCTGCTCCACCTCGGCGTCCGTCATATTCGCAGAGCCCTTGCCACGAGACTTCTTGCCCACTTTCGGGCCAAGAGCCCAAATCTCCTTCTGACACTCCCCGTACAGCTTCACGAAACGGCTTGCCGCAGCGTCGTCCATCGCTATCACGTCGGCAATATGCCGCGCCTGCTTCTCTGCCAGTTCCTCACGCGTCATACGCTGTCTGCCGTTGTTCTGCGCATTGTCCTGCGCACTTGTCTCCACACTGCATGCCATCATTGCGACGACAAGCAGGAAATATCCGAAAATCTTTTTCATTGCTTTATTGTTTTATCTGTTAAACATATATATATATTCCTATATCGGGTTTCAAGCCGGATTTCCGCTTACTCGTTTATGAATACATCGTCCTGATATACCGAAAGCAGATAACTCTGGTCTTCCACACTGAGATTGCAGAAAGCCTGCTCCACGTCAGCGAAATCAGTATGGCGGCTGTCGTCATTGCCTCCCAAGACCACCACAAACATAAGCGTCATGACAGCCGCGACTGTCGTCAATACGCCGGCAACATGTCGCCACGTCAGGCGAAACATGCCGTTTTCTTTCCTCTGACGCCCTTCTAGCCTGCTCATGACATTATCCTCCATCTCCGCAAGGAAACCGTCAGGAACGGCATAAGGCAAACGCTTGCCTACCCTCTCGAAATCAAAACCGTCTTTCATCATATCCTTTCCTCCTATTCATGCGTATTCATATATTGTATTATCTTTCCTTTGGCTATATGGTAATTGGCCTTTGCGGCAGAAGCTGTAGACCCCATTATGTCCGCTATCTCGCCATATCCCAACTCGTCATAGTAGCGCAGGTTGAAGGCTATCTGCTGCTTTGCCGGCAGGGAGAGTATAGCTTTCTGCAGCCTCACCGTCTCCAGGTCGCTGTAATCGACATAATCCGCGGCCATAAGCCTCTCCACGGCAGTCCCCTCGCTCTCCAAGGACAGTTCCTCTACACGTCCGCGGCCCATGACACGCAAGGCCTCGTGTGTAGCTATCCTGTATATCCATGCCGCAAGCGACCTGCCTCCGTCAAACGTATGGAAAGAGCGGAAGACTCTCACAAACGTCTCCTGCGCCGCGTCCTGGGCATCCATATGCACCACGACAAGCCTGCGGATATGCCAGTATACCGGTTCCCCGTATTTCGCCATCAAGAGCCGGAAGCCCTTGTCCGGATGGTCTTTCATAGCGAGGATTATGTCCTTGTCTTCCATAGCCTTCACACATTCGTTTATATTAATCGTCCGAGACATCGCTGTCGTCGGGCTAAACCGTTTTTACACCGTCAGCAGACAGGTCTTTCTGACGGGCTTACATATATAATACCCTGAAAAACATGAAAAGTAAAATCCGGATATGATTTTTTCACTGTCGTATACGAAAAAAAACATGTCCGAAGCCTCTTCATGAGACAGTTTCTGCCACCGACAGCCGGGCACCGCTACACAAGGGGAAGTATTAAAATTCCAAAAAACTTTATCATTCATCTTCCTTTATCGTGTGAAATACGAAGAAACACATTAAATTTGTATATCATAAACACATAAAAGTGTCTACGCATCATGAAACACATAAAAGTATTTTGGCTGTGCCTCCTGACTTTATTGACAGCCACAGGACTACGTGCGCAGTGTGGCACAGAGAAAATCACTGTTGCAAAATGTGATGACGGAAGCGGGTTGCAGGCCTATTTCATACCGGTTAACAATGGAATAAAACGATTTGGACTGGTAGACGACCTTTCTATGTTTTGCATCACTGACAGTGACGATGTCACCAGCATCTTCCAGATGCCCTCAATGGAACTCATCAGCCAAATCAAACCGAAGGATGGCGGTCTCTGTCAGATAAGCCGCGACGGCTATCTCACTGCAAAAGGAGAATTCTTTACGGGCCGTGTACGTCCAAACTTCTACAATTTCAAGAACGAAAAGCTATGGACCTGCAACCAGGAGATCCTGCTGAATGACAGAAGGAACAATGTGGTGGTCTGCAAGGCCAATGTAAGAGGCCAGAACCTTGTGGCATACGACATGACGACAGGCAACGAGCTATGGCGCAAGACCATCACTTCCAGAAAGCGGTATCCTTGGTACTGTTTCTACAGCAACAGGCGTAATCCAGAGGTCTACTATCTCATGGCCGACTCACTATGGCGGATTAACGTCAAGACCGGCACATCCAAAAGCGTAGACTTTGAAGGTGGATGCAAGGCAAATCTTAAATTCAGTCTAAGGCAAGAAGTATTTCCATCGTTAGAGTGGCATAACGAGGCCGCCGCTTCCGTTTTCGTTTGGGGCGGAAACGTGACAGGCATCAACAGCAACTGGCTCATAAAGGGCGACTCTATCTTTCTGGCCGATGCCAAGAACGTATATTGCTTCGACCACGAACTTAACAAACTCTGGGAAACATCCCTGCCAGAGGGTGTCGGGTGCAAGTCACACCTCTGCCTCGACGGCGATGTCCTGCGGATGATGGGATTTGGCGTGGCATTCCAGCAAAACAAGACGGTGAAGTTCGGAAAGCCCTTCATTGCAACATACGACAGGAAGACAGGAAAGCAACAAGGATTCACTACCATGAAGGCCGACCGCAAGTTTATCGGCGGCACTTATGTCAAGGGCAGGGCATACTGGCAGGACAGGAAATCTTTCTACTATACCGACGAGGGAGACACCGCTATCATACGCATAGACTGGAAGCCCGAGACCAATCGGCAGCCCATCTTAAACATACCTGACAGAGTGATTTGCGACACAGTATGGACACTGAAAGAAGGGGAAATGCATCCTGTCTGCACCGATGCCCGTCAGCTCGTGGTGCAGTTATATAATAAGGATGTGTATCTGATTCACGACGATGGAACATCTGAGATGCTCAGTGTAGGCAATGTCTACTTCCATGATGCAGACAGATTCTATTCCACCAACAACTCCCACAATCCGAAACTGGGCGAGTACCCCTGTCATTACGTGGTGACGGCTCCAGACAGCCATCGTGTCATGAAATCATTCCACCTTTCAGAAGAAGTGCTCATGAGCGATAAAGACCTGCTTTTTATAATGTTCAAATTCGGTGTAGGTGTAGTCGACCTGAATGAATGAAAGCAAAAAAGAGGAGCTAAAACATATATCATGATGTCTTAGCTCCTCTTTCTTACTTGTATAGGGGAATATGCCTTAAAGGCTGTCAGCAAGTGTCAGTTGTCTTTTTTATAAAGTCTTCAACAGCTGTCGCGCGGCATATCATCTGCCCAGCCAGGACTCAGGATTGAGCTTTGCCGTGCCACGGCGGAGCTGGAACTGAAGGATATTGTTGTTGCCGACGATGCCCAGCTGCTGTCTGGCAGAGACCTTCTGTCCGCGCGAGACACTTACGCTGCGCAGGTTGCAGTAGACGGAGATATACTGTCCGTGGCGCACCATGACAACCATCTGGCCGCCATAACCGAACACGGCACTCACCTCGCCGTCGTAGATGGCGCGTGCGGCACAGCCCGACGAACCGAGGATGTTTATTCCCTTATTGTCGAGATGCACATTAGGCAGTCCATCGACAGTATACTGGCCGTAGTGGCTGACGATGCGGTAACCGCCTGTGATAGGCATAGGCAGGCGTCCGCGGTTTTTCTCGAATCCGCCACTGACGAGACGGTCTGCAGAGCTCATCCTCAATGTCGGTTCTGCCTCTCTCCGTGCTTCGTCTACCTCTTTCTCCCCGCGTTTCTTCTCGGCAGCGGCCTTGCGCTCTGCCGCCCTGCGCTCCGCTTCTGCCTCACGGGCAGCCTGCTCGGCACGTTTCTTGGCGGCGGCATCCTTTCTCGCAGCCTCGCGGGCAGCAGCCTTTGCCCTCTCTTCACGGGCACGCGCCTCGGCTATGCGCCGTGCGTTCTCCTCATTCTTCCTTGCCGCCTCGGCACGCTTACGCGCAAGTTCCTCGGCAGCCTTCTTCCTTGCGGCAGCCTCTGCTTCGGCACGCTTCTTTGCCTCAGCCTCGGCACGAAGGCGTGCGCGTTCCACCTCCTTGGCTATCTCCGCGTCTATCTGTGCATTGAGTGCGGCATCCTTCTTCTTCTGTTCGTCTATGACGCTCTGTATCACTTTCTGCTGCTTCTGGAGCTTGCCGACAAGAGCCTGCTGTTCGGCATGTTTGCCCTGCAGTGCCGCCTGCTCCTTCTTGCCTTTATAGAGGAGGTTGCTCTTCTCGCTCCTTACCGCGACAAGCTGTTCCTGCTTCCTGTTGATCTGCGCCTGCTTCATCTTCACCTGCTCGCCCTGCACTCTCTGGTAGGAGGCGTATTCGCGCAGGAAACGCAGGCGACGGTACATCTGTGTCAGCGACTTTGCAGAGAAGATGAACATCAGCTGGTCCTGCACGGAGTTGTGGCGGTTCATGTAGCGCATCGCCTTGACATATCTGCGACGGCGGTCGGCAAGCTGGAGATTGAGTGTCGAGAGCTGGCTCTCAAGGATATCTATATTGCCCTGTATGCTGCGGATGTCCTTGTTTATGCTGTCTATGCTGCGGCGGTATGTCTCGATGTCGCCGGAGATAATCATAAGGTCGTGGAGCTTCTTCTTGACATCCTCCTTATTGCGTCGCAAGGCAGCCTCCTGTGCCCTTATCTGCTTCCGCAATGCCGCGCGCTGGTTTTGCAGTCCCTTTATGGAAGAGTTGGTCGGTGTGGCCTTCTTTGTCCTGGAGCGCGTCTTGGTCTTTTTGGTTTTTCCCGTAGAGCGTTTCCGTGCCGTGGAGGTTGCCGTGGCTTTTCTTGTCTTGCCGTTACGTTGCTGTGCAGGCACGCCGAGGCACATGAGCATGGCGAGTATTATGAGTAGATGTCTCTTCATCGGTTTTCTTTGCGGTTGAGCGGTTTTACGGTTATGTGGTTGATGGTTGTGGGTTTTAGGTTGATAGCCGGAATAGCCGATATAGCCGGAATAGTTATAATAGTAATAGCCAAACAACTAAACGACTAAACCACTAAACAACCAAACCACCAAACAACTGTTCAAATTACTTTGCAAAATCCATGAGCTTTGCTATAAGCACCTGTGCAGGCACCTCGCGGTATGTAGCCTTCACGGAGGTGTAGGTCTCAAAGTCCTTTGCAGTGTTCGGAGCACCGATATCCATCTTCACCGTCACCTTGCCGCTGTCCTTGACATTGGAGTTTATGAGCTGCTCTATCATCTTGCCGAAGGCGGCGTCCCTTATTTTCCTGCCGTCGGGAGAGTAGAGGTTTTTCCATGCTATCGTCTCTACATACTTGAAGTTGATCTTGTTCTTGACAAGTACATCAAGGCTGTTGTACTGAGCCTTGGTATACTCCTTTCCCATACGGTTCACGATGAGGATATAGTCTGGCGTGAACTCGATGATGCCTACCTCTATGAATCCCATGAAGGTAAGGTTGAGCCTCACTACCTGTCCGCGCTTCATGGCGAGCTTGCCTCCGAGATTATAGGAACTGCCTCCCATGCCTATGGAGAGGTCTATATCGGCAGTGAATCTCTGCACGGAGATGTTCGGTTCCACGCCCACCTGGCGCGCCAGGTCATCCATGCTGCCAGAGGAGACGGTCTTCCCTCCCTCGGTCTTTCTTATCGGTTCCTGTGTGACAGGCTTTGAGGAGCCGCAGGCTGCGAGCATCACGCCGACGGCCGCGGCACATATAATGGTCTTTATATTCATTGTCATGGGATGATTGAGATATAATAATGGTCTTGAAAACAGTTTGTCTTTCTTCCTCCCCTGCTGTGTGCAGGCACGGTCATTTGCCTTTCGCGGCTTCGAGCTTGCGGTCTATCTCGTCGCGGTGGCCTATGATTACGCTGTTGTCCTGCGTCTCGTCAAAGTTTTTCACGGCAAGGTCTATGTATATCTTTGCCTCCTCGTAGCGTCCCTGTAGGAAGAGAATCCAGGCGTAGGTGTCAAGATATGTGGAGTTGTTCGGCTCCGCCTTTATCGTCTTGAGGCTCATGGCGGCAGCCCTGTCGAGGTCGCGGTTTTCCTCAGAGAGGTAGTATGCGTAGTTGTTCAGGCACGGAATCTTCTCAGGGTCAAGGCGCAGGCAGTTGTCATACGCGGTGAAAGCGTCGTCAGGGCGTCCTGTCTTGGCATACGCATCGCCGAGGAGCGAGTACATCTCCACCGCCAGTTCCTTCTCCTTTGTCTCATCCACATGCTCCGAAGCCGCCACAAGAGACTCTATGCACTTGTCGAGCTGGTCATTGAGGAAGTAAGCCACGCCGAGGAAATAGCTGAACGCCCATTCATCGGGATTATACTGCAGGGCAGGCTGTGCGAGGCGTATCATCTCCTCGTGGTCGTCCTTTCCCCATGCCATGCGTATCAGTTCGAAGCGCGCCTGCGCGTGTTCCGGCCGCTGGTCGAGCACCTGCTGCAGGACGGTCTTCAGGGAGTCCTCAGGCATCTTCTTCATTGTCATGTACGCCAGTTTCAGTTCCAGAATCTGCGTGTCCGGCTGCTTGCCCTCGAGAATCCTGTCAAACAGGGCGAGCACCGCCGTAGAGTCTGTCGTCGACTGTTCCTGCTGGCGTATGAACTGCTTGAGGAGGAGCATACGTGTCGACTGTTGTGTCTTCGGGCTCAGCAGTATCCTGTCGCGGTGGAAGTCAGCCACGGAGTCGAGCCCCTCGCTGCGGTAGTAGTCCATCATCGACATCTGCGCCGCCTCGTTGTCAGGTTCTTCGGTGAGGACGGCACGGTATTCTGCCATGGCCTCCTTCTTCCGGTCCTTGCCGAGGAGCCAGTTGCCGAGCATGACGCGGTAGTTGAGGTCCAGGGGGTGGTTCTTGACAAGAGATTTCAGTTCGCTGTAGGCCTTCTTGTCCTCGCCCATGGCGTTGTACAGCTGCACCTTAGACATCGTGAGCTGCTCTGTCTGTCCTTCCTGCACCTCCAGGCGGTTGAGCGTCTCGAGACATTTGGCGTTGTCCTTCTTGAAGGAATATATCTGCAGGAGCAGCTGCAGCATGTCTGTCCTCTCGGGAGTGCCGCCCACGATCTCCTCAGCCACGGCGATGGCGCTGTCTACCTCGTTGCTCTCGAGATACACCGGGAGCAGAGCCTCCTTATAGGTGATGTTCTCCGGACTGAGCTCTGCCGCCTTGCGCATCATCAGCACCTTCAGCGAGTCCTGTCCCTTCTGCCTGTAGCAGTCGGCGAGGAAGAAGTATGTCTCCGAGGCTTCCGGGGCTATCTCGCGGCAACGCTCCAGCATCACCATGGCAGAATCGACGTCGCCTGTATTGAGACGCGTCACCGCACCGAGGAATACGTAGCTGAAACTGTTCTTCTCCTCCTCGGTGAATCCGCCTTTCTCGAGATAGTCATCGGCAATGGCCGCTGCCGCCACGATGCCGAGGAGCACCGCGGAGAAGGCTCTGCGCAAGGCGTTATGCTGTCTTACAGGAATATGCATAATCTGAAAAATGTCTTTCGGGAATCATTTCACACCGGTATGGCCGTAGCCTCCGGCGCCGCGCTCCGTCTCGTCGAGAGCGTCGACAATGGCAAACTCTGCCGTCTCGTGTCTCGCTATTACCATCTGCGCTATGCGCTCGCCGTCGTTTACGGTGAAGTCACGGTCGCTGAGATTGATGAGAAGCACACCTATCTCCCCACGGTAGTCGGCGTCGATGGTGCCCGGGGAGTTGAGCACGGTGATGCCGTGCTTCAGCGCGAGTCCCGAGCGTGGCCTCACCTGCGCCTCGTATCCGGCAGGAAGAGCCATGAAAAGTCCTGTCTTGACTATCGCGCGCTGCATGGGACGGAGCACTATAGGCTCGTCGAGATTGGCACGCAGGTCCATCCCTGCGCTTTGCTCCGTGGCGTAGGCAGGGAGCGGATGGTGTCCCTTGTTTATTATCTTTACTTGTAGCATCCTCGTATTGGATTGATATATTGCTTATATTACCTGCAAAATTACTGTTTTTTCCCGAATAAAGCAAGAAATGTCTTTCCTTAATACCTAATTCTTAATTTATTTTACTACTTTTGCACCATGATGAACTGGCAACGACTTATTTCGGCGAAACGCCTCGGACAGGAGGCGCGCCATATAGAGCGTCACGACGAGCGCTCGGAGTTCAAGCGCGACTATGACAGGCTGATATTCTCGGCTCCTTTCCGCCGTATGCAGAACAAGACGCAGGTGTTCCCTCTCCCGGGGAGCATCTTCGTGCACAACCGCCTCACTCACTCGCTCGAGGTAGCCAGTGTGGGCATGTCACTCGGCAATGATGTGGCGCGTGCGCTCACCGCCGTGCACCCTGAGCTGCAGGACACGCTGTTTCAGGAGATTGGCACCATCGTGGCTACCGCCTGCCTTGCCCACGACATGGGCAACCCTCCGTTCGGACATTCGGGAGAGAAGGCGATACAGACCTTCTTCACCGAGGGCAAGGGCAAGTACATCAGGGAGATGATAAGCCGCGAACTATGGGACGACATCACGCATTTCGAGGGCAACGCCAATGCTTTCCGCCTCCTCGCACACAGGTTCAAGGGCCGTCGCGAGGGTGGTTTCGTAATGACATACACGACTCTTGCGTCGATAATAAAATACCCTTGCGAGAGCCGTCTGGCGGAGAAGGGCACTGTCTGCGACGCTCCCGGGGCGCACTACTGCGGCAGGGGAAAGTTCGGATACTTCAACGATGACGCACATATCTACCGCAAGATAGCCTCCGAACTGGGGTGCGAGGGGCTCAGACACCCTCTCGTCTATCTCGTGGAGGCGGCGGACGACATCTGTTATGAGATAATGGACATCGAGGATGCCCACAAGTTGAAGATTCTGTCGTTTGAGGAAACGAGCGGACTGCTCCTCGGATTCTTCGACGAGGAGACGCAGCGCGCCATACGCCGCCGCATAGACGAGGAGGGCATAACGGACAATAACGAGAAGGTCATCTATATGAGAGCGAGGGTGATAGGCCTGCTCGAGGGGCTCTGCGTGGACGTCTTCACGGCTCATGAGGAGGAGATTCTCCGCGGAGAGTTCCACGGCAGTCTGATGGACCGTATACCTGAGCTTCCACTCTCTACCTACAGGAGGTGTCAGGAGGTGTCGCGCGAGAAGATATACAGCAGCAAGCCTGTTCTCGACATAGAGCTTTCGGGTTATAAAATCATGGAGACTCTCATGGAGCAGATGGTGGAGGCGGCGGTGTATCCCGACCGTTTCTACTCTCGGCAGCTCATCCGCCGCGTCTCCTCGCAGTATGACATCGAGGCCGCAGACCTCGAGACGCGCATCCTTGCCGTGATAGACTACATCTCGGGTATGACGGATATCTACGCGCTCGACATATACCAGAAAATCAACGGTATCAGTCTGCCGATAGTGTAAGGCGGTTTCCTGCGGTTTTACGGATATTACACGGTTATGCGGTTTTACGGTTATAGCCGATATAGCCTGTATAGCCAGAATAGACGCTATAGAAACTATAAAGGCTATTGGGGCTATATCGGTTATTCCGGCTATAAAAACCGCAAGTAGCATCTCACCGCAACAACCAGACAACTAAACGACTAAACAACCAAGGGTGACCTTTCATGATACAAAAGGTCACCCCTAACCACAAAAAAGGTCACCTTTCACAGTACGAAAGGTGACCTTTTTCATATCGTTTCTTTTACATTGACGGCGCGATACTTCTCGCACAAAGCGCAAATACTACTCGTATAAAGTGTAAATACTCCTCGCACAAGGCGCAAATGCTCCTCCCACGGGGAGCAATGTCCCTTGCACGGGGCGCGGAGATATCAGCCGCGGCTTGTCTACAGATGCTGCTCCACCTCTATCTCGGTGAAGGTCTCGATGACGTCGCCTGTCTGTATGTCGTTGCAGTTGACGAGCGAGATACCGCATTCCAGACCGGTAGCGACCTCCTTGGCGTCGTCCTTGTAACGCTTGAGGGCATTGATGCTGCCGGTGAAGATGACTATGCCGTCGCGGATAAGGCGCGCCTTGTCCGAGCGGTGTACCTTGCCGTCGGTGACGATAGCGCCGGCAATGGTGCCGACCTTGGAAATCTTGAAGACTTCCCTGACTTCGACAGTACCTGTGGCAATCTCTTTCTTGACCTTGTCGAGCATACCCTCCATGGCTGCCGTGATATCGTCGATGGCGTCATAGATGACGGAGTAGGTGTTGATTTCCACACCTTCGTTCTCGGCGAGCTTCTTGGCTGCGACGGAAGGACGCACGTTGAAGCCTACAATCATGCCGTTCTCGGCAGTGGATGCCAGCATGACATCGTTCTCCGAGATGGCACCGACGGCTCCCTGGATGACCTTGACCTCGACCTTCTCTGTGGAAAGCTTGATGAAGGAGTCGGTAAGGGCCTCGACAGAGCCCTGCGTGTCGGCCTTGACGATGAGGTTGAGCATGTGGAACTCTCCGAGGGCGATACGGTGGGCAATCTCCTCGAGGGAGAGAGTCTTCGTGGTGCGCAGGCTCTGCTCACGCTGCAGTTGCAGTCGCTTGTTGGCTATCTCGCGGGCTTCCTGCTCGGTATCCATGATATGGAAGGAGTCTCCTGCCGACGGAGCGCCGTTGAGTCCGAGGACAATCACCGGTTCTGCCGGAGCGGCTTCCGTCACGCGCTGGTTGCGTTCGTTGAACATCGCCTTCACGCGGCCGTAGTATGTGCCGGCGATGATGATGTCTCCGACATGCAGTGTGCCGTTGCTGACGAGCACCGTGGAGATGAATCCGCGGCCCTTGTCGAGGGATGCCTCGATGACAGAGCCGGTGGCCTTGCGGTTAGGATTGGCCTTGAGCTCGAGCATCTCTGCCTCGAGGAGCACCTTCTCCATGAGTTCGTCGACGCCGAGACCGCTCTTTGCCGAGATTTCCTGACACTGGTACTTGCCGCCCCACTCTTCCACGAGGAGGTTCATCTGCGCGAGGTCTTCGCGTATCTTGTCCGGATTGGCTCCCGGCTTGTCTATCTTGTTGATGGCAAACACCATCGGCACGTTGGCTGCCTGTGCGTGTGCGATGGCCTCCTTGGTAGTAGGCATCACGGAGTCGTCGGCGGCAATGATGATGATGGCTATATCGGTCACCTGTGTACCGCGGGCACGCATGGCGGTGAAGGCCTCGTGTCCCGGGGTGTCGAGGAATGTTATCTTCCTGCCGTCGGCAAGTTTCACGTTGTAGGCACCGATGTGCTGTGTGATGCCTCCTGCCTCTCCGGCTATGACGTTGGTGTTGCGCACATAGTCGAGGAGTGACGTCTTGCCGTGGTCGACATGGCCCATGACGGTGACAATCGGCGCGCGTGCCTGGAGATCTGTCTCGTCGTCAGCCTCTTCGGTGATGGCGTTCTGCACCTCAGCGGAGACGTATTCGGTAGAGAAGCCGAACTCCTCGGCCACCATATTGATGGTCTCGGCGTCGAGACGCTGGTTGATGGATACCATGACGCCTATGGACATCAGCGTGCCGATGAGCTTTGTCACAGGGACATCCATCATCGTGGCGAGCTCGGAGACGGTGACATACTCCGTGAGCTTCAGCACCTTGCTCTCTGCTGCCTCTGCTGCCATGGCTGCATCGCGCTGCTCTGCCGCCGCGTCGCGCTTGTCCTTACGGTATTTCGCGCCCTTCTTGTTCTGCGTCTGCTTGTTGGTGAGGCGTGCAAGTGTCTCCTTTACCTGGCGTGCCACTGCCTCGTCATCGACTTCCTGAGGCTGGTTGCTGCGACGGTTCTTCTTCTTCGACTTCTTGTTGTTGCCTTGTGCACCGGAGTTGGCAGCGGAGTTCTGACCGCCGTTGTTGCCGCCCTTGCCCTTCTTAGGCTGGTTGGCGACATCGTTGATGTCTATGCGCTCCTTGCCTATGCGTGCACGTTTCTTCTTCTGGTCACGTGCCTGCTGTGCCTTTTCCTCACGCTCCTTCTTCTTCTCCTCCTTGGATTTCTTCTTCGGACGGGTGCTCTGGTTGATGGCAGAGAGGTCTATCTTGCCGAGGACATTGAAGGCTGGCTTCTTGTTATGCTCAAGACGGAAGACTCCATTGTCTGTGGTTCCGGCAGGCTTCTCGGCTTCCTTTGCCTCCGGGGCTTTGGTCTCAGGGGCTGGAACGGTTGCCGGAGCAGTGGCTTCCTTGACGGCAGGAGCGGCAGGTGCCGGAGCTTCCTTCTGCACAGGAGCCTCAACCGGCTCGGGCTTCTTCTCCACAGGTGCCGGCTTCGGTGCTGGAGCCTCGACAGTTTCTGCCTTGGCAGGCTTCGGCTGTTCAGGCTTTGAGGCCTTGGCGGCCTTGCCTTTCGATGACTTTGCAGGCTTCTTGAACTGGTCAAGGTCTATCTTGCCGAGGACATTGAAGGTCTGCTTGCCGTCTTTCTGCTCTGTCTTGGCAGGCTCTGCGGCAGGGGTGCTTTCCTTCTTCTCGGCTTTCTTGTCCTTCTTCTGGAGCATCTGCTCGGCCTGGCTGCGCACCTCGGCGTCTGTGCTGAACTCGGCTTTCATGGCCGAATACTGCTCGTCGGTGAGTTTGAGGTTAGGGTCGGCATTGTCTATGCCATAGTTCTTTTCAAGGAATTCAGACGCTGTCTGTATTCCTATGTTAAGTTCACGGATTGCTTTGTTTAATCTTATGCTCATTGATACCTCCTATTCTTACTGTTCGAACTCTGCGCGGAGTACTTCGAGAACATGGTCGACAGTCTCCTCCTCGAGGTCTGCCTTCTCAATTAGCATTTCACGTGGTGCGTTAAGAACTGATTTTGCCGTGTCAAGGCCGATTGATTTTATTGCGTTGATTACCCAGCTGTCTATCTCGTCGCTGAATTCCTCGAGGTAGATATCCTCCTCTCCCTCGCTGTCTGCTGAGTCGCGGTATACGTCGATGGTGAACTCTGTGAGGAGGGATGCGAGCTTGATGTTGAGTCCGCCGCGACCGATGGCGAGGCTTACCTCCTCAGGTGCGAGGAAGACATCTGCCTTGCGGTTCTCCTCGTCGAGGGTTATGCTGCTGACGCGTGCCGGAGAGAGGGCGCGCTGGATGAATATCTTGGTGTTTGCCGAGTAGTTGATGACATCGATGTTCTCGTTGTTGAGCTCGCGTACTATGCCGTGGATACGTGCTCCCTTGACACCTACGCAGGCTCCTACCGGGTCGATGCGCTCGTCGTATGTCTCTACTGCTATCTTGGCACGTTCGCCAGGGATGCGGGCTATCTTGTGTACGGTGATGAGTCCGTCGGTGATTTCCGGCACTTCCTGCTCAAGGAGGCGCTGGAGGAACATAGGCGATGTGCGTGAGAGGATTATCTTCGGGTTGTTGTTCTCATTGTCCACGCGGAGGATTACGGCGCGCACTGTCTCTCCCTTGCGGAAGGAGTCGCTCGGTATCTGCTCTGTCTTCGGGAGTATGAGCTCGTTGTTCTGGTCGTCGATGATGAGTATCTCGCGCTTCCATGTCTGGTATACCTCGCCTGAGATAAGCTCTCCGACGCGGTCCTTGTACTGGTTGTAGACTGCATCGTGCTCGAGCTCGAGTATCTTCGATGCGAGGGTCTGGCGGAGATTGAGTATCGCGCGGCGGCCGAAACTTGCGAAATCGACAGGCTCGGAGACATCCTCGCCCACTTCATAGTCGGCGGAGATCTTCTGTGCCTCCTTGAGTTCTATCTCCTTGTTCTCGTCCTGCACGGCACCGTTCTCCACGACGATGCGCTTCATGTAAATCTCGAGGTCTCCCTTGTCAGGGTTGACGATGACATCAAAGTTCTCGTCACTGCCGAAAATCTTGGCTATGACGTTGCGGAAACTCTCTTCGAGGACGCTCACCAGCGTCGTGCGGTCAATGTTCTTTGTATCCTTGAATTCCTTCAAGGTCTCGATCATCGAGGGCTGTTGATTGGTTGATTTTGTTGCCATTTCTATGTTTTTGTTTTCTTATTTTCCTTTTACTGTCTACGGGATGACAGCCGTGGCGGCATGACTGGTATGCCGCGGCGTCACTGCCGAGGGTCACGAGGGGTGTATTCTCTCAATGTCACTTGAACTTGAGGATGTATTTCGTGTATTTCACCTCGTCCATGTCAAACACGAGGTCTGTCTCCACGAGCTGCGGACGCTTCTGTCCTTCAAGCCTTTTCTTCTCCTTCACGGTGACGGTGAACTGCGGCGCGTCGACGCTCTTGAGGACTCCCGTGTGCTTCTTGCCGTCCTTTGACAGCACTTCCACTTCCTCTCCGATGCAGTTGATGTACTGCTGTACTACCTTGAACGGCTGTCCGAGGCCTGCGGAGCCTACTTCCAGCTCGTAGTCTTCCTCGTCGCGGTTGAGATGCTCCTCGAGGTATCGGCTCAGCTGTGCACAGTCCTCGATCCAGACTCCGTCCTTATGGTCTATCTCTACCACGATGCGGTCGTCCGGTGTAACTTCCACGTCAACGAGGAAATACTCTTTCTCCTTGAGCCACTCGTCGACCAATGTCCTTACTGTTTCTCTGTTTATCATATATCTGTATTAAAGGTGCGCCTAAAAAAACATGTTTTTTTACGTACACTCCGTATTGGCGGGCTATATATTCTCTGCCCTTTCAAAATAAGAATGAGAGACCTCGGTCGAGGCCCCTCATTCCACTGAACTTATGCAAAGGTACACATTATAATTAAGAAAACCGTCTCTGATAATCAACAACCTACACATGTTTAAGTATTATTAACACAAAAAGTCGTTTCTCAGTCGAATATCTGCCTCATCACCTGCAAGGAGCGCGGTTCCGGGAACGATGGGATATTCTGCCTGTAGTAGCGCATCAGGAGCTCGAGGAACGCCTGCCGCTGCTGCCGGGAGAGCGGATAGCCGCCCATATTGTCGTAGTCCATCTGCACGATGTCGCCGAACTGCCATGCGTCGTCTGCATGTTGTATGTCCCATCCGAGGTATCTTGTGAGCATCACGAGGAAGGCTATATGGAAATTCGCCGTCCCTTCCGTCGCGAGGTCAAGCCATTGCATGGATGTCTCCACGAAGCTGTACAGGCGTGTGTCCGGCTGTTCGGTGCGTGTGGCGTAGGCAAGTATCTCGGCGAGGAACATCGCCACGGTCATTTTCGGCGGTTCGAAGCATAGTGTCTGCCACGGGGCGAGGAGCTGGGCGTCGGTGATTTTCTGCATCTGCTGACGCGGCCTGTAGTCTATCTCCATGGCGAGCAGGGTGAGGGGCATGAAGAGTTGCTTCCTGAGGCGTGCCCGTTGCGAGACGGATATCTTCACCACGGAGGTCACACGTCCGAGCTGTTCGGTGTAGAAGTCTACGATGAGCTTGCTGTCACCGTACTTCAGTGTATGGAGCACTATGGCGTTGGTCTTGACAAGCATGGTTTTTGGTTTTTGCGGTTAGGCGGTTGAGCGGTTTTACGGTTAAGCGGTTATATGGGGATAGCCGGAATAGCCGATATAGCCGGAATAGAAAACAATGGCCGTATAACCGCTCAACCGCCTAACCGTAAAACCGCAAAAACCGTAAAAGAGCCACCCGTCTCACCCCTCTGACTGGCGGTAGGCTTTAGGAGACATGCCGACCTGTTCCTTGAAGAACTTTCCCAGGGCCGACTGTGTACTGAAATGCAGATCCTCGGCGATCTTGCCTATCGGCTTCGCCGTATGGCGCAGGAGGAGGCGTATCTCAAGGGTGGTGTATATATCGAGCCACTCGCTCGGGGTGCGCGACGACACGCGCTTTACCACTTCAAGGAGTGTCTTGGGCGAGATGCCAAGCTGTGCGCTGTACCACGATATGCGGCGCTCGTGCCGGAAATTGGCCTCCACCATCCTTATGAAGGTCTCGAAGGTCTCCTGAGCCTTGAGACCGGGTCCCGGCTGGCCGTCGTAGATGATGTTGCAGAGGTCGTATATCATCGTGGCGAGTATGGTGCCCGCTATCTGGCGGCGGAACTTGTGTCCCTCGTCCTCCACCTTCGCCTTGAGGATCTCGAGGTATCTCTGGAACGCCACGACATCGACGGGAGAGAGGGAGAGCACGGGGCGCTTGCGCGAGATGACGAAGAGGTTTGAGACATCGCGCACCTCGCGGATGATGGAGTACAGGTAGTCGTGGGAGATGAGCAGCGCCTTGCCGCGGAAGTCCTTGCTGGCCTTGATGTCGCCGAGCACCTGACCCTCTGCCACGATGATGACATCGTTGGGCTTCACCTTGTGCTCCACGGTGCCCATGGTGTACCTGCCTTCGCCTGCTGTACAGATGGCGACAAACACGCACTGCATCTTGCGTGTCTCGCCCGGCAGGGGAAATTCCGTGAAATCTGTCAGCACAAGGTCTTCGCCTATATGGCAGCTCGTGTCGCAGCACTGCATGAAGCGCTTTATGCTGACAGGCAATAGTGTGAATTCCTTCATATACGGTTTTGCGGTTTGTTTCGGTTTGTTTCGGTTAGGCGGTTTGTTTCGGTTAGGCGGTTTTGCGGTTTTGCGGTTATACGGGGATAGCCGGAATAGCCGATATAGCCGGAATAGGGGTTATATGGTTTTAGGTTGTGGGTTATGGGTTTTTGTCATCGTTATCGTCAGGGTTAAGGTCAGGGTTAAGGTCAGGGTTAAGGTTAGGGTTAAGGTTATGGTTAAAGTTAAGGTTACAGTCAATGTTAAGGCTGCGGCCTCCCCTTCCTGACATAAACCTCGAGCTGTTCCCTGACATACTGCTCCAGTTCGGGGCTTCCGATGATGTCTATATGGCCGTAGAGCCCGAGGACAAAGCGCCCGATGCCGAGCATGGAGCAGACCTCTGTCTCAAGAATCCAGCGGCCGTCCCTCTTCACTATGTCGTGCTCGGTACGCGGATACTCCTCTATGAGCACATGATACGCCAGCTGGTCCATGCTGATGCACACCGGCGTGAGCGTCTCGGAGGCGAAGTTGAAGTAGTCGTTGAACATCTGACGGTGACGGGAGGCATTTGCCCACTCCTCGTCGAGCATCTCGACGCTCTCCATGCGCGAGATGCGGAACGTCTTGTTCATCCCCGAACTCGGCTCGTAGGCACGCAAGTCCCTGCCGCCGTTCATCAGGAGGAACGGCTCCACCCTCCTGTCTGTCACCGAACCGGAGTGTGAGGACGCATAGCCGCGTATCACGATGACACGCCGGAGCTTCACCGCCTCGTATATCCTGCTCGCCATCTGCGCCTGATGACGGCGCACAGGGTCGTTCTCTATGATGTCGAAATCATAGAACCGCGAGAGCTTCTGCTTCACGGAGCGCACCACGGCACTCCTGTCGTCCGCCCCGTCGAGGAGCAGTTTCAGCATTACCGCCTCGTCTTCCGTGAACTTCACTATATCGCAGAGCCGCGAGATGAACCTCGACTGGCGCGGGATACTGTAATACTGGCCGTGCTTCACCAGGCCGAAATCGGCTCCTTTGAAGAACTCAAGGTAGTAATACAGATTGCGCCGCCCGATGTCCAGATGCTCGCACATCTGCTCTACGGTCCACTGCCTGTTCTCCGTAAGCATGAGGAGAAGCTCGAGCTGCAGTCCCAGTTTGTCGTGACGCATGATGTCTTTTTTCTTTTGTTGTAGTGTAACGCCGGCAGCCATGTGCCCTTCCGCAGGTCTCCATGCCACAGGCAAGGCAGACAAAGGCCACGGAAGACGGGGACAGGCATACGCATCAAGCTACAAAGTTACAGATTTTTTCCGTATTTCCGTCCGCTTTTGTATTTTTTATGATTTCCTGCCACCCGACGGCAAGCGTAAGACAACAAGGCGGGCGCTGTCGCCAACCTTTGCCGAGGGTCACCTTTCATGCCGCAAAGGGTGACCCTACACACAGCAAAAGGTCACCCTTTACAATGTGAAGGATGACCTTTTGTAATGTATTATTACACAATGTTTTATATAAACTATGGTTGACGGTTTCGCGCTATATTCTTTGCAAGGAACAACTAAACGGATGAACGGCCAAGCAATGCGCAAGGACTTGATATAAAAGAAACAGACCGTGCCCCATCGTCGCGGGCACGGTCTGTCAGAATGCGTTCAGCATGATTCCACCGTATTTATTCCTCCGGCTGTGCAGCTATACGGTTCATCTTTATTATATCGTTTATCAGCAGTGGCGACTTGATTTCCAGAATGTTGTCATCCACGCCGATAAAGTCTATTACTGCGTTGACGGCATAGCCGGAACTTGTGATATACAAGACATTTTTCTGTACCGAAGACATGTATCTCAAATCCCATGTCCCTGTGAAATCATCATCATCTATGGTTTCCCAGTCAGTCAAGACACTCTCGCCGTTTACCATGACCCTGTGACGCTGTCTCAGCAGGACATGCCCCTTGACACTACCGTCTGCCTCAAAGGTATAGGTCTGCGCCAGATATACCAGTTCCGTCTCAAAGACATGGTTCCAACTGCCTTGGACTTTCGTTGCATACAAATCCCTGAGCCTCAGCGTCTCCTGAGACTTGTTGTCGTCTATCGGCATCTCGGAATCCTTGCTGCAAGACGAAATCGTGAAAAGCAGTGCGGAGCACAGAATAGCAAAGAAATATTTATACTTCATAAAACAAAATGAGTTTAATTAATCTATTGTTCACTATAGCTCTATAATCTTCCTACAAGTTGCGGAAGATTTGCCTTTTCAGATTCTTCCACAAGTTGTGGAACATTTACTATTTGCTGATTATAAAGGACATAAAAGCGTTTTATCATATATATTCACGGCATAAACCGTGGAGACCCTACTTGAAATCAAGGGACAGTTCGCCCGTGCCGAGGAGGTTGTACGACAGGCGGTGATACGGTGTCGTGCCGTATTCGGCGATGGCTTGGCGGTGCTTCTTCGTGGGATAGCCCTTGTTTGACGCCCAGTCATACTGCAGATACTCCTCCGCCAGGGCGTTCATGTAGTCGTCTCGGTAGGTCTTTGCCAGGACGCTTGCCGCCGCAATGGCAAGATATTTGCCGTCGCCCTTCACTATCGGCGTCGCCGGCAACGGCTGCTCTGCCCTTGTGCCGTCAGGGAGCGGAGGGCAATATGGCGTGAAGCGGTTGCCGTCTATTATCAGGGCTTCAGGCCGCACGGCAAGCTGGTCAAGGGCACGGTGCATGGCAAGGAACGAGGCGCGCAGTATATTGATGCGGTCTATTTCCTCGGGCGTGACTATACCCACGGCCCATGCCACGGCGTCACGCTCTATCTGCTCGCGCAGCATGTAGCGCTTCTTCTCTGTAAGCTGCTTGGAGTCGTTCAGGTATTCATTGTGGTAGTCGTCTGGAAGGATTACAGCGGCGGCGTATACCGAACCGGCAAGGCATCCGCGCCCTGCCTCGTCGCAACCTGCCTCGACAAGACCTTCATAATAATGGTTCAGGAGCATATATTTAATTAAATTTGCTTAAATATTAAAACTGTTTAACTAAGAATTTTTCAAAGTGAACTTATTGTTCACAAAACCGCTATACTTTTGCACCCGTGAACAAGGATTGAGATATCCAAGAATGAAATTCAGCATCAAAAAACAATAACGACCATGAACAACGAAATGACACTTCAGAACGGATTCAGCACTTCTCTCGGTAAAGAGACACAGCGTATGGCAGAGGCTATCGGCACTTTCCAGCCTTTGAGGAGGGGCTTCTTCTCCAACATCCTGCGACGCAAGGACATGGCGGTGAAGGCTTTCTCTGCCGCAATCGCCGCATGGTACAGCGACATACTCGAGCAGACTGTCACCGAAAGGCAGGCCATCGCCATGGTGAAGGCTCAGCTGGCGTTCTTCGCACTGATACTGCCTCTTGAGCTCGGCATGGTGTACCGTGCCACCGCACTTGCGCTTTTCGCCTCCGCACTGTTACAGTGCAGGCGACGGATGGCGGAGTGATGACAAGTGAATGGGCAAAATCAAACCATGCTGTCGTGTAATGAAACATGCAATGACATATTGCATAAGTAAGTCACCAAAATTAATGTATAGTATAAAACTTGGTTATTTTTGAGATGTTTTAGTCTTGGAACGAAGGAGCATAGCGGGCTATGTGACTGAGTGACAAGGCGGAAACAGCCAAAAAGAACAAGGGTTATACATA
>JAFTQG010000044.1 GCA_017462915.1 Prevotella sp. | reverse complement strand
GGTATTCCAAGCCCCCATTATGGGCTTAATGTTCAGTCCATACTTTCGTTGGAATGCAGCTATAATAATCTCTTGACCTTGGACAGTACCAGTAAGATTATTACTTCCTCTATCGAAAGAAACCTCTACTTCCATGCCTTTTTCAACTTTGCAGCCATTGTACTGACCTGACTGCTTAATAGATACTTTAAATAATGCCATAACTGTTTGATATTTATTGTTTAACCCTGAGATATATTCATTTGGTTAGCCCTCTCCTTTAATGCGGACTGAACAATATCCATAAGTTGTGTATATGCTAACTTCGACGATACACTTTTCTGTAGAAGCAAAGGATGTCGATAGTTTATTATTATGATACCACTTTCAGTGATTAAATAGTTCTTTCCTTTATGCTTAACTACATAATGTGAATTTTGGAACATATGGTTTTGCATTATCTTCTGGAAATGGTCGAACACTCCGTCCCCGCAACACACAATATAGTTGAGATGACCATATAAGGAAATCTGTCGAGCAAGGAATGAATATGCTTCTGGATGTTGGTCAAAATATGTGTCAAGCATTGACTTCTTACATGAAGAGCGACCTGGACTTTTCTTTAAATCAAGAACGGCAATTTTTCGCATATTTGTAGTACGGAGTCTATAGTTTCCTTGGGGATTAGCTTCTGTAAATGGAGGATAATATCCCAATCGCGAATTAAACAATCCATAAACCCATCTGGCAGCATTGCTCCATGTCCTCCAGCTCCTTTTGTTCGAAATGCTGTTAGCAAGATGATAACGTAGATTCGGAACATTTGCTTTGACGGCCTCTCTATCCTCCAGATTGAACTTGTCCAAAGGAAGATGTCGGTCAGTTTGGCTGCTATCGTTGTAGTCCTTTAGCACAAGCAGAACCTTTATAGGTGTTGCTTGCCATTCTTCGAGACAGACAATACCATCATAAGTGAACTTGTGAGAAGGTGAATGAGTTTGCAGCCACTTCATCCACTCAATGAATAAATCGTGTTCTATCGAGGCCATAGGCAAAATATCTATTCTTTGCTGTTATAAATGATCGTATTAAGTTCTGTAAGTAGTTCCTGAATGAAATCAAACAATGCTGCTTCCTCTGTAAAGGCAAAGTGTCTTACTATCTGATTTCGTGCATCACACTTAGGAGAGAATTCTTTCAATGAATGAATTTTAGCTACACATGAATTGAAAACACTTTCTTCCACTTCAGGTGTGGGAGTCCAGAAAACCACGTCATAACGTTCCTCGTAGCACCAAATATCCATCTTAAGATAAATATCATCGACAATGGCTTTCTCAAACACAGTATCCCATGACTTATATATCCAAACTTTCTCAAATGGAGAGCTGGAACCATTAAAGCGGTCATAAATGCGTTGCGCCAGATATGCAGGTAATTCATTGAGCATGTTTCTGACAGACTGTGCTGTTTTCAGGTTATTTTCCTTCAACAGTTCATCACGGAATTTTTCTAAAATGATGTTGTCCATATTATAGTTGTTTAAAGATATTATCAAATCAGCGTATTGATGAATTGTAGAAAGCACATCTACTTTGTCTATTTTAGGCAAGGATGTCAAAAGCCAGTCATCAACTATGTTAGTTCGATGTTGTCTATCGTATGCTGGGATTATCTTCAGAAGCGGAAGTACATGTTTTTTATCCGCTTCTGTCCAATCATCCATATTTGGTTTTTTATTGAAGTCCAATGGAAGATAGACTATAGCATCAAGAATGTAATTTTTCGTAACATAATCATAATAACGAGGCAGTTGACGAGGCATGTCACCAGCGTTGTTAATTTTATTCTCAATGACAATAGCTCTTTTATTCTCTTCAGAACTTATCAATATATCAATTTTTTTGGGTTTCTCTCTGACTACAACTGCATCAATATAATTCATGTAATCAATATCGCAACCAGCCTTATTCAGCATAGAGATAAATATATCAAGCATCAGGTGTTTGCAACCATGATTGCAGTTTGGATCAAGGAAGAATGAGATTATATCAGAATGAAAGTTCTCCCTATAATAAAGATTAGATATTATACGGAAGAGATTATATTTGTCTTCTTTTGAGTGTTTTTTTCCATCAAAGTACTCTTTGGCAACACGATGACAGGACAAGATAAAGTCCGCAATACTTCAACAATGTTCGTCAAGTATATTGCCGTAAGAGGAAAGGAAAGTCAATTCTTTTTCTATCATAGCTATATTCATTAGAATTATAATATCTCTCTTGCAATCCACGCACAGGCTTCAGCATCGGCTAAAGCATGGTGATGATTCTCTAACTGATAGCCACAGGCAGCAGCCACAGTATGCAACTGATGATTCTCCAGTTCCGGCATCTTGCGGCGCGAGACGCACAGCGTGTCGTAAAACTCATAGTCAGGGTAGTCCATCTGATATACACGGAACACGGCTTTCAGGCAACCTTCATCAAATGGCTTGTTGTGTGCCACAAGAGGTAAACCTTCAATCATTGGTTCTATCTGTTTCCACACTTCGGGGAAAATAGGAGCTTCGTCTGTGTCATCACAGCACAAGCCATGTACCTGGCTGCACCAATAATGATAATAGTTAGGCTCAGGTTGGATTAGAGAGTAGAAAGAGTCCACTATCTCACCATTCCGAACAATAACGATACCGATGCTGCACACGCTGCTGCGCTCATTGTTGGCAGTCTCAAAATCTATTGCTGCAAAGTCTTTCATATTTCAGTCATTCTTGTATTTGTCCCACATCCGTTTAACCATATTTGCCATGTCCTTGCGCAAGGCTGCCGGTTCAAGGACCTCCACATCCCCACCATTCCACAGCAATTCCTGCAAGAGGTCGAAAGTGTTACGCATTTGATAGGTGAAGATGCTGTATTCATCATTACGTTCAATTTCTTTCTGTGACTCATGCATTGGGAGATCGCGAATGTAGTTGGCCTGACCTGCTGACACCTTCAGTTTGATAGGTTCTATTTCCTTGTTCTGACCTGCAATGATACCATAGCATCCAGCAAAATAATCCTTTGCATCCCAATCTTTTGGCATATCAAAGGTTTCTTCTTTTACGTGAACATGTCTGAGTCGGTCAAGAGAATAAATTCTTGGTCCTTGTTCATAGAAATACGTATAAGTGCTTCTCCCAATCAGGTACCACCGCTGACGGAACAGTTTTACACAGTAAGGCTGAACGTCGAAATTATACTCTTGACCTTTCCAATAGTTGTAATGCGTAATGTTCAGGACACGGTTTTCCTTCATCGCTTCAATGATTGCTTGTAGGTACTCTTGGCCAGAAGGCACATACTCCAGCATAATCCTGTCTTTTATGCTTTGGCTGTTAGCTAAAGCATTACTGACGCAAAATGTTTTGTAGAGCCATGACCGAAGCCCATTTTTGCTAATGTCCTCCTCGTTCTCAATGAAATAGCGGTATTCTCCTCTATTTTCATTTGAAATGATAATGCCAAACATATCTTGGATAGCATATCTCCAATTATCGAAAGTACGTTTAGGGATATCAACACCTCTACTGATATCTATATCATCAACCCATCTTTCATTCAGTTCTTTGAATGAAATTTTCTTTCTGCGTTAAATGGTTTCTATCACCCAGACATATTTACTTGTCAGCGTTTGCCCTCTATCATTGTTAGCCATATTCTTAGATTTTTTCCGCAAAGTTACGCTAAGGGGTACGCAAGATTGTGGCAGAGGTTTTGGTTATCTTAAATTTTAAGTCATTTTTTTCAGTAATTTCCATATCCTTCCGTCTCTTGGACGTGGTTCTGGTATGAAGTTGCCACCTGACATAATTGTCATCTTTCCGATGCAGAAAACTATTTTCCCACACAGAAATGCGAGAAAATCTTTCCGAGCACTTCATCTGGAGTGATTTCGCCACCGACAATCTCAGACAGGTGAGTGATACACTGTCGGAGGTCTTCTGACACCAAGTCTCCACTTATACCTGCCTTAAGGGCATCCATGGCGCGACAGATGTCATCGAGAGCGAGGTCAAGAGCTGCTTTGTGGCGCTGGTTTGTAATAAGCAAGGCATTACTTGTATCCGCCTCGGAGGTCTTGACAAAGTCGACAAGCTGACGCTCAAGCTCCTCAATCCCTACTCCATTCAGTGCAGAAAATTCAGATGTCTTGTTTACAATGCGTATGACTTGTTGTCCTTCTGAAAGACATATATCTGCAAAAGGTACATCAGGCTCGGTCAGCAAGATGATAATCTGTGCTTTTTCCGATGCCTTGAGAGAACGCTCTATACCCATCTTTTCAATAGTGTCGTCGGTCTTTCGGATACCAGCTGTATCTATAAAACGGAAAAGATAGCCGTCTATCGTAATGGTATCCTCGATGACATCTCGTGTTGTACCTTGTATATCCGAAACGATGGCGCGGTCATCACGAAGAAGAGCATTTAGCAATGTTGACTTTCCCACGTTAGGAGCACCTATAATGGCAACCGGTATACCTTTCTTTATAGCATTGCCTTGCGCAAAGCTATTCGAGAGATGTCGTATCTCCATGCAGACTTGTTGCGCAAGAGACATCAGCTCTCCCCTATCGGCAAACTCAAGGTCTTCATGGTCCGAAAAGTCAAGTTCAAGTTCAAGCAATGATGTAAGATGCAGCAGTTTGTCACGCAGCTCACGCAATTTCAGCGATATGCCGCCACGCATCTGCTGCATTGCAACATGATGCTGTGCTGAATTTTGCGATGCAATGAGATCTGCGACAGCCTCTGCTTGAGAGAGATCCATCTTGCCGTTAAGGAATGCACGCTGTGTAAACTCACCTGGCCCAGCCAACGCACATCCGTTGTCTACAAGAAGTTGCAGCACCTGTTGGAGGATATAGCTTGAGCCGTGGCACGATATTTCTACTGTATCTTCGCCTGTATAGCTCCGTGGCGCACGACATAAAGTGATGATTACATCATCTATATCCAATATATGTCCATAATGCATGGTATAGCCATCTGCCGAGGAGATATCTTTGCTGAAAATATTATTCACCGCAGATATTGCCTCTGGACCTGATACTCTGACGATTCCGATAGCACCACCTTGTGCTGTACATATTGCGCATATTGTTTTCATTGGCATAAGTTGAATATAAGTAAGTCACAAAAATTAAACGATACAATCCATGGTAAAGCAAGCACTTACATCTTGTATGTATAAACCTTGTTCTTTTTGGTTGTTTTTGCCTTGTCTCTCAGTCACATAGCCCTCGTTCCAAGACGAAAACATCTCAAAAATAACCAAGCTTTATACTATACATTAATTTTTGTGACTCAGTTATCAGGCTGAAAACATTACAGCCTGTGAATGACAAAGGTACTGATTTTTTCTGTATTATTACTGACTTTTGGGATTTTTATACATAAACTTAACAATAAATGTCATAAAATCAAGAGGTATATTATTTCGTTCGCAAAAAATGAATATAGTAAAAATACCATCTAAAGAACAATGAGATGACAATATTGTTGTATTACCAATTATAGACAGAAATAAGAATCATTAACAGATTTGCGACAACATTTTGTTATAGTAACTTAAAATCTGAATTTGCAACTGTCTGTTATTAAATTATTTTTGTATCTTTGCACTTTAGAAAATAACACAATAATAGATAAATATGTTTGAGAACTTGAATGAACGTCTGGAAAGGTCGTTCAAGATACTGAAGGGTGAAGGGAAAATCACCGAAATCAACGTAGCGGAAACGCTTAAAGATGTACGTCGTGCGCTTCTTGATGCCGATGTCAACTATAAGGTAGCGAAGACTTTTACTGATACCGTTAAGCAGAAGGCATTGGGCATGAATGTGCTGACAGCCATCAAGCCTGGCGAACTGATGGTCAAGGTGGTTCATGACGAGCTGGCGGCACTGATGGGAGGAAAGGCTACAGACCTGAAACTGGAATCTACTCCTGGACATCCTGCTGTCATTCTGATGGCAGGTCTTAACGGTGCAGGTAAGACAACCATGTCGGGAAAGCTTGCCCTGATGCTGAAGTCCAAGCAGCACAGGCATCCGTTGCTCGCTGCCTGCGATACATTCCGTCCTGCCGCCATGGAACAGCTCCGTGTACTTGCCGAGCAAGTAGAGGTGCCGTGCTATATAGAGGCTGGTGCCACAGACCCTGTTGCTGTTGCAAAGGCAGCCATCAATCATGCACGTCTTAACGGCAATGACATCGTCATTATCGATACAGCGGGACGTCAGTCCATAGATGAAGAACTGATGGTTCAGATCAGGAACATCAAAGATGCTGTAAATCCAGACGAGACACTCCTCGTCATTGATGCGATGATCGGTCAGGAGGCTGTTGCTACAGCAAAGACCTTTAATGAAAGACTTGAAATAGACGGTGTTATCCTCACAAAGCTGGACGGTGACACACGTGGCGGTGCAGCCCTGTCTGTACGTGCCGTCGTCGACAAGCCTATAAAGTTCATCGGCACTGGTGAGAAGATGGAGGCTTTCGATGTCTTCCATCCTGAGCGTATGGCCGACCGTATCCTCGGCATGGGTGACGTTGTCTCTCTCGTGGAGCGTGCCCAGCAGCAGTTTGATGAAGAAGAAGCAAAGCGTCTTGAGAAGAAGATACGTAAGAACAAGTTTGACTTCAATGACTTCCTGAGCCAGATTCAGCAAGTGAAGAAGATGGGCAATGTGAAAGACCTTGCCGCAATGATTCCTGGTGTAGGAAAGGCCATCAAAGATATAGAGATACCTGAAGACCCATTCAAGAACATAGAAGCCATCATCGGTTCTATGACACCAAAGGAACGCGAAAATCCGGACATCATCAACCAGTCACGCCGCCAGCGCATAGCAAAAGGTTCTGGCACAGACATACAGGAGGTAAACCGCCTGCTCAAACAGTTCGACCAGACACGCAAGATGATGAAAATGGTGACGGGCATGGGACCGGGCAAGATGATGGCAATGGCCAATGCAATGAAAAATATGAGACGATAACATTATATGTGTGCGTTGCCGTATACGCGGCAACGCATCTTAATTTATTTTCACTTCAATGTACCAGTTAATAGACGGAAAGGCAACAGCCACAGCCATAAAGGCTGAGATTGCAGAAGAGGTAAAGGACATTATGGCAAAAGGCGGCAAGCAACCGCATCTTGCCGCAGTGCTTGTAGGACACGACGGAGGTTCCGAGACTTATGTGAAGAACAAGGTTCTCGCCTGCGAGGCTTGTGGATTCAAGTCGACATTGATACGCTATGAGGATGATATCACAGAGCAGGAATTGCTTGAGTGTGTGGACAAACTCAACAAGGATGAGGATGTTGACGGATTCATCGTGCAGCTTCCTCTGCCGAAACATATCAATGAGCAGAAAGTCATCGAAGCCATAGACTACAAGAAGGACGTCGACGGATTCCATCCTATAAATGTCGGCCGCATGGCTATCGGACTCCCATGTTTCATTTCTGCCACACCACTTGGCATCATAACTCTGCTGAAGCGTTACAATATCGAGACAAGCGGAAAGAAATGTGTAGTCCTCGGCCGTTCAAACATTGTAGGCAAACCTATGGCACAGCTCATGATGCAAAAGCAATACGGCGACTCTACTGTCACCGTATGCCACTCCCATTCGGCAGACTTGAAGAAAGAGTGTCGTGAGGCAGACATCATCATTGCAGCAATAGGCAGTCCAAATTTCGTTACTGCTGATATGGTAAAAGACGGTGCTGTGATTGTCGATGTCGGCACAACTCGCGTGCCGGACTCTACACGCAAATCAGGCTTCAAGCTCACAGGAGACGTGAAGTTTGATGAGGTTGCAGAGAAATGTTCATTCATCACTCCTGTACCTGGCGGTGTAGGTCCGATGACTATTTGCTCGCTTATGAAAAACACTCTCTCCGCAGGAAAGAAAGAATTTTACAAATAAGCATAAAGCATTAAGATACAGAATAATATAAAAGCTAAGGGTATTGTTTGTTTAGGCTCAGTGGAGTATCTTCACTGAGTCTAAATCTTTTCTATTTCTGTGAAATTTGTCTGCAATATTCTGTGCGTTCTGCCGTAAAAGTATATTGATTTACAACGCTTTACAGAGGTCACCTTTTACCACACGAAAGGTGACGTTTCATGTTGTAAAATGTGACACTTGGAAATATGAAACGTCACACTTTAGGACGTCACTAAATAAGAGTGGCAATATCAGTAAAAATGTTTGAGTTGCAGAAACATCCAACAGGGCAACAACAATAATACTAAAAAATGAATAAATTGTACATTTAATGAAAGAAAAACATCGTTTCTTGAAAAATTATTAGTATATTTGCACAAAATTATCATTAATCGGGTGAAGCCCGCCTTTGCAGTCTGTTTTACGCGGAAAGAGCCTCTTTTGTCTTGAGGTCTTGAGCGAGGACACTACAGAGCCTGTGTTTGCTCGGATGTCAAATCGTCTCTGTCCCCTCTTACGTAGCGGGGGGATGAAAGCAGACTAAAACATGAATAACTGATGAAAGTATTGAAATTTGGCGGAACGAGTGTCGGTTCCGTTGAAAGTATCCTCAGCCTGAAGAGGATTGTGCTCCGTGCTGCCGCAGAGCAGCCTGTAGTGGTTGTTGTCAGTGCCCTCGGCGGCATAACAGACAAACTCCTTCTTACATCACGACTTGCTGTAGACGGCAAGGAAGAGTGGAAGCAGGAGTTTGACGCGATGGTTGACCGCCATCATAAAATGATAGACACTATCATCACGGATTCAAGGAATAGGGAAAAGCTTTTCTGTACTGTAGACGCACTGCTCGAGCAGTTGCGCTCCATCTATTCCGGCGTATACCTTATACACGATCTTTCTCCAAAGACCCAGGATGCCATCGTTTCTTACGGCGAGCGTCTGTCATCACAGATTGTGGCGACGCTTATAGAGGGCGCACACTGGTTTGACTCACGCGACTTTATCAAGACTGCATCAAAGAACGGCAAGCACATCCTCGATTCAGAGCTGACTAACAGGCTTGTCAAGAAGACCTTTGCCGACCTTCCGCACATATCCCTCGTGCCCGGTTTCATATCCATGGACAAGGACAACGGCGAGACGACGAATCTCGGTCGTGGCGGCTCAGACTACACGGCATCCATTATTGCCGCTGCGCTCGGTGCTGAAGTCCTTGAGATATGGACAGATGTCGACGGCTTCATGACAGCAGACCCGAAGGTCATACCTGCAGCCTACACCATCAATCAGCTCTCTTTCATAGAGGCCATGGAGCTGTGCAACTTCGGCGCAAAGGTCATATACCCTCCGACAATCTATCCCGTCTGCGTCAAGAACATCCCAATCAGGGTAAAGAACACATTCAATCCGCAGCACCCGGGGACACTCATAAAGAACAAAGTCGACGACGACAACAAGCCGATAAAAGGCATCTCCAGCATCAAGGGGACAACACTCATAACGGTGACGGGCCTCTCTATGGTAGGTGTCATCGGTGTCAACCGCCGCATCTTCACAGCCCTTGCCGAGCAGGGCATCTCCGTTTTCCTTGTCTCCCAGGCTTCGTCAGAGAACTCTACATCAATAGGTGTACAGGACAATGACGCAGAGCGTGCAGTGACTGTCCTCAACAACGAGTTCGCAAAGGAGATAGAGACAGGCGCCATGTATCCTATGTCGGCGGAAAGCGGCCTTGCCACGATTGCCATTGTCGGCGAGAACATGAAGCATACCCCAGGCATTGCCGGCAAACTTTTCGGTGCGCTGGGACGCTCCGGCATCTCCATCATAGCTTGTGCACAGGGTGCGTCAGAGACAAACATCTCGTTTGTCGTCCAGGAGCAGTTCCTCCGCAAGTCCCTTAATGTCATACACGACTCCTTTTTCCTGTCTGAATACAAGGTGCTCAATATCTTCATCTGCGGCGTCGGCACCGTGGGAGGCAAACTGATAGAGCAGATAAGGGACCAGCAGGAGATACTGAAGAAGAACAGCCGTCTGAATCTCAACGTGGTAGGAATAGCATCTTCCAAGAAGGCTATCTTCTCACGTGACGGCATAGACCTACAGACCTACCGCGAACAGCTCGACAAGGCAGAGCCGAGCAATGCGCGGAAAATGCTTGAAGGCATCCTGAAGATGAACATCTTCAACAGCGTCTTCGTCGACTGCACGGCCTCCATTGAGGTATCAAAGCTGTACCAATCCCTTCTTGAACACAATGTCAGTGTGGTTGCATGTAATAAAATCGCGGCATCGTCAACATACAACAACTACAAGAGACTTAAAGAGACGGCTCTCGCCCATGGCGTGAAGTTCCATTTTGAAACGAATGTCGGTGCAGGCCTGCCTATCATCGGCACAATCAACGACCTCGTACATTCCGGCGACCGCATACTGAAGATTGAGGCCGTGCTGTCCGGAACGCTGAATTTCATCTTCAACGAGCTTTCCGCAGATGTCCCATTCTCGGAGACAGTGCGCCGTGCAAGTGTGGAAGGTTACTCAGAGCCGGACCCACGCATAGACCTTTCAGGCATGGATGTGGTCCGCAAACTTGTCATTCTGGCACGGGAGGCAGGATATAAGGTCGAGCAGGAGGATGTCGAGAAGCATCTCTTTGTCCCGGAAGAATACTTCGAGGGCAGTGTTGATGACTTCTGGAAGAAGCTCCCTGAGCTCGACGGGCAGTTTGAGGCTGAGCGCAAAGTCATGGAAGAGAACAACATGAGATGGCGTTTTGTCGCAAGGCTCGAAGACGGCAAGACGAGTGTGTCTTTACAGAAAGTGCCGCACGACCATCCGTTCTTCAAACTTGCCGGTTCCAACAACATAGTATTGCTGACAACGGAGCGCTACAAGGAATATCCTATGCTTATACAAGGCTATGGAGCAGGAGCGTCAGTCACAGCCGCCGGCGTGTTTGCCAATGTGATGTCCATTGCCAATATATAATAATGTGATAAGAGATGAACGACATGAAACACATTATCATTATAGGCGACGGCATGGCCGACTGGCATAATGAAGAGCTGGGCGGCAAGACTCTGTTGCAAGCTGCCAATACTCCTTATATGGACTTGCTTGCACGAAAGGGACGCACGGGACTGCTGAAAACCGTGCAGGACGGATTCCATCCAGGCTCGGAAGTGGCAAATTCCGCCATACTCGGTTACGACCAGAGTGAGGTGTACGAGGGCCGTGGCCCGCTTGAGGCAGCGTCCATCGGAGTGGCACTCGGTCCTGACGATATGGCTATACGCTGCAACTTGATATGCATCGAGGACGGAAAGATAAAGAACCACTCCTGCGGACATCTGGAAACCGAGGATGCAAGGATTCTTATAGAGTATCTGCAAGAAAATCTCGGCAATGACCGCGTACGCTTCTATCCGGGAATACAGTATCGGCATCTGCTCGTCATAAAGGGCGGAAACAAGCATATACAGTGTACCCCACCTCATGATGTGCCAGGCCAGCCATGGCGTCCGTTGCTCGTGAAAGCGTCGGAGACAACAGAAAGCCATGCTGAAGCGACGGAACTGACACCGCAGCAGACAGCCGATATCATCAATGAACTTACCGTAAAGTCGCAGGAACTCCTTGCCAAGCATTGGCTGAACAAGGAACGCATGACGCAAGGAAAAGACCCTGCAAACAGCATCTGGACATGGGCTGGCGGTTACAGGCCACACATGAAACCGCTGCCGGAGCGTTTCCCGCAGATGAAGCGTGGGGCGGTGATTACAGCTGTAGACCTTATCCGCGGCATAGGGACTCTTGCCGGGCTGAGATGTATCGATGTCGAGGGCGCGACAGGGCTGTATGACACGAATTACGAAGGCAAGGCCGAGGCAGCAATAAAGGCCCTGCAGGACGGAGACGATTTCGTTTATCTCCATGTAGAAGCAAGTGACGAGGCAGGACACGAGGGCAATCTCGAACTGAAAATGAAGACAATAGAAGACCTTGACTCCCGTATCATCGGCCCTGTCTATGAGGCTGTAAAGGACAAGGACGTCGCCATCTCGGTATTGCCAGACCACCCTACCCCTGTCCGCCACCGCACTCATACTGCCGAGCCTGTGCCGTTTCTCATATATGCACCAGGGATGTCCCCTGATTCGGTACAGCAATATGATGAGGATTCCTGCAAGGAAGGAAGCTATGGACTGCTTGAAAAAGACGGCTTCATAAAGGCCTTGATGGAAATCTGATTATTTCAATTATAGACAAAAAAAGACAATTATGCTATATTACTCAACATACAAGAAAGCCCCACTCGCGACACTCGAAAAGGCTGTCATAAAAGGCCTTGCAGAGGACAAGGGACTTTATATGCCAGAACGCATCAACCCTCTTCCGAAAGAGTTCTACGACAATATCGAGAAGCTCTCCTTTCAGGAGATAGCCTGCAAGGTCGCCGAGGCGTTCTTCGGCGAAGACATTGACGCCGAGTCGTTACGGCAGATCGTGTACGACACCTTGCAGTTCGACTGCCCTGTAGAGAAAGTCACGGACAGCATATACACCCTTGAACTGTTTCATGGCCCGACACTTGCCTTCAAGGATGTCGGTGCACGCTTTATGGCTCGCCTGCTGCAATATTTCCTGAAAAAGGAAGGTCAGCTGGACAAGGAGCATGAGGTGAATGTCCTTGTCGCGACATCAGGCGATACAGGGTCTGCCGTGGCAAACGGATTCCTTGGCGTCGACGGCATTCATGTCTATGTCCTTTACCCGAAAGGCAAGGTCAGTCCTATACAGGAATGTCAGTTCACGACCCTTGGCAGGAACATCACGGCCATAGAGGTAGACGGTGTGTTTGACGACTGCCAGGCTCTTGTCAAGGCAGCGTTCATGGATGAGGAGCTGAACCGGCGCATGAAGCTGACATCTGCCAACTCCATAAACGTCGCACGCTTCCTTCCGCAGGCATTCTACTACTTCAATGCCTACGCACGCATGAAAGAGAAAGGACTTGCAGACCAGTTGGTTATATGCGTGCCGTCAGGAAATTTCGGGAATATATGCTCTGCCCTTTTCGGCAAGCGGATGGGGCTGCCGGTGAAGCGTTTCATAGCGGCAAACAACGCCAACGACATCTTCTACCAGTATCTGCAGACAGGCGTCTATACGCCGCAGGCTTCCGTGCAGACCATAGCGAACGCCATGGACGTCGGAGCCCCTTCCAATTTTGCACGTATCCATGAGCTTTACAACGGCAGCCATGCGGATATATGCGCAGACATCTCCGGAGCTGCATACAGCGACGATATGATTCGTGAGACAATGAAGTCATGCTACATGGAGACAGGATATATCCTTGACCCTCATGGCGCATGTGGCTACAGGGCTCTGCAGGAGTCACTGCATGACGGAGAAGCCGGTGTCTTCTGCGAGACAGCACATCCGGCAAAGTTCAAAGAGACAGTCGACAGCATACTTGCCTCCGACATTGACATCCCGGCACGCCTTCAGGCGTTTATGGGCGGAGAGAAGCAAGCTGTGCCGATGACAAAGGATTTCAATGATTTCAAAGAATTTCTTCTTAACAGATAAAGAATTTCTTCTTAACAGATAAAAGATATGAAAAGACTACTGATTATCGCTCTTGCCGTCATGCCGTTAAGCCTGATGGCGCAGTCCGAGTGGGAATTGCCCGATGACATGAAAGCGAAGATGCAGGAGAGCAAAAAAGAACAGAAAGAATCAACAGCACTGTCCCATAAAAATTCGGGAAGTGACATTGTGAGGATTGACCCAAAATATGCGGCAGGGACAGTGCCCGAAGTCAACGGGAAAGTGGAATGGGACAAGACCATCACCGCTTCAGGAAAATCCGCTGACGAATTGTACGACCGTGCGCTGAAGGCAATACAGGCGATGGCGAAAGATACCATACAATCAAAGGACAGCCGTATTGCCGCAGTCAATAAAAGCGAGCATATCATTGCAGCGAAATTTGATGAAGAGATGGTGTTCTCGTCCTCTTTTCTTTCAAAAGACTATACACGCTTCCGCTACACACTTATAGCAAATTGCGAAGATGGCGCTGTAAACCTCCGGCTCTGCCGCATTTCCTATGAATACAACGTCAATAAGAAGGAAATATACACAGCAGAGGAATGGATAACAGACAGCAAGGCCATCAACAGGAAAGGCACGAAGCTCTACCCTCTGAGCGGCAAGTTCCGCAGGAAGACGATAGACCGTGTAGAGGAAATCTTCAGATACTTTTCACAAACAATCAAATAAGGAACAACGATGGAAATACATAAAAGAGGAAAAGACACAGAGGAGAAGACAGGCAGCAGCCGTGTTTTCCTTATACGCCAGATACTTAACGTCATCTTCATGATAGGCGCTGTCGCCGGCGGTCTGCTCTATTGGTTCATGCCGGAACCTACATTGGGCATACTTGTCATAATGACATCCATGTTCTTCAAAATGGCAGAATGTGTATTGCGGTTCAGAAAATGAGCACGCAAGGAAAGCGATATTCTCTATAACTGATAAATGGAAAGACTTCTCATCATAACACTCTTCTTCTTCTGTGCCGTCACCTCCAATGCACAGTTTGACGACACCATATTATCCGACGACGGAACCATGGTCGATGCCGACGGCATGATGACGACAAGCAGAAGCGACTCCACCAGGCAGCACAAGAAAATACCCAAGGGACTGTATGTCTGGACTGTGAACGACATATCAGGAGACATCTCCCCTGCCACCCCTGACACGACATCATACCTGCGCATGAACCATGTCTTCGCATCAGGGATATACGGTGAATACCAGACACTTGGAAACAACGGCTCGCCACGCATCAACAGGATATTCATAGACAGGGACGACAAAGACGAATTCCTGTTCACGAACGGATGGACGCAGACCATCGTAAAGCCCGAAGCGTTCCGCTTCACCAATACCCTCTCCCCGATAACGGTCCTGGACTATAACACATGCGGCAACAAGACAAACGGCGAAGACCATCTGAAAGCCCTGTTTGCAGTAAATGCCGGCAAGAAGCTGGGACTGGGATTCAAGTTCGACTACCTGTACGCCAGAGGATACTATCAGAACCAGAGCACATCACACTTCAACTACACCATGTGGGGCAGCTATCTCGGCGACAGATACCAGGCACACCTCCTGATGTCCACCAACCACCAGAAGCAGGCCGAGAACGGCGGCATCCAGGACGACAACTACATAAAGCATCCCGAGATGTTCACGGAAAACCTGAGCGAGAACGAGATACCGACAATACTCCGTGACAACTGGAACCGCCACGACAACCAGCATCTGTTCTTCACACACCGCTACAGCCTCGGATTCAAGCGCCGCGTCCCCATGACAGAGCAGGAGATCGAGGCGAGAAAGTTCGCCATCGCCGCCGCCAAGGAGAGAGCCGCCGAGGAGCGCAAGGCAAAGGAAGCAGCAGGCACCGGCGAGATCCTCGACGACAAGCCGCAGGAGAAAGAAGAAGACTTCACAAAGGAAGAGTATGTCCCCGTGACAAGCTTCTTCCATACAGCACAGCTCGACAACTACCGCAGGAAATACATCGCCTACGACTCGCCGGCAGACTACTACAAGGACGACTTCTACCATCTTGAGACAGACTCCATAAACGACCGCTACAAATACCTCTGCCTGCGCAATACCTTCGGCATCGCCCTGCTCGAAGGCTTCAACAAATACGCAAAGGCCGGACTGAAAGTCTTCGCCACAAGCGAGCTTAACCACTACTCCAACCCGATATCACCCTATGAATACAACAGCTGGAGCGAACACAATTTCAGCATCGGAGGCGAACTGTCAAAGCGCCAGGGCAAGACCTTCCATTTCGATGTCATGGGAAAAGTCTGCGTCATAGGAGAAGATGTCGGACAGTTCGACATCAACGCCGAAGCCGATGTCCATTTTCCCCTGCTCGGCGATACAGTCAGTCTCCACGCCAAGGGCGGCTTCAGCCTTGCCGAGCCAAACGACTACCTCAAGACATTCACGTCACGCCATTTCCAGTGGGACGAATCCCTCAGCAACGAGACACGCACACACATCGAAGGCGCCCTCTCCCTCCGACGCACACAGACACACCTGCGCTTTGCCGTAGACAACATCACCAACTACACATACCTCGGGACATCATACACCCTGGGAGAGAACAACGCCCATATAGCCACGACAGTCACACCACACCAGGCGTCAAGCGTACAGGTCATCACAGCCCAGCTGATGCAGAACCTGAGATTCGGCATACTCCACTTCGACAACCAGCTCACATTCCAGCAGAGCTCAGACGACATCGTGCTGCCGCTGCCGAAACTCAATGTCTACACCACCCTGTACCTCCGCTTCAAGATCGCCAAGGTGCTTGCCACAGACTTCGGCGTCGACATGCGCTGGTTCACCAGATACCACGCACCCGAATACGTCCCGCAGCTGCAGACATACGCCATACAGGACAACGAGGAGATACGCACAAAGATAGGAAACTACCCGATATGCAACCTCTACGCCAACTTCCAGCTGAAGCAGTGCCGGTTCTACGTCATGATGAGCCATGTCAACTGCACAGGCAAGGGAAACTATTTCCTCACACCCCACAACCCCATCAACGGACGCGTCTTCCGCTTCGGACTAAACTGGACATTCAACAACTGATGAACCTCGAACTGATGCACTTCATCGAGACGGAGATACTCCCTCGATACAACCGCTTCGACCGCGCCCACTCCATGCGCCATGCCGGCAACGTGATAAACAACTCGCTGAAACTGGCACGCAAGACAGGCGCAGACGAAGACATGGCATACGTCATAGCCGCATACCACGACCTCGGACTGGAAGGCCCGCGGGCCATACACCATATCACATCAGGAAAGATACTCCTTGCCGACGCAAGACTCAAGCGATGGTTCTCTCCCGAACAGATCAAGATAATGAAAGAAGCCGTCGAAGACCACCGCGCCTCAGCATCCAAAGCCCCGAGAAGCCTCTACGGGAAGATCGTCGCCGAGGCAGACCGCGAACTGGAACCCGACACCATCATGCGCCGCACCATAGAGTACGGCCTCGACCATTATCCCCGGAAAAGCAAGGAAGAACATTTCTCACGCTTCCGCAAACATCTCGAAGAGAAATACTCCGTACACGGATATATCCACCTCTGGATACCAGGCTCGGAAAACGAACGACACCTGAAGGACATCAGAAACATCATCGCCTCACCAACACTCCTGCGCAAGAACTTCGAGAGAATATTTGAAAAGGTGAGGGAAGAATGAGAAAAGTAAAAGATTTTAAAGGATTTTATACGCCTAACAGCATTTTTCCTATAAGATATTCGTTTTTCTCAAAGAAAAAACATATCTTTGCACACATGTTTAACCTAAAATACAAGAAAACATGATCAAGTATGTAATCAGGGCAAAGAAAAACCCACTGAAGAAAGAAGAGGCAGCGAAGTACTATCCGCAGATGGCACCTTCCACCCCAGTGACACTTGCACAGATAATAAAACGCGTGGAGAAACGCAGCACAGTATCAAGCTCCGATGTCAAGGCCGTGCTTGACGCACTGCAATACGAGGTGATAGAAGCCCTGCAGAACGGCAACTCCGTACGCCTCGGCGACCTCGGCTCGTTCCGTCTCACCATGAAGGCAGAAGGCAGCCCCTCCTCCGAGACAGCAAGGAGAAAAGGTGCCGATGGCATAAAATCCGTAAACGTGCAGTTCACAAAAAGCACAGCAATGCGTGACGCCCTCTCACCAGCAAACATAGAATTCAGCATGCAGGAAGACATCACGAACGACTGATGCCCGAAAGTAAAAAACGCCATCCATAATCAACTGATAATCAAAGACATATTTCCGATAAAATTGTCCTATAAGACATTTTGAATTGTCCTATAAGACATTTTAAATTGTCTTATAAGAGTCTTGAAAATGTCTTATAAGACAATTTCAATACAGTATTAACACCTAAAAAAGGAGGTCAAGAAACAGACAAAACAGGAACGGAACGCTACAGGAAAACGCCACTCGGAAGAGTGACATTCCGCAAGTTGGAAATCAAAACCTGCCGTTACAGACGGCACAATCATCTACAACGAAACAGCGTCTCCATTCATCACACTTGATAATGAACATATAATATATTGAGCTTTTAGCTCTTGTTCTCTTTCGATTGAATACCGCCAATATTCGCTATGTGAGGACAAGCAGACTGGAAGTTCACGCTTATAAGGCGTGGACTATTCTGTGCTTGTTACATAGCAGGTCACTTGGCGGTAACCCAATCGAAAAACAAGCAGAAAGAATGGTTGCACGCCTTTTTCGTATTCATTAGTAAAAACATTTCATTCATGGAAACAAACGAAAAAACCAAACGAATCCACACTGCTATACAAGGCTTGCACAAACAGCTGAATTCTGGCATCTTCAGCCTATCATTCAAGATGTTGCTCCTCATGTCTACGATAGTGTTGTGCGCATGTTCAAGCGATGACGATAATGGGACAGCGACTGCACAGCTTAATATCGACTCTCCTTCTGTAGAGGTCGGTAGCGAAGGAGGCTCAGCAAACAGATACATTACAAGCAATGTACAATGGTACGTCTCGAAATCCGCAGACTGGGTTCATGTGTCTCCTATGCAAGGGTCTGGTAGCAAAAGCATCACAATAACAGTTGACCCGAATCCATATTCATACCCAAGGAACACCAACGTGTATTTTCTTCCGTCCGATGATAGTGACGGAGAATGTTACCTGACGGTCGTACAGTCCTCTGGTTCAGGCTCCTCAGGAACATCTTCACTGGGTACGCCACAAAATGTTAAAGCGACTGTCAACGGCAAGAGTGTCAGCATCACATGGAGTGCTGTCAGTGGCGCGACAAAATATTACGTATACAGAAATACTGGTTCTGGCAATTACAGTCTGATGTCTACGGTTTATACAAACAGTGCAACAGATAGCAATCCTGCGGAAAAGAACTATTACAAAATCCAAGCAGCAAACAGCACAAGTTCCAGCGAAATGTCGACTTCTGTCTATGCGTATGTTTCAGGAGGAAGCAGTGGCGGCAACGAAGGCGGTCAGCAAAAGCCGGCAGCTCCTACTGGCGTGAGGGTTTCAAATGAAGGGAACGCCATGCTACCTTCTGTAGTAATCCGCTGGAACGAAGTAAGTGGAGCTACTAAATATAATGTATATAAAGCTTCCTCTGCTACCGGTACATATTCCATGATTGGTTCAGCGCAGTACAATGTATTTACAGACCAGACACCTCCGACAAATGGAAAGTCTGCCTACTATAAGGTAAAGTCTGTGAATAGTGCAGGCTTTACGAGCGATTACAGCGATTACGCACAGTATACATCAGAGAAGAACGATGAGGCATTCGCACCTGGATATAAATATGGCAGTTGTACCGCCAGTGGCTCAACCATAACATTACGGTGGACAAATCTCACAGGAAGTGGCTATGGCAAGGCTACAAAAGTTGTGTTAAGGGTATGGAATCCTTATGCAGGAGAGTGGCAGGATTCGGAATTAAGCGCAACAGCAACGTCTGCGTCGTTCACTTACACGAACAAGATTGACAATGACGGGTATGTAAAATGCGGTATCGTAGTAAGCAACGCCAAAGGTTCGTTCACCGCTGGAGCGAAGGTTTATAACACGAAAACGAAAAAATGGTTGAATTAACATGATTCTCTATCCATCACTATAACCTTCAGTCAAATTCTGAATTACAAAAAAGGGGCTGGCACCTATTGAAAGGAGTCAGCCCCGTTTTTCAATATAATCAGATACGTATCTCTACATCTTCACGCACTTGTTCTTGAGGTATTCGTCGAGGATCACCATTGCGGCCATTGCCTCCACGACAGGTACGGCTCGCGGCAGGACGCAGGGGTCGTGGCGTCCCTTGGCTTTCAGCACAGTGGCGTTGCCTCGGGTGTCTATGGTCTCCTGCTCCATGAGGAGTGTGGCTACGGGCTTGAAGGCTACGCGGAAGACGATGTCCTGACCGTTTGACAGTCCGCCCTGGATGCCTCCGCTGTGGTTTGTCCTTGTCCGGACGCGGCCTTCGGCGTCTGTGAAGAACGCGTCGTTCTGCTCTGAGCCGCGTGCCGATGCTCCGCTGAAGCCTTCGCCGTATTCGAAGCCCTTGACGGCGTTGATGCTCAGCATGGCTTTCCCGAGGAGGGCGTGGAGCTTGTCGAACTCCGGTGAGCCGAGCCCTGCGGGGCAGCCTGTCACGACGCACTGTATGATGCCTCCGACGGTGTCGCCGGAGTTCTTGACTTCCCGGATCAGCTGTTCCATCTCCTGCGCCTTCTGCCGGTCGGGACAGCGGACGGCGTTCTGCTCGGACATGGTGAGGTCGTAGTGGCTGTAGTCCTTGTCTATATGGATATTGCCTACCTGCATGGTGTAGGCATGGATGGCGATGCCCAGCTTGTCCAGCGCGAGTTTTGCCAGGGCTCCGGCGACGCATCTGCTTATCGTGACGCGTGCGGATGTGCGGCCTCCGCCGCGGTGGTCGCGGATGCCGTATTTCTCGTGGTAGGTGTAGTCTGCATGTGAGGGGCGGAAGATGTGGCGCATGTTCTCGTAGTCCTGGGAATGGTGGTCGCGGTTGCGGACAATGAAGCCTATCGGGGCTCCTGTCGATTTACCTTCGAAGACTCCGCTGAGGAGCTCTACCTTGTCTTCCTCGTTGCGGCTTGTCGTTATGGCGCTCTGTCCCGGACGGCGGCGGTTGAGTTCTTGCTGGATGAAGGTCATGTCGATGTCTATCCCTGCGGGCATGCCGTCGACGACGCCGCCGACAGCGGTGCCGTGGCTCTCGCCGAAGGTGGTCAGGGTGAATATCGTTCCTGTGCTGTTTGACATGTGGTTTGGTGGTTTGGTTGTTTAGTTGTTTGGTCGTTTGGTTGTAGGTTGAGCTTCGCTCGAAGTTCCTTCCGCTCGACAGCCGGAAAGCAAGATTCCGGCTGTTCTCGCTTAATCGGAACTTTGTGGGTTGTAGGTAATTAACCAAAGACCTAAAACCAAAAACCTAAAACCTAAAACCCCTATATTAATTGCAGCCGCCGCAACCGCCGTCACAGCTGTGGCAGTCTCCTCCGTGGCAGCCGCCGCAGTTTCCGCAGCCGCCTTCTCCTGCGAGATGTGCCATCATGGCCTGTATCTCCTGCGGGGATGCTTCGAGCTTCTCGACGATGCTGCCGACAAAGTTCAATGTCTTGCCTGCCAGAGGGTGGTTAAGGTCCATCTTGACTGTCGTGTCGGTGATTTCAAGCACATGTCCGAAGAAGTGTGCGCCGTCCTCGTTGTTGAGAGGGACGATGGCTCCTACCTTGATATGCTGTGAGTCAAACTTGCCGTCGATGGTGAACATCTCCTTGTCCAGGTCCAGTATGCGGTCGGCATGATAGTCTCCGTATGCCTCGTCCTTCTCCACGATGAAGTCGAATGTGTCACCGACATTGAGTCCGACGGTCTGCTCCTCAAACTTGTCAAGGGTCATTGCAAAGCCCGACAGGTAGCGGAACGGCACTTCTCTTGTCGTCTCTTCCTCGAGCACGCGTTTCCCGTCCTCGCCGATGGTATAGAGCTTGTAGTCCACTCCAATTCTGTAATTCTTTATGTCTGCCATGATTATTGTTGTTTGGTGATTTGGTTGTTTAGTGGTTTGGTTGTTTAGTGGTTTGGTTGTTTGGTGGTTTGGTTATTTGGTGGTTTGGTTATTTGGTGGTTTGGTGATTTAGTGGTTTGGTTGTTTAGTGGTTTGGTTGTTTGGTTATGAGTTGAGCTTCGCTCGAAGTTCCTTCCGCTCGACAGGCTGAAAGCAAGCTTCCGGCTGTTCTCGCTTAATCGGAACTTTGTGGGTTATGAGTTATGAGTTATAAGCTATGAGTTATAGGAGAGTAATCTCCGTAAAACCGACAAACCGCATAACCGCATAACCGTACGCAACCGTCAAACCGCACGACCGTACAACCGTACAACCGTCAAACCGTACGCAACCGTACGCAACCGCCTACTTGTCTGTAATATGCAGGAATCTTGTCGCCATGGACAGCAGAGAGCGGTCCTTGTTGTCGATGAAGGCGTCAAGCAGCAGTGTCTTGCCGTCCAGCGGGATGACGTCATAGTCGGCTATCGCTGCGGGGATAAGGCTTGAATGGCCTTCCTTCAGCGTTATCTCGTGCTCCTCAGACGAAGGCGTGCGCATCCGTATCTTGCAGTCGCCTTTCAGGCACATTGTTATTATGAATGAATCATACTTGAGGAGGTTGCGATGGAACGGCGCTTCAATGTCCACCACACGTACATTGAAATACGGGGAGTCTATGCAATGATTGGCGCGATGCGCGTCATCGTCGTAGACCGTGCGGTATTGGTCCAGCACCTCGAAGTCGAGAGCCTTGGAGGCAAGGTCTGTATGCAGTTCGCGCGGCTTGCCGTCCATCCCCGGACGGTTATAGTCGAATATGCGGTAAGTCACATCGGACGACTGCTGCACCTCGGCAAGGAGTATTCCGCCACAGATGGCGTGGACTCTGCCGGCAGGGAGATAGAACACGTCTCCCTTGTGCACCTCGTGTCGTGCAAGGCTTCCGCATATTGTCCCGTCCGCGACTTTCCGGGCATACTCTTCCGGAGTAAGGCGTTCACTGAACCCTGCATAGAGGTATGCTCCCGGCTTGGCGTCGATGATGTACCACATCTCGCTCTTCCCCATCTTGCCGTGTTCACGCTGCGCCATGGCGTCATCAGGATGCACCTGGATAGACAGGTCGCGTTCGGCATCGATGAATTTCACAAGCAGCGGCAGCTCGTTGCCGTATTTCACGGCAACTTTCTCTCCGAGTATCTCGTGGGGATGTTCCTTGATTATATCTGTAAGCAGCCTGCCTTTCCATTTTCCGTTGGATATGACAGATGTGGATGAGGGGACACAGCTGACTTCCCAGGATTCACCGACAGGCGAACCGCTCTTTGCCATTCCTTTCCATTCCTCAAGTCTCTTCCCTCCCCAGACTACAGTGTGCAGATTCGGTTCAAATAAAAGCGGATACATTTTGGTGGTTTGGTGGTTTGGTTGTTTAGTGGTTTGGTGGTTTGGTCGTTTAGTGGTTTGGTCGTTTGGGGTGTAGGTTATGAGTTATGAGTTATAAGTTATAAGCTATGAGTTATGAGTTATAAGCTATGAGTTATGAGTTATAAGCTATGAGTTATGAGTTATAGGAGAGTAATCTCCGCATAACCGTACAACCGTCAAACCGTACAACCGTCAAACTGCATAACCGTTGCAAGTTAACATCAAAAAGCGGAGAGACAGGGATTCGAACCCTGGGTACCCGTAAGAGTACAACGGTTTTCGAGACCGTCCCGATCGACCACTCCGGCATCTCTCCTTGGCTGTTCTGTGTACAGACGATAAATATATATGACTGCAAATCGGATGCAAAAGTACAACTTTTCGATGAGATGTGCAACAGTTTTACAGGATTTTTTACCGTTGAATCATTCCAAACGGCATTTTTCTCATCGTTTACACACCGGCCTTGCCCGCTCCAGCCCTCTCCCTGCCTGCTATTTCCGACAGCACCTTCAGGGCATCGCCGACAGTAGGGACGCTTGAAATGACAATGCGCGGAGAACCGTTCACCGTCTTGAACTGGCAGCGGCGCGGATTGGATGTGGCATACCCGATAATGCGTCCGAAGGCCGTTGTCTTGTAATACGGGCTGCTTTGGTCACGCAGGAGATGCAGCTGCATAAGTCCCTGCTTCAGCACAATCTTCTCACAGCCAAGACGTTTGCCAAGGCGGCGGAGCATGACGACGGACATGAGCTCCTCGCCCTCATGGGGAACGGGGCCGAACCTGTCCTCCAGCCTCCTGCGGTACTCTGCCAAGTCCCTGTCTGTCTCTATCTGGTCAAGCTCGCGGTAGAGAAGCATACGCTCCGCACTCCCCGGAACATAAAGGTCTGGGAAGAACATCTCGAGGTCGCTCTCCACACCGCAATCGTCGACAAACTCCAGGCTCTCCATGTCACGTCCCTCCGTCTGCGCCTCAAGGACCTGCTCCTCCTGCAGGTCCTGAAACTCCTCGTTCTTCAGCTCCTGCACAGCCTGCTTCAGGATCTTCTGGTACGTCTCGTATCCGAGGTCTTCCATGAAACCGCTCTGCTCCGAGCCGAGCAGGTTTCCTGCCCCGCGGAGGTCAAGGTCCTGCATGGCAAGCGAGAACCCGCTGCCGAGGTCGGAGAAGGTCTCCAAAGCCTCCAGACGCGTCCGTGCGTCATGGGAAAGATACGACAACGGCGGAGAAAGCAGGTAGCAGAACGCCTTCTTGTTGCCTCGTCCTACACGTCCGCGCATCTGGTGGAGGTCGCTCAGGCCGAACTTGTGTGCATCGTTTATGATGATAGTGTTGGCATTGGGAATGTCTATGCCGTTCTCGACAATGGTCGTGGACAGCAGGACATCGTAGTCATGGTTCATGAAACCCATGATGATCTTCTCCAGTTCGTCAGGATTCATCTGCCCGTGGCCTATGGCGACCCTGCAGTCTGGCACATGCTTCTCTATCAGGCGCGCGATTTCCACAAGGTTGGATATACGCGGATTGACGAAAAACACCTGTCCGTTGCGAGACATCTCAAAGCCGATGGCGTCGGCTATTATCTCGTGGCCGTATGTCCCCAGTTCCGTATGTATAGGATGGCGGTTGGGAGGAGGGGTGCGCATGATGCTCATGTCTCTTGCTCCCATCAGCGAGAACTGCAAGGTGCGCGGTATAGGGGTCGCGGACATCGTCAGCGTGTCGATGTTTGTCTTCACCTGGCGCAGCTTCTCCTTTGTAGAGACGCCGAACTTCTGCTCCTCGTCTATAATCAGCAGTCCGAGGTCTTTCCACTTGACAGACTTGCCGATGAGCTTGTGAGTGCCTACAAGGATGTCTATCTTTCCCTCCGCCAGGTCTTTCAGCACAGCCGATGTCTGCTTCGCCGTGCGCGCACGGGACAGATAATCCACTCTCACCGGCAGCCCTTCGAGACGCTTGCTGAACGTCTTGTAATGCTGGAACGCAAGGACTGTAGTCGGCACCAGCACAGCCACTTGCTTGCTGTCGCAGGCAGCCTTGAAGGCGGCACGCATGGCAACCTCCGTCTTGCCGAATCCGACATCGCCGCATACGAGTCTGTCCATGGGACGTGAAGACTCCATATCGTGCTTCACCTCCTGCGTTGCCTTCAGCTGGTCTGGAGTGTCTTCATAAAGGAACGAGGCCTCAAGCTCATTCTGGAGATAGCAGTCGGGCGAGAAGCTGAACCCTTTCTCGTGACGGCGCTTGGCGTAAAGCCTGATAAGGTCGCGCGCTATATCCTTGATCTTCTTCTTCGCACGCTCCTTCAGACGCTCCCATGCCCCGGTGCCGAGATGTGACAGACGCGGCGGCTCGCCGGTTGTACTGCTGCGGTATTTGCTTATCTTGTACAGGGAATGTATCGACACATCCACCTTGTCGTTGTTCTGATAGACGATGCGGATGACCTCCTGATAAGAGTTGCCCACAGGCACGCGCACCAGACCGGCGAATTTCCCTATGCCGAAGTCGACATGCACGATGAAATCCCCTGGCTCCATCTCCTGCAGCTCCTTCATCGTAAGAGCCATCTTGCCATGACGCGCCTTGTCGGACTTAAGGTTGTACTTATGGAATCTGTCGAAAATCTGATGGTCTGTAAACAGGCACATCTTCAGGTCGTTATCGATGAAGCCTTCATGTAAAGTATAGCCTACACTATTTATGCTTATCCTCTTGTCAGAGAAGTTGTTATCTGTTTCGGCAGAAAGTATGTCATCAAGTCTCTCCACCTGCTTTTCACTGTCGGCGAGTATGCCTATGCGGTACCCTGCATCGGCATATTGGCGGAGCGTATCGCGAAGAAGTCCGAAATTCTTGTGGAACAACGGCTGCGGGACAATATGAAACGTCATCCTTGCATCATATCTCCTGCCGTCCTGCACCTGTATGCCATACTCCACGGTCGTCATCCTCGACAGCTCGGCAAGCATCACCGTCTGCGTGCACAGCTGCGACTCACGGCGCATCTCCTCCATGATATGCGCCTCTTCCATCTCCGTGGCATTGGCGAGACGCTCCGCGAGAGCCTGCTTTGAGAAGCCTTCCTCAAAGACCTGCCCCACCCTTTCAAGCACGAAGTCCACGTCCTTGGCAATCAGCGGAGTGCCGTCGGGAAGGAAAGACGTAAGCGGACGCTTTTCCGTCTCTATGCCTGAGAGCTGCGGCACAATGACTACCTGCTCCTTCCTGTCCTTGGAAAGCTGGCTCTCGACCTCGAAGGTACGTATCGTATCTATCTCATCGTCAAAGAAATCAAGTCGTAAGGGCAGCTCTGAAGAGAACGAGAAGACATCGACTATGGAACCTCTCACGGCAAACTGCCCCGGCTCGTAGACATAGTCCACCTGCCGGAAGCCGAGCTCGCGGAGCTGATGCTCCACATCGACGATATCTATCTGCTGTCCGCGCGCCAGCGAGATCTTGCGCGTCTCCACATCACGCTGCGACACAACGAGTTCCGCCAACGCCTCCGGGTATGTCACGACCATCAGCCCCTCGCCAGCGGCAACGGCCCCGAGACGCTGCCTCTCGGAAAGTCTTGCCAAGACCTCCGTCCTTAAAATCTCGTTTGCCGGATCGTGCTGCCCGTATTTCACGGCACGCTTGTATGACGAAGGGAAAAACAGAGCCTTCCCCTCGCCGGCCAACTGGCACAGGTCGTGATACATATACCCTGCCTCGTCAGCATCGTTGAGCACAAAGAGCATCATGCCTCCACAGGCCCTGTCGTCACCCGACGCGCTCTCCATCTCCGCAAGCCTGCTGTTGGCAGCGGAAAGCATCAAGGGGACGGCTGAGCACGACAGACCTTCCAGGAAGACCGAATGTACGGAACTTTTGGCCAATGTCCTGGCTAAAGCACCTGCCTGTGCGGATTTAGTATAACGCGAAAGGAGCTTGTTTTCCTTCATTTTCTGTGGGTTATGTACGGTTGTGCGGTCTTGCGGTTATACGGATATTGGTTTTGGGCTATAGGAAGGGTTCTCTCCGCATAACCGCCTGACCGTATAACCGCAAACCCGCATACAACCGTGGTAATCGGCTGCAAAGTTACAATAATATTTTCTAATATGCAAAAAAATGCCGGACGAACGGCATTATACAGAGTTGCCTGTAGCTTCAAGTGACTTCTTGGTATTATCATGTTAGTCGCTGTATTACAAGTATTTATTCTGTTATAGGCAAAAGGGTTAACAGAAGGTCACCTTTTACAAGGCAAAGGGTCACCTTTCACCACATTAAGTGTCACCATTTGCAGGATGAAAGGTGACCCTGAACTTCGTCTTCGGTTACGACCACCTCGCCCAAATCTCGGCGCACGACATTCCGCAATGCGATGACAGAGCATTTTGCATGTACGAAACGGCATTCTGCGCGTATACAGACTAATAATTTCAGCGCACACGCGAATTTATTTAATATATTTTGCCAATATCGTTTTTTTTCAGTACCTTTGCAGCCAAAAATACAAAGATTTCATGAAAAAGCTGTGTCTCGTCATATCATTCCTGCTTGCATATTGCCATATCGGTATGCAGGCTCAGAATGTGCAAGTGCCGAGAGACACGTCGTATACAATCCTCTCCACCTATCTCCACAACAAGAAATACCATCCGGAGATAGAGCCGGCGAGGCAGGAACTGCCGAAAGGCGTCACCGCATACGAGGATGTGGTGTACACTACCCTGCACGGCACACCATACGGCGACCGCGAGCTGCGCCTGAATGTCTACCGTCCATCGGACAAGAAGCGACGTCCGGCACTGATTATGGTTCATGGAGGAGGATGGAACTCGGGTGACAAATCCCTGCAGGTGCCCATGGCTATGGCTATTGCTGCTAAGGGGTATGTCACGATAGCTGTGGAGTACCGCCTCAGACCGGAAGCCGTCTATCCTGCCGCACTCCACGACCTGAAGACGGCTGTACGCTGGGCACGGGCTCATGCGGCACAGTACGGCATAGACACCACAAGGATTGCCATGTCCGGATGCTCTGCCGGAGGTCATCTCGCCACGCTTGTGGGCATGACAAACGGGTCGGCGCGCCATGAGGGGAACGGCGAATGGGCACAGCACAGCAGCGACATACAGGCTGTGGTGAGCATGGACGGATGCTCGACATTCATCTCCCGACACAACATAGAAGACACCGAGGAGAGGATGCGGCGGCAGCACAAGATGCCGCTCACGGCGCAATGGCTCGGAGGGTTGTATGAAGACGCGAGGGAAAACTGGATAGAGGCATCGCCAGTGGCATGGGTCTCACAGAGGTCTGCTCCGGTATGCTTCATCAACAGCCAGCTTCCGCGCTATTCCGACGGCAAGGAGGAACTCATCGGGAAGCTTGACACGTATGGCATATACCACGAGGTCCATAAGCATGATGCGCCGCTGCACACATTCTGGTTCTTCCATCCGTGGTTCACTCCTACCGTCGAGTATACGGTGCACTTTCTCGACACGGTGTTCAAGCGTGGCGGTTAGGCGTTTTTTCGGTTTAGCGGTTTGACGGTTATACGGTTAGGCGGAGATTACTCTTACTATAACCAAAAAACAATATCCGTAGAACCGTAAGACCGTAGAAACCGTAAGACCGCACAACCGAACAAAACCGAACAAAATGAACAAGTATCTCTACATAACAAAGAAATCCATCACGGGACTCAACAAGTTTGAGACCCTGCTTCTCGTCGCCATACTTGCCCTTACGGCTGTAGGCTTCCTGCTGAAAGGCGAGGTGACCTTCAACACCTCTGTAGCGGCAGTGGCGGCGATACTGGGCGTCTTCTGTGTCGTGCTCGGAGCAAAGGGCTCCATGGCAAACTGGATATTCGGCACAGTGGAAGCCTTCCTGCACATCTATATATGTTTCTGCACACATATCTACGGCGATATGCTCCAGAGACTTGTCTACAACCTCCCGATGCAGTTTGTAGGCTGGAACAAATGGAAAAAGCGTATGCGCGACGATGACTCGCAGACTATCCACACACGCTATATGACATGGAAGCAGCGTCTCGCCACCACCCTTGCAGTGACGGCAGGCACACTCGCCCTCGGCGTGTTCCTGATATATTTCGGTCCATGGATGATAGACGCCATGCAGAGCGTGCTGCCCGACATGCAGTTCAAGACATTGAAGATGGACTATGACCACCCTCTGCAGCTGTGGCTCGACTCTTTCACCACGGTGATGTCGGTCATCACGATGTATGTCTCTGTCAAGGCGTTCGTGGAACAGTGGTACATGTGGCTTGCCATAAATGTCGCGTATATCGCGATGTGGCTCATGTCGGCATCAGACTTCTCGTTCATGACCGTGGCAAAATACAGCGTCTACCTCATCAACTCCTTCTACGGCATATACATGTGGAACAAGCTGAGCAAGGACTGAACAATTAGTGGTTTGGTCGCCTGGTTGTTTAGTGGTTTAGTTATATGCTATCCCAAACGGCCATCAACCAAACAACTAAACGACCAAACAACCAAACGACTAAACAACCCACAAAGCAACCATGAAAAGTGACAGCATTGTTATCATACCGACGTACAACGAAAAGGAGAACATCGAGAAGATCATACGTGCGGTGTCCGGCCTCGAGAAGACCTTTGACATCCTCGTCATCGACGATGGCTCTCCCGACGGGACTGCCGATATTGTGAAGAGACTGATGGATGGAGAATTCAAGAACCGTCTGTATATTATCGAGCGCTCGGGCAAACTCGGACTCGGCACCGCGTATATCACCGGTTTCAAGTGGGCTCTCGACAAGGATTATGAATACATCTTCGAGATGGACGCAGACTTCTCACACGATCCGAACGACCTTCCGCGCCTGTATTCGGCATGTGCAGACGAAGGATACGATGTCGCCATCGGTTCGCGTTACGTGAGCGGAGTGAATGTCGTCAACTGGCCTATAGGACGAGTGCTGATGTCATATTTCGCGTCAAAATATGTGAAGGCCGTCACAGGTTTTCAGATCCATGACACGACAGCCGGCTTCAAGTGCTACAAACGCCGTGTGCTGAAGACCATCGAACTGGACAAGATAAAGTTCAAGGGATATGCTTTCCAGATAGAGATGAAGTTCACAGCCTACAAGATAGGATTCAAGATCAAGGAAGTTCCTGTTATATTCGTCAACCGCCGCGAAGGCACCAGCAAGATGTCCGGCGGCATTTTCGGAGAAGCATTCTTCGGAGTGATGAGACTCAGACTTGACGGATGGTTCAGAAAATATCCTGCCATCAAGGAGTGAGACGGTGAGGTCTTGCGGTTATACGGTTAGGCGGTTATGTGGAGAATGCTTTTCCTATAATCAAAAACCGATATCCGAAAGACCGCACAACCGCACAACCGTAAAACCGTAAAAACCGCAACAATGACCGTAGCGATAGTAAAATACAATGCCGGAAATATCTATTCCGTAGTCAATGCACTACGGCGGATAGGCATAGAACCTGTAATAACGGACGATGCCGACCAGCTTCGCTGTGCCGACAAAGTGATATTCCCGGGACAGGGAGAGGCAAAGACCGCCATGGAATACCTGCGCGAGCGCAATCTTGACGATGTAATACGCTCCTTGACCCAACCGGTTCTCGGCATCTGTGTCGGCCAGCAGCTGCTCTGCCGCCATTCGGAAGAAGGGGACACTGACTGCATAGGCATCTTCCCTATGGATGTGAAGCGTTTCCAGCCGACATGCCATGAGGAGAAGATTCCTCAAATGGGGTGGAATAGCTTGACAGGGCTTAAGACTCCACTGTTCAACGGCATTAAGGAGCAGGACTATGTGTATTTCGTGCACAGTTATTATGTCCCACTCCATGACGAATACACCATAGCTACAGCCGATTTCACACTGCCATACTCAGCGGCAATACATACAGGAAACTTCTATGCCACACAGTTCCATCCCGAGAAAAGCGGCAGTGTCGGCTCACGGATATTAAAGAATTTCATAGAGCTATAATGCGGTTAAGCGGTTATATGGTTTGACGGTTAAACGGAGATTGCTCTTCCTATAACCAGAAACCAATATCCGTATGACCGAAAGACCGTAAAACCGTAAAAAAACATGATAGACCTCATACCAGCCATAGACATTATCGACGGCAAATGCGTCCGGCTTACAAAGGGTGACTATGACCGTAAAAAGGTATACAACGAAGACCCTGTCGCCGTCGCCGTAGAGTTTGAACGGCTGGGCTTCAAGCGGTTGCATGTAGTGGACCTCGACGGTGCCAAGTCCCGACATATCGTCAATGACGCCGTGCTCCGCGCCATAACCTCTGCCACAAGTCTCATTGTCGACTTCGGCGGAGGAATAAAGACCGCTGAAGACATAGAGAAGGCATTTGATGCAGGAGCCGCCATGGTGACGCTGGGCAGCATAGCTGTGACAAACAGGGAGCTGTGTGCGGAATGGATCAGGAAATACGGTGCAGAGAGGATAATTCTCGGTGCCGATGTGCGCAACGGAAAGATAAGCATCAATGGATGGAAAGAGGACTCCGAAGAGGAACTCATCCCTTTCCTGCGCAAATATACGGAGCAAGGCATAAGGAATGTCCTGTGTACTGAGATAAGCAAGGACGGTACACTCCAAGGACCGGCAACAGAGCTGTACAGACAGGTGATGCAGGAATTTCCCGATATGCACCTCATAGCTTCCGGCGGAGTATCGTCCAATGATGACATTGACGACCTTGAGCGTAACGGCATCCCTGCCGTGGTATTCGGGAAAGCGTTCTACGAGGGACGCATAGATGTCGCAAAACTGCCCCTGTAATATAAAGATTATTTTGCAAATGAGTCTGGCGAAAAGAATAATTCCTTGTCTCGATGTAAAGAACGGCGAGACTGTCAAAGGCACGAATTTCGTGAATCTGCGCTCTGCCGGTGACCCTGTGGAGCTGGGGAAGATCTACTCCGAGAATGGAGCCGACGAGCTTGTGTTCCTTGATATAACAGCGTCCTTTGAAGGCAGGAAGACATTCAAGGACATGGTCAGCAGGGTGGCACGGGAGATAAGCATACCGTTTACCGTAGGAGGCGGCATCAACCAGCTCGAAGATGTCACCGTACTGCTGAATGCCGGTGCCGACAAGGTGAGCGTAAACAGTGCCGCGTTACGTCGTCCAGAGCTGATTTCGGAGATTACTTCACAGTACGGTTCACAGGTATGCGTATGCGCCATAGATGCCCGTATGGACGAGGACGGTTGGCACTGCTACCTTAATGGCGGACGTGTACGTACCGACCGCGGACTGTTTGAATGGGCTCATGAAGCGCAGGAGCGTGGCGCAGGTGAGATTCTCTTCACCTCAATGGATCATGACGGTGTGAAGACAGGGTATGCCAATGAAGCGTTGGCACGTCTTTCCGACGAGCTTTCCATCCCTGTCATAGCCTCCGGAGGTGCAGGAGCGATGGAGCATTTCAAGGATGCCTTCACCATCGGCAAAGCGGATGCCGCTCTCGCAGCCTCTGTATTCCATTTCGGTGAAATATCCATTCCCGAGTTAAAGGAGTATTTAAATAATGAAGGTGTAAATGTAAGATTATGAAGATAGATTTTGAAAAAGGCGGAGGTCTCGTGCCCGCCATCATCCAAGATGCAGAGACAAAGAATGTCTTGATGCTCGGATATATGAACGAAGAGGCGTTGCAGAAGACCATCGCGACAAAGAAAGTGACATTCTGGAGCCGTGGCAGAAAATGTCTGTGGACCAAAGGCGAGACAAGCGGCAATTTCCTTGACCTTGTGGACATCAAGTCTGACTGCGACCATGACACGCTTCTTGTAAAGGTGCATCCACACGGCCCTACCTGCCATACCGGTACCGACACCTGCTGGGGTGAGGAAAATAAATAAGATGCCTTATATAAATATAATGTGTAAACATGCATAATGCAAACCGTATGTGTTAGCTGCAATATAAACAAAGAACATACATTTTTCAGATATACAATATAAAAATGAATAACGAAAGCAATCCACTCCTGTTCCTTTCCGAATTGCAGGATTTCATAGAGAAGCGCTACAAGGAAATGCCGGAAGGCTCATACACTACATCACTGTTCAAAGACGGTCTGAACCGCATGGCACAGAAAGTCGGAGAAGAGGCGCTCGAACTTGTCATAGAGGCTACAAACGGTACGGATGAACGTTTGGTTTATGAAGGTTCGGACATGCTCTACCATCTTATTGTGCTCCTCACCTCCAAGGGCCTGCGTATAGAAGACCTGGCAAAGGAGTTACAAGTGCGCCATGACCCAAACTGGCACAAACATTAACAAGAAACAAAATGTAATGCCATGCTTATAGATTACAGGAATGCAACAATATACCAGGATGACCTGTGCATCCTGAAAGACATAAATTTCCGCGCCGATGAGGGTGAATTCATCTACCTCATAGGAAAAGTCGGCTCAGGCAAGAGTTCGCTGCTGAAGACATTCTATTGCGAGCTCGACCTTGACGAAGCAGAGAATGCTGTAGTCCTTGACCGTGAAATCATGAAGATAAAACGCAAGCATATCCCGGAGTTGCGCCGTGAGATGGGCATTATATTCCAGGATTTCCAGCTTCTGCATGACCGCACGGTATACAATAACTTGTATTTCGTACTGAAAGCTACGGGCTGGCAGAAGAAAGCCGATATTGACGCCCGAATCAATGAAGTGCTTGAGGATGTCGGCATGACAGAGGCAAAAGGTAGCCTGCCTCATGAGCTGTCGGGAGGCGAACAACAGCGTATCGCCATAGCGCGTGCCTTGCTGAACAAACCAAAGATAATCATTGCCGATGAGCCGACAGGCAATCTTGACCCTGAGACAGCGGAGAATATCGTGACATTGTTGAAAGGCATTACACGCACAGGAACGACGGTAGTAATGTCTACACACAACATACCCATGCTTGATAAGTTCCCCGGTATCGTATACCGGTGTGAGAACGGTACATTAACGGAAGTAAAACAATAAAAACAAACGGATAGGATTATGAAAGTAATGAAATTTGGCGGCACATCTGTCGGCTCGCCTGAAAGAATGAAAGATGTATGCAAGCTCATCACCAAGAGTGGCGAGCCTACGTTTATCGTTCTGTCAGCAATGTCTGGTACAACGAACTCTCTTCTTGAGATTTCCAACTATTTCTACAAGAAGAATATCGACGGCGCACACGACATCATCAACCAGCTGAAAAAGAAATATATGAAGCATGTTGATGAATTATACACGGATAATGACATAAAGGCCGAGATAACAGAACTTCTCAATGACCGTTTTCAGTACCTGCATGCCTTCTCCAAGGATACCTTTACAAGTTTTGAAGAGCGTGCTGTAGTGGCACAGGGTGAAATCATGTCGACAAATATGGTTGTCGCCTACCTCAAGCAGATAGGGATAAAGGCAACACTGCTTCCTGCGCTGGATTTCATGAAAATCGACAAGAACCAAGAGCCGGACATGACTTTCATAAAGGAGAATCTCAAAAATCTTCTCGATGAAAACACTGGATACCAGATTTATATCACACAAGGCTTTATATGCCGTAACGCTTACGGAGAGATAGACAATCTGCAACGTGGCGGTTCAGACTATACAGCCTCCATCATCGGTGCTGCCATCAGAGCAGAGGAGATACAGATATGGACGGATATTGACGGTATGCACAACAATGACCCACGCATAGTAGAGCAGACAGAACCTGTTCACCAGTTGAACTTTGAGGAAGCTGCAGAACTGGCATATTTCGGCGCAAAGATACTCCACCCTACTTGTGTGCAACCTGCAAGGAATGCTGGAATTCCTGTAGCATTGAAGAACACCATGGATCCTGATGCCGCCGGCACGATAATCAATAACGACCTGCAACGAGGCACAATAAAGGCTGTTGCCGCCAAGGACAATATCACGGCCATCAAAATCAAGTCTTCACGTATGCTCCTCGCTTCTGGGTTCCTCAGTAAAGTCTTCAATACATTTGAGGAGTTCAAGACATCTATCGATATGGTCTGCACATCTGAAGTCGGAGTGTCCATGTCCATCGACAATACGACCCACCTTGATGCCATTGTCGACAAACTGAAGCACTATGGCACTGTGACCGTAGACAAAGACATGTGTATCATCTGTGTTGCAGGAGACCTCGATTGGGAGAATGTCGGATTTGAAGCGAAGGCAACAACGGCAATGAAAGACATCCCTGTACGCATGATATCTTACGGCGGTTCAAACTATAACATATCATTCCTCATCCGTGAGTGTGACAAGAAGCAGGCTCTGCAGAACCTGTCGGATGCATTGTTCAAGTAAATCAGGGGAGCACGACAGTACGCGGCACACTAAGCAATGCTTGTGCGACACGATGTACATGTTCGGCTATTATGAGAAAACCATTACAAATACACAGACACTAATATTCCAACGACAATGTTTCCAATAGAGAAATTCAAGGACATAGAGACCCCGTTCTATTATTATGATACGGAACTGCTGCGCAAGACTCTGGACACTATCAACTCCGAGGCAGGCAAATATGAAAACTTCTGCATTCATTATGCCATAAAGGCCAACGCCAATCCAAAGATACTGAGGATAATATCAGAGGCCGGACTTGGAGCGGACTGTGTCAGCGGGAATGAGATAAAAGCCGCCATCGAAGCAGGATTCCCCGCAGAGAAAATCGTCTATGCAGGAGTGGCAAAAACCGATAAGGAGATACTTCTCGGAATAGATAATGACATCTTTTGCTTCAACTGCGAGAGCATCGAGGAACTGGAGATAATACAACAGCTCGCCGCATCACGCGGCAAGAAGGCAAGGATAGCTTTCAGAATCAATCCCGATGTAGGTGCGCATACACACGCAAACATCACGACAGGACTTGCCGAGAACAAATTCGGCATACCTATGGCCGATATGGAGAAGGTTATCATGCTGGCAAGAAACATGACAAACATCGAGTTTGTCGGTCTGCATTTCCATATAGGAAGCCAGATTCTGCAGATGGACGATTTCGAGGCTCTCTGTAACCGTGTCAACGAGTTGCAGGATCGTCTTGAGGAACAAGGTATAACGATACAGAACATCAATGTCGGCGGTGGACTGGGTATTGATTATGAAGACCCAGACAGTGCTCCGATACCAGACTTCCATGCATTCTTCGAGGCCTATGCAAAGAGACTGAAAGTCCGTCCCGGGCAGAAAGTCCACTTTGAACCGGGACGCTCTGTCGTCGGGCAGATGGGCTCGTTGATTGCACGTACCATATATATAAAGAAAGGCACGAATAAGGATTTCTGTATACTTGATGCAGGCATGACAGAACTTATACGTCCGGCACTCTACGGCGCGTTCCACAGCATCATGAACATTTCCAACCCTGACGGCATAAAGAAAGTCTATGATGTTGTAGGTCCGATATGCGAATCTTCAGATGTCTTTGCCAAAGACTACAGTATGGAAGAGACACATCGCGGAGACTTCATCGCCATACGCTCGGCTGGAGCATACGGAGAAATCATGGCTTCGCAATACAATTGCCGACCATTGCCTGTCGGATATATATCTGAAGATTTCAAATAAACGCGTTTAGGTCATGGATATAACTTCCTGACCAAGAAGTATATGAGCAAGAACATTTCAATAATAATAATCACCAACGACAATGACATCGTACTACGTGAGACACTACCCATGGTTCTGTCCCAACAGTACGATGCCGGATTTGAAGTTGTAGCTGTCCGTGAAACGATGAAGGGGGACATAAAGGATATTCTTGAGCCGTTCTATGCAGAATATAAGAATCTCCGTTCGACATATCTGCCCGACCGACCACAATATGTCACGGGCGAGGAGATAGAGATATTGCTTGGAGTGAAGGCCGCCGAATATGACCATGTCATCATCATACCGCCCTCATTTGCACCAGATTCAGAGAAATGGCTTGAGAGAGTCGGTGATTTTCTGGAAAGCAATCCGCTATCTGAAAACAGGCCGTTAATTCTGGGCGACATGCATATCAGACATCTCGGATTCTTTAAACGCCACAAGCATAAGAAGACTGTAAGGAAGCTGCTGAAAAGCTGGTGCAGGACAAACGGGGTAAAACGCGAGACACTGTATCTCAACAAGGAGAATGCGGGACTTTTTCCTATCATATTCCTACATCGGAGCTACATCGACGACATGTCACTCCGCAATATAATATACAGACATGTAACTGTATAAACAGACTTGACTCTACAGCATGAAAGTTCTACATTACATACCTAACTTCAAGAAGAGTATGGGACAGGCCGCAAGGTTTGTCCAGATGCTTCAAGTCGTTATGGGAAAGACTGTAGAGACACATATAATCTCCGGCAATATATCTAACGCCGACTTTTGCAGGCGTATAGAGAAGCTGCAGCCGGATGTTATCCATATACATGGATGCTGGAGTTTCAAGGCCGCCATCGTGGAATCATGGGCACTGCGCAGCAGGATTCCCGTTGTCCTCTCACCTCACAACGGTCTATCTCCCAAAGAACTTCAAGCTGATTTCTGGAAGAGGAAACTGCCCAGTCTCATTGCCTACCAGTTCCTTGCCATACGTAAGGCAATGGTCTTGCATACCACATCGTCACAGGAACTGGAAGACATAAAACAACTGGGCTGGAAGAAACGCGTAGCACTTATTCCTGGGCCAAGCAACGAGAATGAATATCCGCAGACAACAGAGACATTCCGCGCCTTATACCAGAAGGTCATCGACACTGTTCAGCGCAACAAACTCTCCGAGAAGGAAGAGAAATGTATATGGACACTTCTTCTTGCTGCTATAAATATGCGACATGCAAGCCAAGACGCCGAAGCGAAACATGTGCAGAATACCACTGCGGCACATTCGCAGGCACAGGAATACCCAGATATGTTGCAGCAGCTTTCCGTCCACAACTGGAAGAATATCCAGGTATACGCCATAGATCATGGCATAATGGAGGAACTGCTGTCTGGTGCCAAGGCTCTGTCTCTTCATCTACCGATACATGTAGACGCTTTACCTGCACGCTTCAAAGTCAAGTCTACAATCAGCGACGGCCATATATCCGACAAGGAGCATGGCATAATCCGCGGATGCACATCGTCCCAAGAGACCGCAGCACTGATAACGGATCTGCTGAAATTAAGTAAAATATTGGAGAAGAACCAGTACAACAAAGAATGGCAGCCTCCATTCGTGCTTGTCATGTCCATATACGAGCGTCTAATGTATTCCATGTATGATGAAGACATTTTCTGCAACATGGTACGAAAGCTTGGCATGGAATCTTTCTGTGCCCATGTCATGCATATACTCTCAGAGAGACTGCAACTCCCGTTGGGCTATATGCCCCTTGACCCGATATCCGGCAAGACGGCAAGGAGACTGTACAGACAACTGAATGAATTCAACATATCAAAAGAAACGACATAACATAACCTATATGATGCCTTATGACAAATAATGAAATAGAGAAAGACATGCGCTACCTGCAGCTGCTTGCGCGTAACTTCCCTACCATATCATCAGCCGCGACGGAGATCATAAACCTCTCCGCCATACTCAACCTTCCCAAGAGCACAGAGCATTTCCTTGCCGACATACACGGCGAGCACGAGGCCTTCTTGCATGTCCTCAAGAATGCCTCTGGCAATATCAAGCGAAAGGTTAACGAGATATTCGGCAACACACTCCGTGAGCAGGAGAAAAAGGAACTGTGCACACTCATATACTATCCAGAGCAGAAACTCGAGCTGGTAAAGGCCAATGAAGACGATCTCGGCGACTGGTACCACATCACCCTGCACCAGCTCGTCTCCGTACTGCGCGACGTATGCTCGAAATACACACGCTCCAAAGTGAGGAAATCACTTCCAGAGGAGTTTTCGTACATCATCCAAGAGCTTCTCCATGAGCGTACGGACGACCAAAACAAGGCCGCGTATGTCAATGTGATCATCGAGACAATCATATCCACACAGCGTGCAGACGACTTCATCATAGCCATCTGCAACGTCATACAGCGTCTGTCCATTGACCAGCTGCACATACTCGGAGACATCTACGACCGTGGCCCTGGAGCACACATCATCATGGACACCCTGACAAACTACCATTCCTGGGATATACAGTGGGGCAACCACGACATACTCTGGATGGGCGCTGGAGCCGGCAATGACGCATGCATCTGCCACGTTATACGCATCTGCCTGAGATATGCCAACCTTACGACCATAGAGGAAGGCTACGGCATTAACCTCGTGCCGCTTGCCACATTCGCCATGGAGCATTACAGCGACGACCCATGCACAGGTTTCGAGCCTATCATCCTCGACGGCAATACGAATCTCGACGAGAAGCAGAGACGCCTTACGGCAATGATGCACAAAGCGATATCAATAATACAGTTCAAGCTCGAGGCAGAACTGTTCCACAAGCATCCTAACTGGCACATGGAGGACCGTGACATCATCTCCACTGTCAATCTGGAAACCAACACCTGCCGTGTCGACGGCAAGGAATATAAGATGCAGTACGCCACCTTCCCCACTGGCATCGCGCTCACAGACGAGGAACGCCTGTTGATGAAGCGCCTGCACCACTCATTCCGCGTCTCAGAGAAACTGCAGAAGCATATCCGTCTCATGCTATCCCACGGTTGCATGTATGCCATATACAACGGCAATCTGCTCTTCCATGCATCAATACCGCTGATGGAGGACGGCACACTGAAAGAGGTAGAGATAATGCCCGGCACATACCTGAAAGGCAAAGAACTCATGCACAACATCGGTATGCTTGTACGCTCAGCATTCCAGCAGGACTCCACACCCGAAGACCGGGAGTATGCCCGAGACTATTTCCTGTACCTGTGGTGCGGAAAGGACTCCCCACTATTCGACAAGTCCAAGATGTCAACATTCGAACGCTACTTCATCGCCGACAAAGCAACCCACAAGGAGGAGAAAGGATACTACTTCAAGCTCCGTGACGATGAGAAGATCATCGACGGCATAATGGACGCCTTCGGTCTTGCAGGCCCCAACCGCCATATCATCAACGGCCATGTCCCCGTACATGTCGCCAACGGCGAGAACCCCATAAAGGCCAACGGAAAGCTGATGGTCATCGACGGCGGATTTTCCGAGGCCTACCACAAGGAGACAGGCATAGCCGGCTACACCCTCGTATACCATTCCCGTGGCTTCCAGCTCGTGCAGCACGAGCCCTTCACAAGTGCGGAAGACGCCGTGCTACGAGGTACGGACATCGTCTCCACAATACAGATCATAGAGATGGCAAACCGCCGTATGCATGTCGCCGATATAGACAAGGGCGCGGAACTGAGGGAGCAGATAAGCAATCTACAGAAACTCCTCTACGCATACCGCCATGGATTCATCAAGGAACGCGAGATAAAGAAGTAAGGTGCGGTTATAAGGTTTTGACAGTTATAAGGATATCTCCTGCCGTAACCGCATAGTCACACAACCGCATATAACCGTACAATCATATATACCGTATAAAAATGAACATAATGATCTTCGCCGCAGGTCTCGGCACACGGCTCAAACCCCTGACAGACATCATTCCCAAGGCCCTCGTACCTGTAGGAGACAAGCCACTGCTGCAACGCATCCTTGAGCGTGTCGACTCCGAAGGCAATACCGTCGTCATCAACATACATCACCACAGCGGTCAGATACGCAATTTCATAGAGACGACGAGAGGACGATGGGCATCAGACATACTACTCTCCGACGAGACAGAGACACTCCTCGACACAGGCGGCGGCATCAGGAAAGCGGCACCACTGTTTCATCCGGCAAAAAAGGAGGAACCGATACTCATACACAATGTCGACATCCTCTCAAATGTTGACCTTGAAGACTTCTACAGGCAAAACACCCGTAACGGAGCCACACTGCTTGTCTCGCCGCGCAAGACATCACGATACCTCCTTTTCGACAGCGACATGCGCCTTGCCGGATGGATTAACACCGCCACAGGGGAGATAAAGTCGCCATATCCCGAGCTTAAAGCCCAGCAAGGCAAGACTCCCGAAAGCCTGACGCTCCACTCCGCCCCGCTGCGGAAGTTCGCATTCTCAGGCATACACATCCTCTCACAGACACTCCTGCCCCTGATGACACCATGGCCCGAAAGATTCAGCATCATGGACTTCTACCTTGACATCTGCGCCAGACACGATGTCAGAGGCCTCGTGAAAGAAGACCTGAGACTGCTTGATGTCGGCAAGCCCGATACTCTCAGAGACGCAACAGAATTTCTCAATCAAATATGAACCGAATGCAAAAGATTATCATCCTCGACTTTGGCAGCCAGACAACACAGTTGATAGGCCGCCGTGTCCGCGAACTTGACACATTCTGCGAGATCATGCCCTACAACAAGTACCCGGAGGACGGCTCTGACGTCATAGGCGTTATCCTCTCCGGCTCACCGTTCTCGGTACACGATCCTGAAGGCTTCAAGCCCGACCTCTCGCGCTTCGTCGGCAGGCTTCCCGTCCTCGGTATCTGCTACGGCGCTCAGTACTATTCCTATGCCAACGGCGGAAAGGTAGAGAAGACCGATACCCGGGAGTACGGCAGGGCAAACCTCGCCTACATAGACAAGACCGACAAGCTCTTCGCCGGCTTCGACGACAACTCACAGGTATGGATGTCGCACGGCGACTCCATCACAGCCATACCTAATGACTGCCGATGCATAGCCTCCACCGCCGATGTGCAGTACGCCGCCTACGCCTCCACCGAGAAACCCGTATGGGCCGTGCAGTTCCATCCCGAAGTATTCCACTCCGTGCAAGGCACACAACTACTCCGAAACTTCGTCGTCGATATCTGTGGCTCACGGCAGGATTGGAGCGCCGACTCCTTCGTTGAAACGACAGTCAACGAGTTGAAAGCACAGATAGGCACAGACCGCGTCATCCTTGGTCTCTCGGGTGGCGTAGACTCCTCTGTAGCCGCCGTCCTCCTAAACAAAGCCATCGGAGATCGCCTCACATGTATTTTCGTTGACCATGGTATGCTCCGCAAGAACGAATTCCGCGATGTAATGGAAGACTACAAGTGCCTCGGTCTTAACGTCATAGGCATAGACGCAAGCGAGAAGTTCTTCGCAGACCTCGCTGGAGTCACAGACCCCGAGCAGAAGCGCAAGATCATAGGACGCGACTTCGTGGAAGTCTTCAACGCCGAGGCAAAGAAAATCAAGGACGCCAAGTGGCTCGCACAGGGCACCATTTACCCTGACCGCATCGAGTCGCTCAACATCACCGGGAAAGTCATCAAGTCACACCATAACGTCGGAGGTCTCCCCGAAGAAATGCATCTCTCGCTCTGCGAACCCCTCAAATGGCTTTTCAAGGATGAGGTGCGTCGCGTCGGACGCTCCATGGGAATGCCTGAACACCTCATCACACGCCATCCCTTCCCTGGCCCTGGACTTGCCGTACGTATCCTCGGAGATATCACACGAGAGAAAGTGCGCATCCTCCAGGATGCCGATGACATCTATATCCGCGGACTGCGTGCATACAAGACAAGGCTCTCAGGCGAACATGCACGCGCCGTGCTCGCCGCAGGGGTTCCCGCTGATATGGAGAACGGAGAGATAGAAGTCTCTCTATACGACCAAATCTGGCAGGCAGGTACCGTACTCCTCTCCACCGTACGCTCCGTAGGAGTTATGGGTGACGAACGCACATACGAACATCCCGTGGCTCTCCGTGCCGTGACATCGACCGATGCCATGACGGCAGACTGGGCACACCTCCCCTACGATTTCATGGCAAAATGCTCCAACGAGATAATAAACAAGGTAAAGGGAGTCAACCGCGTATGCTACGACATTTCCTCAAAACCGCCGTCAACGATCGAGTGGGAATAACAGAGCATACGTACACAAATATGACATCATCAAACAGGAAGCAGCCGACCTCCACTGCATATAAGAAGAAAAAGATGCAGGAAGCGGTTGCTTCCTGCTTTTCCCTACCCATGCAAGATGCAGGCGGACGGCTGGGTACAGTTATGTGGTTAGACGACTGTGAGTTATTAACCTATAAACACTAAACCACAGCTATGCCATAAAAACTGCCGCTGAATGGTCTATGATAAGGGGAAATACAGGCGATATGTCATTTTATTTTCGTATCTTTGCAGAAGATAAGCTGCACCTCAGCAATTTCAAACAAGTTTGAATTGCGTTCGAGTTGCATTATCTTTGCAACGGATTAGCCTGCAAAAGGCAAAAAAGAAGAAAAAAATGAAAAAAGGAATAAGACATCTTGCCATCATGACTATTGCCGCCAGCATATCGGTGTTTTTCCCCTCTGCATTGCGCGCGCAGCGCCATGAGATACTGTCGCCAGAGATACGGACGCTACAGGTCGTGGCGGGACAAGACTGGCTCGGAATGCCAATTATCACTATCGGCGAAGGGGAGGCTATCAACATAGCGTTTGACGACATGTCGCACAACTATCGGCGCTATACGTATAACATAGAGCACTGCGAGGCGGACTGGAGCGTTAGCCAAGGGCTTTTCGAGACGGACTACATTGACGGCTTCTACAACGGGCTGACAATAGACGACTACGAGGAATCGCTGAACACGGCGGAACTCTATACACACTACAGGCTGCGTATACCCAACAGCCTGTGCAGGCTGAAGTTGTCGGGCAACTACAGGCTGACGGTGATCGATGACGACGAAGGGAAGCCTGTAGCAAGATGCTGCTTCATGGTGCTGGACAGAAAATTCGGCGTGGGGCTCGAGATGACGACGAACACTGATGCTGGGTTCAACAAGTCGTACCAGCAGGTGAACGTAAGGCTGCAATACAACGGGGTCAGCGTCACGGACCCGGAGCGGCAGGTGAAGGGCATTGTCATGCAGAACAACCGCTGGTCCACTGCGAGGAGAATATCCCGAGCGCCGTTCCGCAACGCCGAGGGGATGGCGTGGCAACACTGCCGCGACCTGATATTCCCGGCAACGAACGAGTACCGCAAATTCGAGTATCTTGACCTGCACAGAAACTCCATGGGTGTCGACCATACGGACTTTGACGGCAAGGACTATCATGTTTGGCTATATACCGACGAGCCTCGCCCTAACTATATCTATGACGAGGATGCCGACGGAGCGTTCTATATCCGTAATACGGACAACAGTAACAACGACACAGAGTCAGAGTATTTCGTCTGCCATTTCACGTACAAGGCACCAGTTCCTTTTGACGGCGATGTCTACCTGAATGGACAATGGACTCTGGACAGGACCCTTCCGCAATACAAGATGGAGTATGACCCGGAGCAGGGGATGTACCACTGTGCCGTAAGGCTGAAGATGGGCTACTACTCGTACCAGTATCTCCTGGAGCAGAAAGATAGAGAGACAACGGTTCTCCCTTCCGACGGCAACTTCTACCAAACGGAGAACCGCTACGGGTGTCTCTTCTATTATCGCCCTACGGGAGGACGGACCGACCTGTTGTACGGCTTCGGTGAAACAGGCCGATAGGTTTGGCTATTATGTGATTATACGGTTTATGCGGTTTGACGGTTATACAAAGATATCTCTCCTGTGAACTTATAACCGTCAAACCGCATAAACTTATACCACCTCAACAGCCGTCACTTTGACGGCGTCTGTATGGTATGGCTTGAGCTGCCGTCGAAGCAGTGTGTGCAGACCTGGCATTTCGGCAGGCCTATCGCCTCGATAATATTCTCTATCGTTGTATATTTCAAGGAGTCGAGGTTCAGACGTCTCGCTATCTCTGCCACCATGGCGTTGTACTCGGCTGAGCCTGTCTTGGCATACTGCTGCAGGCGCTCCTCGGATATGTGCAACTCCTCGACATTATCTCCCCTTGTGCCGGAAACATCGCTCAGTTTTGTGGCCTCTGTCCTGCCCGACTCGAAATCGTCGATGACACGGCGCGTGATGAGTTCAAGGGCATTCTTCGATGCCGAGAAGTTTATGAACGGACAGCCCCAGATAAGCGGAGGACAGGCTATGCGCATGTGCACCTCCTTTGCGCCCAACTCCTTCAGCACTTTCGTGTTCTCGCGGAGCTGGGTGCCACGGACGATGGAGTCGTCGCAGAACAGGCAACGCTTGCCGCGGAGCATGGACTCATTAGGGATGAGTTTCATCTTCGCCACAAGATTGCGCACCTCCTGATTAGTAGGCATGAAAGAGCGCGGCCATGTCGGCGTGTACTTGGATATGGCACGCTGGAAGGGTACATGATGACCTGCCGCATACCCTACAGCCATTCCTATGCCGGAATCAGGGATGCCGCCGACACAGTCGACCTCTGTATCATCTTCCTGTCCCATGGAGAAACCTGTCTGGTAACGCATCTTCTCGACATTCTGCCCTTCGTATATCGATGTTGGGAAACCGTAATATATCCACAGGAATGAGCAGACCTGCATGTGCTTCTCGGGCTTGCGGAGCTGCTGCATCCCGTCGGCTGTCAGCTTGACAATCTCGCCTGAGCCAAGGAAATGGGATACCTCGAAACCGAGATTGGGGAACGCCGTCGTCTCTGACGTCGCCGCCATCGCCTCTACCTTGCCGTCGGCTCCTTTCCGCTGACCTATGACTACCGGTGTCCTGCCCCAGAAATCACGGGCGGCAATGATACCGTTGTCGGTAAGAATGAGCATAGAGCAGGAGCCCTGAACGTTCCGATAGACATTCTCTATACCAGAAACGAAATCCTTGCCCTTGATAATCAAGAGGCCTATGAGCTCTGTTGGATTGATTCTGCCTGAGGAGAATTCTGAAAGCACCATGTTCTCGGCAAGCAGCTTGTGAGCTATCTCCTCCGCATTGTTTATCTTCGCCACCGTGACGATGGCAAATCTGCCCAGATGAGAATTCATCAGCAACGGCTGTGCATCTGTATCAGAAATCACGCCGATGCCTTGTTCGCCGAAGAACTTGGGCAACTCGTCTTCAAACTTTGTACGGAAATATGTGCTCTCCAGATTGTGGATAGAACGCTTGAAGCCGCCCGTCTCCTTGCTGTAAGTTGCCATACCTCCACGTTTTGTACCAAGATGTGACTGATAGTCTATGCCATAAAACAACTCCTCGACACATCTTTTCTTTTGAATCGTCCCGAAAAAACCACCCATTGTTTAGAGAAAAATAATTGTTATTATCCTTAATTTCTGCAAAGGTAATAAAAAATAATGAAATATTTTCCCTCTCCTGTTACTTTTTTAAAACAATAACATTTTTATTGAATAAAGACAACAAATGACAGCCGCCTGACCATTGCCCAATAATAATTTACGGTCAGGCGGCTGTCATTGATATAACGCATAGAGAGGGATATACATTACACCCCTCGGCATAATAAGGAGCAATAGAGAAGGAACTATCACATCGCCTTCTTTTTCTTGACTTTAAGGGCTGGAATCTTTATCTTCTGTCCTTCCTTAACGTCCTTTATGCCACCGTTTACCGCCTCAACATAACACTCCATTCCCGGACCGAGATATGTCTTCGATATGCCTTCCAGCGTTTGCCCCTTGGATACAGTTACAGTCCTGTCTATACCAGTTATGCGGTATGCGCCAGTACGTATCCTTGGGTCGGAGTCATACGTCGTGGCAGAAGATTCTTCCTTATCCTTGGCAGGCTGTTTTACATGCTGTTGCTCTGCTATCTTCGTTTCCAGACGTTCGGTCTTGACTGTGTCAACGTCTTTTGCAACGACAGGCTTCGGGACGACCTTCACGACTTTTTTCCTTACAACTTTCTTTACAGAAGCTTCTGTCTTCACAGTATTATCCATTGTCATACGCCCCGTAAAGAATCCGGCTACAAAGAAGACTACAAGGAAAACGCCAAACAAGAGGTACATCACCCTATTGCCCTTACCCTTCTCTTCCGCCATGTCTTCATCTTCTTCACGGTAGAGCTCTTCCTGCACGCCTGCGTCCTCCTGCGGTACCTGTATGGCGGGAACTGTCTCCAGCGATTGCGGCTCCTGCACAGCAGAAGTCTCTTCCACTTGTTCGTCTATAATATCTGCCACAGGCGCATCCTCTGATTGCTCATGTGCAGTGTAAGCGGTTTCCAATGGTGCATGTATCTGAACGGCTTCCTGCTCCACCTCCTCATCAGGCTTCACAGGCTGCGGTTCGGTTACCGCAACGGTTTCTTCCTGCACAGGATCTTCTACTGGCTGGACGCCAGTGTTATCTACAGCATCAGGTGCATCCTCCATATCATCAAAGACGACACCGTCGTTCAGCACTACGGTCTCGAAGTGGCCGAATGGCTTGTTGACAGACTCGGCCATCGCCTTGTCTGGCGTGAACGCTATCCTGTCATGGGAATCGATGACAACCCTTTCGCCTGTATTCACATTGATACTGCTGCGCGACTTCACGGTCTGTATCTTGAATGTCCCCAAGCCTTTGACTTTCACCTGGTCATCGGTATTGAGGGTAGACTTCAGAAGCTCAAACATCGCTGCCACGAACTGCTCCGACTCGGCACGCGTGATGCCTTGTTTCTCAGCAACAATACGGGCAAGATCCTTCATGGTACTCATTCCGCGCCTCCTTTCTTCATATTGTCCTTGACATTTGCTGCAGGCTTGAAATTAAGCACTATCTTCGGCGGGACAAGCATACGCTGTCCCGATGACGGGTTGACTATGATACGTTCCATACGCTTCTTGGGTTCAAACGTACCGAAATTGGCAACAGTGACATTGTCTCCCTCGTCAAAAGCGGAAGACATGGCAGCTATTACAGCATTGACCAAGGTCTGCGTCTTTTCCTTGCCAACGCCTGTATTCTTTGCCAAAGTAGCTATAAATTCCTTGTTATTCACTGTCTGTATATTTTATTGTGGTGAAGAAAACTATCTGATTATTGTGGCATAGAGGTCAAACTCTTCTGCCGCTGTAATCTTCACATCATAGAAACATCCTTTACGGAGTGTCTTGTCACCGGCAGGGACGAGGATTTCGGGGTCAACCTCCGGAGAACTGAACTCCGAGCGGCAGACGTAATAATCACCCTCTTTCCTGTCAACGACGACCGTCAAGGTCTTCCCTATCTGCTCCGCCTGCAGTTCTGCCGATATGTTCTGCTGTATGCGCATGAGCTTGTCCAGACGCATCTGCTTGGTCTCTGCCGGTATCTCGTCCTTGTAATGTGCAGCGCTGTATGTGCCGTCCTCCTCCGAATAGGCGAATGCACCCATACATTCAAAGCGAGCCCACTTTACAAACTCTACAAGTTCGCGGAAATCCTCTTCCGTCTCTCCTGGAAAACCTACCATAAGTGTCGTGCGCAGGTGTATCCCGGGGACAGCATCCCTGAGCCGCGCAATGAGCTGCATGGTCTCTTCCTTCGTCGTGTGGCGATGCATACGCTCGAGCATATTGTCTGAGATATGCTGCAAGGCTATGTCAAGATACTTGCATACATTACTGTTGTTGCGCATCACTTCAAGCAATTCCATTGGGAACTGGTTAGGATATGCATAGTGGAGACGTATCCACCGCACTCCTTTCTCGTGTGCTATGGCTTCTACCAGCTGCGCTATGCGACGCTCGCCGTACAGGTCTATGCCGTAGTATGTCAGTTCCTGGGCGATGACATTGAACTCACGTACACCATTAGCTACAAGGAGACGGACTTCATCAAGTATCTCCTCCATAGGGCGGCTCTTGTGTCTGCCTGTAATAAGAGGTATTGCACAGTAGGCACAACGGCGGTCACACCCCTCGCTGATTTTTAAGTATGCATAGTGCTTGGGAGTTGTGGTGAGCCGTGCCTTCACACTGCCGGACATGTTTTCATTTTCTGGTAATGACTCTGCAAAATCCTTGAAATCGAACTTCCCGTAATACTTGTCCACTTCCGGTATCGACTCCTCTAAATCAGCAAGATACCGTTCAGAGAGACATCCCATGACAACGAGTTTTCCTATCACTCCTTCAGCCTTCGCCTCTGCAAGCTCCAGTATGGCGTTGATGCTCTCTTCCTTTGCGTCTCCGATGAATCCACAAGTATTCACTACAACATATTCACCTTGGGGATTGTCAGAGTCGTGATGTACATCATACCCTTTCTTCCCCAACAGACGCATCAAAGACTCGCTGTCAACAAGATTCTTCGAACATCCCATAGTGATTATGTCAATTCTACCTTTTATCATATCCGTATAACAGTTTCAGGGAGTAAATCAAGAAAAATACATCTTCCCCTGCCAAAATCACAATCCCCTGTTTCTTATTTCTTGCCGAACAGAGAGTCGACAAAGTTCCTGCGGTTGAACAGCTGGAGGTCTTCCATATTCTCGCCAAGTCCTATATATTTCACAGGAACTTTCAACTGGTCGGAGATTCCGATAACCACTCCGCCCTTTGCCGTACCGTCAAGTTTGGTGATGGCAAGCGAAGAGACCTCCGTAACGGCAGCAAACTGCTTTGCCTGCTCAAAGGCATTCTGTCCAGTAGAGCCGTCAAGGACGAGCATGACCTCATCCGGAGCTTCAGGAAGGACCTTCTTCATGACGTCCTTGATTTTCTTAAGCTCGTTCATCAGCCCCACCTTGTTATGGAGACGCCCAGCTGTGTCTATTATCACCACATCGGCATTGTTCGCCTTGGCGGAAGAAAGGGTGTCGAATGCCACCGATGCAGGGTCGCTGCCCATCTGCTGCTTGATGACAGGAACGCCGACACGCTCACCCCAAATGGCTATCTGCTCCACAGCAGCGGCACGGAATGTATCTGCCGCTCCAAGATAAACCTTCTTTCCTGCCTGCTTGAACTGGTATGCCAGCTTGCCGATTGTCGTCGTCTTGCCTACCCCATTCACTCCGACCACGAGAATGACATAAGGCCTATGGTCGGAAGGAAGATCCCAATCGTCAAGGTCGCCGGTATTGTTCTCCTCCAACAGTGCGGCAATCTCTTCGCGGAGAATCTCGTTCAGCTCTGAGGTCGAGACATACTTGTCACGGGCGACACGCTGCTGTATACGGTCTATGATTTCAAGCGTCGTGTCGACTCCGACATCCGATGTTATGAGCACCTCCTCAAGTTCGTCAAGCACATCGTCATCGACAGTGGTCTTGCCGGCAATAGCACGGCTGATTTTCTCAAACACACTGGTCTTTGTCTTCTCAAGTCCCTTGTCAAGTGTCTCTTTCTTCTTGAAAATACTGAATATTCCCATGGGTAGTGATTTTTATTGTTTTTCTCTGTTTACTATCCACACGCCGATGAATATCAGCGCCGTGGCTATTATTGTATGCATGTTCAACTGCGCCAGCCCGAACATCACGGCATATATTGCCGTGACGACAGGTTGCAGATAGTTGTACATGGCTACTGTTGTCGGCGACACATGCTTCTGTCCTACCGGAAGGAGCAGGAAGGCAAGGAATGTGGCGAAGACGATGATATACCCCAGCTCTATCCACATCGCGGCAGACATTTCAGCATACAGCCATGCAAAGTCAAGCATCAGCAGTTCAGGGACATATAACGGTATCATGCTTATGGCAGAAATGAGAAACATCCACTTCATCAGTGTGAAAGGTGAATACTTTCCCAAGATATTGCCGGAGAACACCAGATAGACCGCTCCGCAGACCTGACTCAAGACGAACAGAGTATCGCCGAGCAAAGGATTGCTTACGTGCATCTCCGTATTGACCTCGCTGCCGAACAGGAACAGCAACATGCCGGAAAATCCGAGTGCGGCACCGACGCCTTTTATCCATCCGGCTCTCTGCTTCATGAATACAGCTCCGAGAATCAGAGTGAAGAATGGTGTTATTCCACACAATACCGTGCCGTCTACAGGGCTGGCATACTGCAATCCTAAGGTGATGAATATCTGATTGGCAGCGATAATCATCATCGACGAAAGGACTATCTTCGGATAATCTTCCCGCTCTATCCGTTCTGTAGATATGGCATGGGAAGGATATACCAGCTTGAACACCGCCCACAAAACCCAGAACAGCAAAGCCGCTCCGGCTGTCTTTATTCCGGCAAGAACCATCGGCGGGATAATCTGTGCATTAAGCAGGTCCTTGCATAGAGGAGCATATAGTCCCCAAATGATATTCGCTCCAATGAGCGCTATGTGTCCTTTGAACTTATTCAATCGGTAGTCTTATTAAAAAAATCCGCACAACGCTCTGCGTTGCAGAACTTTGTGCGGACAAAAGTATCTTTTCGAAATTACGGTGAAAGAAGTCTTGTCTATTTAAAGAAATCCTTTACGTCCTCGTTCTTGACCATCTGCTCATCGAAAACATAAGCACCGGTCTTAGGACTTTTCACCATCTTAATAACCTTAGTATAAGCGCGACCATCCTGCTTGCCTTCGTGGAGGGTTGCGACCGCTTTCTTTGCCATTGTCTAATAGGTTTAATGGATTATTTAATTTCCTTATGCACAGTCATGCGCTTCAGGATTGGATTATACTTCTTGAGCTCCATACGCTCAGGAGTGTTCTTGTGGTTCTTCACCGTTACGTAACGGCTTGTTCCAGGAAGACCACTTTCCTTCATCTCAGTGCACTCGAGGATAACCTGCACTCTGTTGCCTTTAGCTTTCTTTGCCATATTGATTATTCTCCTATAACTTTAATGTCCTTCCAATCAACATAACCGTTTGCAACGGCCTTCTTGAGAGCCGCATCGAGACCGATCTTGTTGATCAGACGCAGACCAGCTGCACTAACCTTAAGTGAAATCCAGCACTGCTCTTCTACATAGTAGAACTTCTTGCTGAAGAGGTTCACATCAAAGCTACGCTTTGTGCGATGCTTTGAGTGGGAAACGTTATTGCCGACCATGGCTTTCTTTCCCGTAATCATACAAATCTTAGACATTTCTATCTTAATTTTTGCGTTTCTAATTGATACTTATTCCAAACAGAGTGCAAAATTACATATTTTTTACGAGAACGCCAAGCATCTATTATCGCCAGAACTCCTATTTATTTTTTTTTAACATTAATCATTTTCATGTGCCCGTCATAGAGGCAAAATATCCACGATTATCCTCTCTTCTTATTTCACAAATCACAGATTCACAGTCTCTGCACGCTGACGCGGCGATGAAATCCCAAGCATGAAAACAGACGTCCATGGCCCACAACGGCAAACGGCAAACATGATAAACTATGATTTATCGCGTAACCTCATACGCCTTGATGATGCGGACATCAGTCAGCGGACGGTCATTGGCATCTGTGTCAATCCATTGTATATTCCTCACGATATCGATTCCCTCGACGACCTCTCCGAAAACGGTATACTGGCCGTCAAGATGTGGCGTTCCGCCAATACGCTTGTAAACGTCCCTGACCTCGGGACTGAGTACGACGCTCCCTCCCGTTGTCGCGTCAAGACGTGCCTGCACACGGTCAAGCATGTTGTCGTCAAAGCGCGTTCCATACACGATATAGAACTGATACGCTGAAGAAACTCTCTGCGGATTGACATTGTCTCCTTCACGCGCCATACACAGTGCTCCGCGTTTATGCAGGATTTCGGGATAACGGATTTCCGCAGGAATCGTATAAGGTTCCGTCGCATCGCCGAGTAGTTCTCCTGGACTGGCAGAGCGGCTTGTGGAGTCTCCTGCCTGAATCATGAACTTGTTTATGACTCTATGAAACAGCACGCCGTCGTAGAATCCACGGTTCACAAGCGACTTGAAATTGTTACTGTGAAGCGGTGTCTCGTCATACAGTACGACCTTGATGTTTCCCATTGTTGTCTCTATCATTATCTGTGTCCTGCCGTCATCACCATTCTGGGCTGAAACAGAGACAGAGAATGCCATGAAGACCACCATGGAGGCAACGATTGCCTGCATGGCACGAAGCCGAGAGGCTATATAATCAAAATTTTTCATCACGATTTTATTTGATATTACATAATATAATGATTTTCATACAGAAGCAGATGCGTGTCTCACCCGACATCATAGTGTGCCAAACACCTGCCACAACTTCCATATTTCCATATACGTTGCAAAAATACATGATTTTGCTGAATTATCAAAATCCGGACATGAAAAATTCAAATGATTTACATGAGTTTTCTCATGCGCTGTTTATCATAATCGGGAAACCGAGAGTACAAATGGCAATTCACACCACTCTGCAAAGCATATTTATACGGTTTTCAATAGAAAAACAGCATGTTTTGGCAGCAAAACATGCCGATTCGGGAGACAAATGATAACCTTCTGTCATATAAAAGGTGACCTTTTTCGATGTAAAAGGTCACCTTTCGCCACACGTTCAATAAAGCACCCGCACACTATCGACCGTTACCTACTGGCTATCAACAATATAGCAAAACCAGCAAAATAACGCATTTTCATGACAGTAAGGACTCTTCGCACTTTTTACGCGAATCCTTACAGCTAAAAAACGCATGAGTTTTCTTATTTTCTCAAAGTGTCTTCACCCTCATCCCTACACAGGATTCTACATATTCCAATCCCCATGACCAATACGGAAACGGTATTTCCCGTCATCAAAAAGCACCTTCATCACCATGCCCTGCACACACTCGACCGTCGAGAGACTAAGGGCGACATGTCCCATGGTGCGGCGAAGATTGATTTCCACGCACGGGTCGAGAAGGAAACCGCCAGATTCCTGCCGGCGGACTATCATCATATCGACACCGAACGGACCGACATAACATCCGGAAAGCGTGTCCTCCATCCATCGGCAGATGCTTTCGCGGACATCACAAAGCAGCCCTACCGGGACATACGCCGACAACCTGCTGACCTTTTCCTCCTCAGAAGCAAGCATATTGCCAATATATGCACCGCCGGACGTGGCAAAGAGCGACAGCCCTTCGTATCTTACCGCACCGTCATTGTCGGCATAAAACTCCATGGCAAAGTCCACCACCTTGTCAAGAAACCGCTCTGCCATAATGTGCCCCTGAGACCTGATGACCTTTTCCATCCAGCGCCGTGTATTGGGGCATGTCCCGCCCCAGGTCCTTACGCCTCTGCCACTGCTGCTCCATGGAGACTTCAGAACGACACTGCCCCACTTTTCCATAAGGCAGTCCACATTATTTATATTATATATAGCAACGGCATCGCCGCAAACACCATCATGCTCACTTACAAGATGCTCAAGAAGCCTTGCCGAAACGGCTCTGTCAGACAAGGCGCGCTGACGCTCCAGCAAAGCCTCCGAAGGCATAAGTTCACGGGGAATGCCAGCCCTGTGCAACTGATTCACAACCGCCAAGTCCCATCCCCATGCCTCCACACGGTCTATCTTGCCAGAGAGAACCTTCACTGATATGTCACTCAATGTACAGAAACACATATTCCCACGTTTCTGCCCAAGACATTTTTCCAATGCAGAAACATCTGAATATGAAGCGGATACATCACCGACAACGATGATATCTCCAGACTTTGCCCATAACACCGGCAACCAGCCGAGGTCATGACGAAGACGAGCACCAGCCTTTGGCGCTGTCCAAAAGGGAGAATTTGCCGCAAGGGCAAGGTCGTGTTCAGGATTGAAAATATGCAATGTCATAATCTAACTTTCATGTGTTGGCCGTTCGCCGTATATACGACATCAAGCTATTGCAAAGGTAATGATAATTTCAGCAAAACAGAAAAGTTGACATAAATTAAGTAATAAAAAATGCTTAATCTGTTAAAATGTCTAAAATTAGTCATTTGATTAAGCACCGCAAAACTCCTTTACAAAAATAATTTATTATCTTTGCATTGCCAAGAAAACCACATCAGTGGAAAGACATAGATAATGCACATATAACATTAATATACCTTTTATTTACAAAAACATGGCAAAAGAAAAGAAATTCATTACTTGTGATGGTAATGAGGCTGCTGCACACGTGAGCTACATGTTCAGTGAAGTTGCTGCCATCTATCCTATCACACCGTCATCTCCAATGGCGGAGCACACAGACGACTGGGCTGCCCACGGCCGTAAGAATCTATGGGGTCAGACAGTAAGTGTACAGGAAATGCAGTCTGAGGGCGGTGCTGCCGGTGCCGTTCACGGTTCTCTGCAGGCTGGTGCGCTGACAACAACATTCACCGCTTCACAGGGTCTGTTGCTGATGATTCCTAAGATGTACAAGATTGCCGGTGAGCTGCTCCCTTGCGTGTTTGACGTATCTGCACGTACACTTGCATCACACTCGCTCTGTATCTTCGGCGACCACCAGGATGTATACGCTTGCCGTCAGACAGGCTTCGCTATGTTCTGCTCAGGTTCTGTACAGGAAGTTATGGACCTCACTGCTGTACCTCACCTCGCTACACTGAAGACACACGTCCCATTCGTGAACTTCTTCGACGGTTTCCGTACATCACACGAGTATCACAAGATTGAGGTTATGGATATGGAGGATCTCCGTCCACTCGTTGACGAGGAGGATATCAAGAACTTCCGTGACCGTGCCCTCTCTCCAGAGCGTCCTGTGACACGCGGTACTGCCGAGAACCCTGAGACATTCTTCACTCACCGTGAGGCTTGCAACCAGTACTACGACGCTATCCCTGACGTAGTAGAGCACTACCTTGGCGAGATTTCCAAGATTACAGGCCGTGAGTACCACAACTTCAACTACTATGGTGCTGCTGACGCAGAGAACATCATTATCCTCATGGGCTCTGCAACAGAGGCTGCACGTGAGGCTATCGACCACCTCGTAGGCGAAGGCAAGAAGGTCGGTATGGTTGCTGTTCACCTCTACCGTCCATTCTCTGTAGAGTACCTGATGAAGGCTGTGCCAAAGACCGTGAAGAGAATTGCCGTACTTGACCGTACAAAGGAGCCGGGCGCAGAAGGCGAGCCTCTCTACCTCGATGTCAAGTCTGCATTCTATGACGCAGAGAACCGCCCTGTAATCGTAGGCGGACGTTATGGTCTCGGCTCCTCAGACATCACTCCTGCAAAGATCATCTCTGTATTCAACAACCTTGAGCTCCCAGAGCCAAAGAACCACTTCACTGTAGGTATCGTCGACGACGTGACATTCACCTCTCTCCCTGTAGTAGAGGAGATGGCTCTCGGCGGAAAGTCTATCTACGAGGCTAAGTTCTTCGGTCTTGGTGCTGACGGTACTGTAGGTGCAAACAAGAACTCTGTGAAGATCATCGGTGACAACACCGACAAGCACTGCCAGGCTTATTTCTCTTATGACTCAAAGAAGTCCGGCGGCTTCACATGTTCACACCTCCGCTTCGGCGACGAGCCTATCCGTTCTACATATCAGATTACGACACCTAACTTCGTGGCTTGCCACGTTCAGGCTTATCTGAACATGTATGACGTTACACGCGGTATCCGTGAGAACGGCTCATTCCTCCTCAATACTATCTTCGAGGGTGAGGAGCTTGTCAACTTCATCCCTAACAAGGTTAAGCGTATCTTCGCTCAGAAGAACATCACAGTCTACTACATCAACGCTACAAAGATTGCACAGGAAATAGGTCTTGGCAACCGTACCAACACCATCCTCCAGTCTGCATTCTTCCGTATTACAGAGGTTATCCCTGTAGATCTCGCCGTAGAGCAGATGAAGAAGTTCATCGTCAAGTCTTACGGAAAGAAGGGTGAGGATGTCGTAAACAAGAACTATGCAGCTGTTGACCGTGGCGGCGAATACAAGAAGCTTGACGTAGACCCAGCTTGGGCAAAACTTGCCGACGACGCTGTCGAGGAGGACAACGCTCCTGCATTCATCAAGGAACTTGTACGTCCTATCAACGCTCAGATGGGCGCAGACCTGAAGGTTTCAGACTTCGTGAAGTTCGACACAGTAGACGGCACATGGTACAACGGTGCTGCACGCTGGGAGAAGCGCGGCGTTTCTGCATTCGTCCCTGTATGGAATGTAGACAACTGTATCCAGTGTAACAAGTGTTCTTTCGTTTGTCCACACGCTGCTATCCGTCCATTCGCTCTCACTGACGAGGAGAAGCAGGGCATCGATGCTGCTATGCAGGAAATCAAGGCTCCAGCTGCTCTGAAGGGTATGCACTTCATCATCCAGCCGTCTGTTCTTGACTGTCTTGGCTGCGGCAACTGTGCCGATGTATGTCCTGGCAAGAAGAACAAGGAGACTGGCGAGGTCGAGAAGGCTCTCAAGATGGTTCCTTACAACCCGGATGCAGAGGATATGAAGAAGCTTGCTAAGGACTGGGATTATCTCATTGATAATGTCGTATCAAAGCAGAACCTCATCGACATCAAGGCAAATCCGAAGAACTCACAGTTCGCAACCCCACTCTTCGAGTTCTCTGGCGCTTGCTCTGGCTGTGGCGAGACTCCTTATGTAAAGCTCATCTCACAGCTCTTCGGTGACCGTGAGATTATCGCAAACGCAACAGGCTGTTCTTCTATCTACTCAGCTTCTATCCCATCAACACCTTACACAACAAACGAGAAGGGACAGGGTCCTGCATTCGACAACTCACTGTTCGAGGACTTCTGCGAGTTCGGTCTCGGTATGGTAATGGGTAATAAGAAGATGAAGGAGCGCGTGACAATCCTCCTCAAGAAGGTTATTGACGAGAAGATGGGCTCTGCAGAGTACCAGGCTGCTGCCGCTGAATGGATCGAGAAGCAGAACGATGCTGACGAGACAAAGCGTCTTGCAGAAATCCTGAAGCCTGAGATTGCAAAGGGTGCAGAGGCTGGATGCCCTGTATGCCAGGAGCTCAAGACTCTGGATCACTACCTCGTGAAGCGTTCACAGTGGATTATCGGCGGTGACGGTGCTTCTTACGATATCGGTTACGGCGGTCTCGACCACGTACTCGCATCAGGTGAGGATCTTAACATCTTCGTTATCGATACAGAGGTTTACTCTAACACTGGCGGTCAGGCTTCTAAGGCTACTCCACTCGGTGCTATCGCACAGTTTGCTGCTCAGGGCAAGCGTATCCGCAAGAAGGATCTCGGCATGATTGCTACAACATACGGCTACGTATATGCCGCACAGGTTGCTATGGGTGCTGACAACGCTCAGTGTCTCAAGGCATTCAGAGAGGCAGAGGCTTACCATGGACCATCTATCGTGATTGCATACGCTCCATGTATCAACCACGGTCTGAAGATTAAGGGTGGCATGGGACGCTCACAGGCTGAGGAGGCTCGTGCCGTGGCTTGCGGTTACTGGCATCTGTGGCGTTACAACCCAGAGCTCGCAGAGCAGGGCAAGAACCCATTCACTCTTGACTCTAAGGAGCCTAACTGGGATCTCTTCCAGGACTTCCTCGACGGTGAGGTTCGTTACCTCTCAGTGAAGAAGGCTTACCCACAGGAGGCTGACGAACTCTTTGCAGAGGCAAAGCGCATGGCTCAGCTCCGCTACAAGACTTACGTACGTAAGGCAGCAGAGAATTGGGAAGACTAATCTCTCATAACAATAGAAGGCTCTCACATTTTCGTGAGAGCCTTTTATTTTATACCCTATCATTGATAAAAACGACGATAAGACATGAGCACATCAGGGGTGTATGAGAAGTAGAACTAAGTGACAGAATATATACATTCCACGCTTTCTTGCGACATACTGACGTTAACAAATCATAATATACACAACTTTTTCATGGTTGTACTTACATTTTTCTAAAATATTATGTAATTTTGCACCTGTTTTCAACAACAACATAAAATTTATCTGTAATTAAAATGAAAAAGATTTTTCTTGCACTCACAGCACTCATAATGAGCATCGGTGCACACGCTTTTGATTTTGACGGTATCGACCTGAACGGTAACGTAGTGGAAATCACACGTCAGATTTCAGCAAAGGGTTATGTCTATGACGAAACAAAAGACTGCCTTAAAGGTAATTGCCAAGGTACGGAAATCTACCTTTCAATAAACTATCAGGACGTTAAGCAGAAGAACAAGATCGGTCAGCTCACTGTTGACATCCCGATGAAATCAAAAGATGCTCTTGCTGACATAGCAACAACTTTCAATGTCATCTACCATTTGGTCTCAACCGAGAACGGTGCATATATCTACAACATTGGCAATGATGGTACAACTCTCGTCCTCTCAAAGACAGGTGACGGTATCAGACTTACTTACAACACTCCTTACTACAAGAAATAAAGCAAAGCTCTCCCCACTTTTGCAAAAGAAAACAGGTAGAGTGAGACATGCAGAAATGAATAGACCGCACCGGAAAAAACCGATGCGGTCTATTCTTTCTGCATATTTTGCCTTGAAAGTATCTAATGTTATTGAGAAAAAGTGGGAAAAGTGAGTCTAATTGTAAGAGGACAGGCTGAAAATGATGCAAAGGCAATAGCCCCCAAAAACACACCATCTTTACCAGCCATTTTCAGCCTACATTTTACAATTAGGCCTACAATTAGGCCTATAACGAGGCAAAAGAAACAGACTGCATCCAGAAGAAGTTTATAAACCTTCGGAATACAGTCTGTTTTATGTAAAAACACTGTCGTTATATGTCTTACATTATTATATAATAGGCCATTGCCAACCTATAATACATAGATCTTTCAATATTCAGGATGCACAAATGGCGATGATAAGACAGAACCTTCCTTCAACAATGACCGATGAATTACCTTATTCTGTCTATCGAACGTATAAGTTTTTCGTCTTTCCGTATTGCAACACGTGCAAGCCACTGCAAGATAATGGCTACAATCGGCAGGCACGCTGTAAAACGAACGTCAAATGTAGCTTTCTCTGTGTTATATGTATATGCTTCAAAAGCATATAGGCCAATCCACAGCAACATGAGCATTATGGTCACCAGACAATCTCTGCTCTGTGCCTTTCTGTTATTGTAGCTGAAGATGTTGATGACAGAGGTTATAACACCAGCAGCAAGAAGAGCGAACAGTCCAGAAACAGCAAAGCTCAAACTTCCGTCATTACCGTCTATGATACATAGATTATACATATCAGAGGCGATGCCCATACCTGTTGGGGCAATTGAGGCAACAGGCAGACATGCACAGACAACCATTGCCACAATGGAAAGGAAGAGATATACGCTCTGTATGCGTTGAATCATAATCAGTCCTCCTCAACCTTCTCGCGGGAAGGGTCACGCCAATAAACCTGTCCCTGCTCAAATTCCTCGGCGGCAAGAAGGGTCGGTTTTGGCAATTTTTCATAATAACGTGATATCTCTATCTGCTCACGGTTCTCGAACACCTCTTCAAGAGAGTCGTTATAAGAAGAGAACTCTGCAAGTTTCTTGTTCAGATCCTGCTTTATCTCTGCAGCAATCTGATTTGCACGCTTAGCCATTATGGCAACACTTTCGTATATGTTGCCAGTGTCATTGCTAAGTTCTACAATGTTACGTGTAACAGTGTTTGTAGGGGCTTTTGATTTCTTGTAGTCCATATATAATATCTTTTATTCTAACTTTTATCTTAACCTTAACGATAATGCTAACCTTAACCTAAACCTCTATTGAGCCTGGTTACCAGTATATTTCTTGCAGACCGTTATAAACTGCTCTGCGATGTCACGGTTCTTTGAATCCGGATACTCGTTTATGAATCCGTAACATTCATCCTCGGCATTCTGATAGCGTTCGTTCCTCTTTGCTTCTATGCTGTGCTGTGCCAGATAGAACTTGCTCTTCATTATAAGCAAGGAGAAATCCTCACGCATATCCATATAAGGATAATCCTTCAAGGCGTTCTCGGCCGTTATGATGCACGCCTCATAGTTGGAACCGCCTGAAAGGCAATTTCCGAAATAAGTTCCCAGATTATAGTACAGTTTTGCATTGTGGTATTCCTTCATCACGAGCTTATCCTGCAAAGCAATCATCCGCTGCTGCGCCTCCTTGCGGCGAACTGCCTGCGGATAGATATCAAGATAATCCTGATAAGCCTTTATAGCCGCCAGTGTCGGGGTCTGGTCAAGACGAGGCTCTGGAGAACTTTCGGAGAGGCTCTCTGCCGCATAAAAATACGCCATCTCTGCAAACGAGCCACGAGGGTAAGATGTAGTATAACGCTTGAAAGCCTCATTGGCTACCTCATAGTCCTTTCCTTTATAAAGCGACATTGCATACATATAAAGGGACTCTTCTGCATTGTCCGTTCCCTTCATCGGTGTCACGAGATCACCAAGTAAAGCCGATGCCTGATTGTATTTCCCGGCAGCAAAGCACTGCTTGGCATATTCATATTTATATTCGTTGTCAGAAAGCTTGTATACAGAGTTGAACTCCTTGGCACACCCTGTAAGCAAAACGGCTATAAATAACGATACAAAAATATTTTTCATTCCTTACTACTGAATATTCTGCAATAGTGGCAATCCATGCGCACATTTAGGCTACAAAATTACTCATATTTTTCCATATTTCAAAAGAACTGCAGCGTTTTTCCCAAATTATTCATCATTTATAACAATTCTTTCAGAAAAATTCCGTAATTTTGCATCTATGCACAGATTCAATCTAACATCAGAATACAAGCCTACCGGCGACCAGCCTGAAGCAATACGCCAGTTGACAGAAGGCATAAAGCGTGGCGACCCTGCACAAGTGTTGCTGGGTGTGACTGGTTCCGGCAAGACCTTCACCATGGCAAACGTCATAGCCGAATGCAACCGTCCGACACTCATCTTCTCACACAACAAGACCCTTGCGGCACAGCTGTACAGGGAGATGAAGGCGTTCTTCCCTGACAATGCCGTGGAGTATTACGTCTCCTACTACGACTATTATCAGCCTGAGGCCTATCTGCCTTCCTCCGACACATATATAGAGAAAGACCTCGCCATAAATGAAGAGATCGACCGTCTGCGTCTGTCCGCTGTGTCGTCACTGCTGTCAGGCAGGCGTGACGTCATCGTAGTCGCCTCCGTGTCGTGCATATACGGCATGGGAGGCCCTGCCGCGATGAAGGGGTCGGTCATCACGCTGAAAAGCGGTATGCAGATATACCGCAACGACTTGCTGAGAAAGCTTGTCGAGGCTCTGTATGTACGCAACGACATCGCCCTTGAGCGAGGCAATTTCCGCGTGAAAGGCGACACGATAGACGTTGCCATGGCATATTCCGAGCGTATCCTGCGCATCGAGATGTGGGACGACACGATAGACTCCATAGCCGAACTTGACGCCGTCACTTTCGCGCGGCTCGAGTCTTTCGAGGAATATCAGGTCTACCCTGCCAATATCTTCGTGACATCAAAAGAGCAGATAGACATCGCCGTCCGCAACATACAGGACGACCTCATGGACCGTGTGACATTCTACGAGGAGATAGGCGACCCTGTCCGCGCCCAGCGCATCAAGGAGCGTGTCGAGTACGACATCGACATGATAAAGGAGATGGGCCACTGCTCCGGCATAGAGAACTACTCGCGGTATTTCGATGGTCGCGAGCCAGGTCAACGCCCCTACTGCCTGTTCGATTTCTTCCCAGAAGACATGCTCCTCTTCATCGACGAGAGCCACGCCTCAATACCTCAGCTCCACGCGATGTACGGCAACGACCGGTCGAGGAAGCAGAATCTTGTAGAATATGCCTTCAGACTTCCTGCCGCTTTCGACAATCGCCCCTTGAAATTCGAGGAGTTCGAGGCTCTCGCGAGGCAGGTCGTATATATATCCGCAACACCTGCCCCATACGAGCTGGAGCAGGCAGAAGGCATTGTCGTTGAGCAGATCATCCGTCCGACGGGACTCCTTGATCCGAGAATAGAGGTCCGACCTACTGCTAACCAGGTAGACGACCTTCTCAACGAGATTGTCGAGCACAGGGAGAAAGGAGAGCGGACGCTTGTCATCACGCTCACGAAGCGCATGGCAGAGGAGATGACGGAATACCTGTTAAACCACGATATTCCAACGGCTTATATACACTCCGATGTAGATACACTTGACCGTATAAAAATCATCAACGAACTTCGTGCCGGAGCCTATGACGTACTTGTGGGAGTCAATCTCCTGCGTGAAGGACTTGACATTCCGGAGGTCTCCCTTGTCGCCATACTTGATGCCGACAAGGAAGGATTCCTCCGCAACGCCCGTGGCATGACACAGATGGCAGGCCGCGCCGCAAGAAACGTCAACGGACTTGTGATAATGTATGCCGACCGCATGACGCAATCCATGCAGGTCACCATCGACGAGACCGCCCGCCGCCGTGCCAAGCAGATGCAGTATAACGAGGAGCACGGCATCGTACCTCAGCAGATAGTCAAGGACATACAGGACGGAGGACTCTCCGCCATGCGCCAGCAGGCCTTCGATGCCGTCAAGGGCACAGCCAAGACATCCCGCCAGAGCGCATACGACGAGAGGAAGAAAAAGCTGCATATCGAAGACGGCGCATACATTGAGCCCTCAGAGCGCAAATACATCCTTCCCGAGGACGACCGCCAGATGGTGGCAGACCCTATCATGCGCAACATGACAGAGGCAGAACTGCGCAAATCCATCCAGCATACGACCAACATGATGAAAGAGGCCGCCAAGAACCTCGACTTCATACAGGCGGCGCAGTACCGCGACGAACTGCTCCGCCTGCAGGACCTTCTGCCAAAAGAGCAATAAAACCGTAGAAACAACAACACATAAGTAAGTCACAAAAATTAATGTATAGTATAAAACTTGGTTATTTTTGAGATGTTTTCGTATTGAAACGAAAGAGCATAGCGGGCTATGTGACTGAGTGACAAGGCGGAAACAGCCAAAAAGGACAAGGTTTATACATACAAGATGCAAGTGCTTGCTTTATCATAAATATTATCGTTTAATTTTGGCGACTTACTGATATAAACACATATATAGCATACATGAAAGAACCATCTGCATGGCTCAGTGCCATCCCCCTTGTCACACTGATAGCGTTGCTTAGCGTGACAATATCCGTCTTCGGCAGCGACTCGCTCGCCGGTCCGTCCCAGATAGCGCTGCTGTGCGCCACCGCCGTGTGCGTATGCCTCGGCATGGGGATATGCAAAGTGAAATGGAGCACCATAGAGCACAACATAGAGGTCAAGGTACACGAGACCACCATCTCCATCTACATCCTGCTTGTCATCGGTATGCTCTCGGCATCATGGATGATAAGCGGCATCGTTCCCACCCTTATCTGCTACGGCATACAGGTCATCCATCCTGCCGTCTTCCTCGCCTCCGCCTGCGTCATCAGTGCCGTCGTCTCGGTGATGACCGGTTCATCCTGGACTACCATCGCGACCATCGGCATCGCCCTGCTCGGCATCGGCCGTGCCCTCGGCTTCGGAGACGGATGGACGGCAGGCGCGATAATCTCCGGTGCATACTTCGGCGACAAGATCTCGCCCCTGAGCGATACAACAGTCCTTGCGTCCTCCGTCTCGGGCACCCCTCTGTTCAAGCATATCCGCTACATGATGCTCACGACGACACCCACCATGCTCATCACCCTCTCCATATTCTGCCTTGCAGGGCTGTGGATGGAAGGAGCAAGCGACAGCGACACGACACAATACATCGGAGCCCTCGAGCGTACATTCACGATTACCCCATGGCTCCTTACGGTCCCCGTAGCCACGGCATACCTCATATACAGGAAAGTGCCGCCGCTCATCGTGCTGTTCTCGTCGTCCATGATGGCTGTAGTCATGATGCTGATATTCCAGCGAGACATACTGATGCAGATATCCGGCTCGCTGTTCCAGTCCGTCATCATCACACTGAGCCAGTCCACCTCCATAAAGACCGGCATCCCGATCCTCGACGACCTTGTCTCCACAAACGGCATGACAGGTATGCTCAACACCATCTGGCTCATCCTCTCCGCGATGGTCTTCGGCGGGGCAATGACAGCCTGCGGCATGTTGAAAAGTTTCCTCCACGCAGTGTTCCGCCGCATGGTGAGGACACGCGCAGGACTCGTCACCGCCACGGTGCTCAACGGCATAGCCATGAACGTCATGACAGGCGACCAGTACATATCCATCATCCTCTCCGCCAACATGTTCAAGGAGGAGTACAACCGGCAGGGCTACGAGCCGCGCCTCCTCTCCCGCTCATGTGAAGACAGCGCCACGGTCGTCTCCGTACTCATACCCTGGAACACATGCGGCATGACCCAGTCCACTGTGCTCGGAGTGGCTACCATAGCCTATCTCCCATACTGCTTCTTCTGCTACCTGTCGCCACTGATGTCCATCTTCCAGGCGGTCATGGGCTGGAAGATAAAAAAATCTGAGATAAAAGCATCATGAAAGGAAGATTCGCGCCATCACCAACAGGCCGTATGCATCTCGGCAACATCTGGACAGCCCTCCTCGCCTGGCTCTCCGTACGGAGCCAGGGAGGAGAGTTCGTACTTAGGATAGAAGACATCGACCGCCAGCGCTCCCGACAGAAATATGCAGAGCAGATAGACGATGACCTCCGCTGGCTCGGTCTGGACTGGGACGAGCGCCATGTACAGAGCGAGCGGTTCCCACTGTATGAGGAGCAGCTACGCAGGCTCGAGGCAGGAGGGCACACATACCCCTGCTACTGCACACGTGCCGAAATCATGGCGACACAGGCTCCCCACGAGTCCGACGGCAGGACTGTGCACACCCTCTCGCAACGTCTCCGCGACATCAGCCTCCACCGTGAAGGTAGTCTCCGCGCCGTGAGGTCTACAAGACTTGCCGTGCCTGACAAGACCCTCACATTCCGAGACCGCCACTACGGTGACCACGCCGTCCATCTTGCAAACCAATGCGGCGACTTCATCCTCCGCAGAGGCGACGGCGCATGGGCCTACCAGCTCGCTGTCGTCGTGGACGACGCGCTCATGGGCATCACCGAGATAGTCAGAGGACGCGACCTCCTCCTCTCCGTACCCCAGCAGCAGTATCTCCACCGCCTGCTGGGCTTCACCCCTCCATCCTTCTGCCATGTCCCCCTCCTATGCAACACCTCGCGGCAGAGACTCTCAAAGCGCGACAAGAGCCTTGACATGGGGTGCATTCGTGACACATGTTCCCCAGAGCAGGTCATCGGACACCTCGCCTTCCATGCCGGCCTGACAGACCGTCCCGAGAAGATCTCCGCAAAAGAGCTCATCCCGCTCTTCTCGTGGGACAAGATACCTCACGATGATGTCGTCATGACAGAGCCGTATACACCATAACCACGATGCCATTCCGCAAATGGAGAAATACCGACATGAGACCTATGGGATATTCCCAAGAAATTTGCATCGGTTAAGTCACGATAAGATATAATGCAAAATGCGGCCAAAAATGATGGCTGAAAATGCGATTTCTGCAACCGAAGGGATATTTTACATCAAACATGTTGATTCTCAGCGAGAAACGAGGGTTACCTTTTGACTTGCAAAAGGTAACCCTTCATATTATAAAATGTGACACTTTATAATATGAAAGGTCACACTTTGATGCAAAGGGACTTACATCACCGAAAATAAATAAGTAAGTCACAAAAATTAATGTATAGTATAAAGCTTTGTTATTTTTGAGATGTTTTCGTCTTGGAACGAGGGAGTATAGCGGGCTATGTGACTGAGAGACAAGGCAAAAACAACCAAAAAGAACAAGGTTTATACATACAAGATGTAAGTGCTTGCTTTATCATAAATATTATCGTTTAATTTTGGCGACTTACTTATTATAAATAGGCTTCACTTTGACTCTTTCTGTGACTCTATTGACTCTATTTTCTGTGATTTCCAACAGAAAATAGAATAAAAATTTTGGCATTTGAAAATTAATTAGTATATTTGCAACGATATTCTTCGGAGTATCACGACATATTAGATTATTAAAGAAGCGTTTTTGCTTATCTTGCTACTGAAAACCTGAGAAATTTTCAAGAATGCAAGAAGATGACAAGACGGTTCTCACGCTATAGCGTGGGCTGCTGTTTTCATATCTTTGCATTCGGGTTTTCTCAGGACCTTCAGTAGGAGATGTGGTAATTCAGTCCACGCTTCTGCATTTAAAAATCGGTCGACTGGACTGTAAGACCAATTAAACACCGAATGTGTATGAAAAAAATCTTATTAACCATTCTTACAGTTTTATTAACAACTGTTTGTCTATCATCTTGTGGCTCATTTTCCAATATGAGTTACCAGGAGGGCTACGATGCAGGTGCGGCTATCGGTCGTGCTCTTGGCGAAATGTCCTATGGCAAGTAACAGCAGTTTATCATGTATCCCATAAACTGACTACGAATAGGCTACCTATTGTACAAAAAAAGCGTCTATATTTATCCTGTGATTTGTGAAGATCAATTACACAAAGATAACATAGCAGCCTAACGCTTTTTTTATAATAATCCGCACATGGCTGGTGCACTAAAACCCAAACTAAAATGAAAAAAATTGTAACTATCGTTTGCACTATGGCATTGGGCATTTCTACCTGTATCGCCAGCAACTCAGCCCCCAAGTCAACCTCAACCACTTTTACAACAGTTGAACTCCCTTCTGCTGCAGTTAATGTTCCTACTGGAGTATTCTTCAATGGCTCTAATTTCATTAAAGTTACGAGTACATGGGTGAGAATTGCTGTCGGTGGTCAAGGAAAAGAATATAGCTTTACTTCTGAAACAGATCCTTACGGAAACTACGTGCTAAAGTTAGGCAATGGCGAATGTATCACAATCTATTCCAATGGACGCTCACTTTACTACAACGGAGCCACTTATTCAAAAAAATAAGAACTATAATCCAAGCATTAAGCTGTGTTATTATACAGCCAAACTTCTAAAGCGACTACGTATATGAAAAAAACAGCGTTCATGGCTATCTTAGCCTTTTTATTTCTGAATCTTGGTATTCTCGCTTCAAGTAACCAGCACACAGGAACTCCATCCTTTGTAGAGGATTCACCTCAAGTATGTCAGTTTTCTTTATCACGCTACACAGGAACAGTTGATACTAACGGTATGACAGAGTATTTTACTGTAGGTCTCAGTTGTCCTCAAGAATCAGATATTTACGCAACTGTAGTTGTATTTATAGATGATTTGCATGTAGCCAGTGAGGTCGTTAAAATTCCTGCAAAAGCAATACGGTCTTCTTCTGTAAACATTCGTGCAGGAAAAACCTATAAGGGGAGGTCTTACAGACTGGTTGTTCAGTAATACCATATCCAATTCCGATACTTTCTGAGCAAAATAAACCCGAGACTGTATTATACAAACAGTCTCGGGTTTAGATTTAAAACCAATTCATGAACAAGATATTTTCAGCCTACAATTTTACAATTAGACCAAATATGCGGATTTTTTGCTATCAATATAAAAGAACTAAGGGAACGATATGGCAATGATACCATACAATTCCCTTGTGTAATTGTTGCTGTAGTTATACCACAGAATCATATTATATACATGTCTTCCGTTATAATCTTACTATCGTATCGTATGGCAAGTCCATGTGCTTTCCTATCGAGGTCACAATGACAGCGGCACCCTGGCGGCGTGCCTCCTCCATCATTATCTCGCCCATAATCCTCGAATTGTTGTCGTCAAGATGGGATATCGGTTCGTCGACAAGGAGGAAATCGAAAGGCTGTACAAGGGCTCGAAGCATGGCTACGCGCTGCTGCTGGCCGAAAGACATCCTGGCTATCTTTACATCAAGTTTGTCGCCTATGCCGAGAAGGTCAAACCAAGTCTTTATCTGCTCCTCGGAAGCATGGGAGACTGCTGTCAGATTTCTCTTTATCTGCACGTTTTCCATGGCCGTCAGCTCAGGGAAGAGCCTTAGTTCCTGAAACAGATGCGATATGTTGTGTTGCCTCACTCCTACCCAATCGCCGACACTATAGTCTCTGATGTCCCTGCCGTCAAAACGGATTGTGCCGGAGTAGTCGTGGCGGTAACCGAGAATGTAACTGCAGAATGTGCTCTTGCCCTTGCCGCTCTCCGCCTCGACAAGATAGAGCTTGCCTTTCTCAAATTCCACGAGACCTGACCAGACATCAGAGTAAAGGTCTTCTGTATGCTGGAAGACCTGCGGCACCACATTGTCAAATGTTATCTTGTTCATATCCTTTACGTTACTTGACTGTATATATTATGGTACGGACATTCCCCATGCCAAGGAACTTTGCCGGGGCAACAGTGTCCTCTCCATCAATTACTGACGGAATGTTCAACACTAAGGCGAGTCGCTTACCTATCACATTCTTCATGACATATTCAGGCAGAGAGTGTCCCGCTCTCTGTATGGAATGCTCGGCAAGAACGGAGGATGTGCCGGAATAAAACTGTGGCTTTTCCTCTTGCGTAACACCGAAATAAAATGTCATGCTGTCATCTGAATAGCAATAGGCATCCTTCCGCCAGTCTGTAATGCGTGCTCCGAGAGGAACAGACTCTTTCCAATATCCTATATCGCCGAGGAAATTCCTGTCGCGGAGCTGTGCCGCCATGGCGATATCCATACGTCCCGCACCGTATGCCGGGACTGTAAGGCATATATCACCGTCTATACTCTTCATGACGGCATTGAAGTCTATTGCCTGATTAATGCCCACAAGAAGCGTCTGCAAGCTTCCGGAGCTTTGCAACAATGGCAGGAATCTGTTGCCTTCGACATTGGCGAAGAGTCCGACAAGACTCGTGGCTTCCATAGCATGAAGATACTTCCGGGTGACAGGACGGAAAACGTCATACGAGGCTTTCAGCGCCTTGTCTACATTAGTGTTGAACGACATCGGTTCTGCGTCGATGAGAAGCATATCCTCGGAGAAACGAACATTGGCGGATACGATACACTGTGACAGCTCCGTACCTTTCGGCAGGCCAAGAGCGAAGACTCCGGCGAACTTCTCCGGCAAAGCGTCTGCCTGTGCCACAATGGCCATGCCGCCATCAATGCTCTCAAGCTTATTCATCATGGGTGACGCAATCATGGATTTCTCCTCGTCCTGAAGAAGGAAACGTGTCATGCGGTTGTACATCTCTCCCTGTGCAACAGGCATCACCGGTCCCATCGCCAGCACGGAAGACGATGTACAGCCGACAACGATGTTTCCGTTGAGCACAAAGAAATGACATCCCTGACGCTTAGGACCCTGCTCTGCCTTGTTCTTCAAAAGGATATCACAGAGACGGTCTTCATCGCTGACTTTTGCACACAATCCGAAACTGCCGTCTACGGACTCAAAAAGATATATACTCTCTCTGAAATCTATTCCAGACTCCTCTGGAGAACCTATCTTCAACATATCTTCCAGTGCAGACAATTTCTTGCCTACTGTCCCGTCTGCTGCATCCACACGCATCATAGCCTTACAGCCGGAAGGTATGGCACTGCGGTAGTCACTACTGCAAGAGCATAGGAGCGTGATGCATACGGCACAGCAGATTGTCAGCAAGGTGTATATGCTGGTATGAGCAATATCATTTCTCATTGTTGTATCCTTCATTTTATAAGATTCTCCTCGCAAGGTTAGACATTGCTACGGCCTGCAAACCTGCGGTTTCCGTACGCAGACGGCTCTTGCCAAGAGTCACAGACTGATACCCGTTGTCAATAGCCATCCGGACCTCATCGATGCTGAAGTCACCTTCCGGCCCTACAAGCACGACAATGTCATCATTTTCTGAAACTTCATTGTTTACCTGAGACGTTATCAGACTGAAAAAGTCTTCTTTATGGATTTCCTCATAACAATGACAGATGAATTTACGCCCAGCACGTGGCTGGCTTATGAAATGCTTGAAATCCTGCATATCATTCACCGCTGGCATCCATGCCTTATGGCTCTGCTTCACTGCTGACACGACTATCTTCTCTACCCTGTCGGTACGTATCCTTGTACGTTCGGAGAAGCGGCATTTCAAGAAAGAAATCTCGTCAAAGCCAATCTCGGTAGCCTTCTCCGCCATCCATTCCATCCTGTCCATCATCTTTGTAGGAGCAATGGCAAGATGTATATGCCCACGCCATATAGGTTCTTGAGGCATGGACTCCATGATACGATACAGACATTTCTTGTTTGTGACAACAGTAATCTCTGCACGGTAAAAGACACCTTTACCGTCCATCAGGAATATCTCATCGCCAGGCTGCAGACGCAGGACACGGATAGCATGTGTCGCCTCCTCCTGGGGAAGCTCCTCCGTCTCCTTTGCTTCAGGAGCATAAAAAAATCGAATCTCTTTCATTGTACGGTTTTACGGTTGTACGGGGATTACGGTCGGGCTTACGCCCTTTGGGGTTGTAGGTTATGGGTTGTAGGTTATGGGTTGTAGGTTGTGGGTAATTAACCAAAAACCTAAAACCAAAGACCTAAAACCAAAGTTATGGGTATTCAACCAAAAACCTAAAACCCTGAACCACTAAACCATCTATCTATAGCTTGCCCCTCTTCTTGAGTTCGTCACGGATGGCAGAGGCCATCTCGTACTTTTCCTGTTCCACGGCACTTTTCATGGCATCCTGCAACATCTTGTCCGACAAGGCATTGTAAGGAAGAGCCATGGATATGCTGCCAGCTGTGACAGGTACAGCCTGCCGTTTCATCAACTGCATGGTGGCATATATAGGTGTCTTGGTAATGATGTGCATGAGTATTGCATCTGACGCACGAAGAGATACTGGTTGATAGGTCTCGGTATTGACAATCATCGCCTTATATACGCCGTCGACAATATCGTTTATTATAAGTTCGCACTTATAGCCTACCTGATTGAGGAGTATATTGGCAAGGACATCGGCCAGCATCGTGTTGCAAACCTTCTGCTTGGATATATGCATGTGCAGCGTCTCCTTCATCGCCTTGTCGCAGACAATGGCTATCTGCATCATCTCATCCTTATCCATTAATACAACAATGCCTACCTCTGAATTACCGACAATCTCAGAGACACTATGTACTTTCAATTCAACTTTATCCTGCATAAACAAATGTTTCTGTTAATCAATATACCATAAGACAATGTATACAGAATCCTTCATTGTCACATTTACGCCTTATCGGCATCGACTGATTCATGATTCTTCGGACGGAAGATTATGGCAAACAGTACAAGCACGACTAAGGCATAGCCTGCAAAGATAAACCAACATGTGCGCCAACCGTCCAGTTGTACATTCTCTGGCTGACTGAATACGAATTCATTGACAATCGCCTGCGCTGAAAGCGTACCGATAGTAGCGCCAAGCCCGTTTGTCATGATCATGAACAGTCCCTGTGCAGAGGAGCGTATCTCGGAGTTTGTGCTCTTGTCCACGAACAATGCACCGGAAATGTTGAAGAAATCAAACGCTACACCATATACGATACAACTGAGTATGAACATCCAAACGCCCATGCCCGGGTCTCCTGTACCGAATAGACCGAAACGAAGAACCCACGCTCCCATGGCTATCATCATGACATTCTTTATGCCAAAACGCTTCAGGAAGAACGGTATGAACAAGATGCAGCAAGTCTCGCTTATCTGGGAAAGGGAGATAAGTATATTGGCATGCTGTGCACCGAACGTGTCAGCAAACTCCGCAATGCCTTGGAATGATGTGATATAAGGATTTGCATATCCGTTTGTTATCTGAAGACTGACACCAAGGAACATGGAGAATATGAAAAATATCGCCATTTCCTTTTTCTTGAAAAGCTGTATAGCGTCAAGGCCAAGCTTCTGCACGAGTGTCTCAGAATCGGCACTTGTCCCGTCCACAACCTTTGTAGGTACGGTTGGAAGGGTGAGGGAATATGCTGCGAGGGCAAGACTCAGTGCACCGGAAACGACAAACTGCTGGCTTGTAGGCTGGAAACCGCAGATATCAACAAGCCACATCGTACAGATGAAACCGATCGTTCCGAAGACACGGATAGGAGGAAAATCCTTGACAGTGTCCATACCAGCCTTTGTCAAGGCATTGAACGCTACGGAATTGGACAACGCCAATGTCGGCATGAAGAAAGCTACACTAACTGAATATAATGTGAAGAGTATGCTGATATCACACCCCTCATTCAGTCCGTATATGCCAGCAGCAGCCATGAAGGCTCCAGCAACAAGATGACACAGGGAGAGAAGACGCTGAGCCTGTACCCAACGGTCAGCGACAACTCCCATTATTCCTGGCATGAAGATACTCACGATTCCCTGAATAGAATAAAACCATCCTATTATGGAACCGAAACCTGCATTGGCCAGATATGTGCCCATACTTGTAAGATATGCTCCCCAGACAGCAAACTCCAGGAAGTTCATAATGGTAAGACGAACTTTTAGATTCATAGTATTAAAAGATTTATTAAGTTAGTCGTTTTAGTGATTTTAGTGATTCTATTGTTTCAAGAGGCTCCTGTGCTCTGAAGATATACGAGCCAGAGACAAGGGCATCACAGCCTGCCTCGACAAGGCGTGGAGCTGTCGAAGCATCGACACCTCCATCTACCTCTATAAGTGCCTTGCTGCCGCACTCTGCAATCATACGTCTTAGAGCATGTACACGTTCTATCGTTGCCTCAATGAATTTCTGACCGCCGAAACCGGGATAGACGCTCATCACAAGAACCATCTCCACATCATTTATATATGGACGGACAGCCTCAACAGGAGTATCCGGGCTGATTGTCACAGCAGCCTTCATCCCGGCATCATGGATACGGCGGATAACATCTGCCGTCCGCTCACCACATGCCTCGACATGAAAATTCATGGACATCGCTCCAAGACATGCCGTCCTCTCAATATAGTCTTCAGGATGCATGGTCATATAATGCACATCCATAGGTTTCTTGAGAACCTTGACTATCGCATCAAGCACACTGAAACCGAATGATATATTTGGGACAAACATACCATCCATGATATCCAGATGAAGCCAGTCCGCTTCACTGCGGTTTATCATCTCTATGTCTTTCTCCAGATGGAGAAAATCCGCTGCAAGCAACGAAGGAGAAACTATTGCCATTACTTATATTCAGACCAGGATTTTATAGCGATATCTTTTATCGGCATTGTGCAGAATGCATGTATGAATGCACTTGCAAGCCGTGAATTCGTGATAAGCGGAATATTCAAGTCTATTGCCGCACGACGAATCTTATAGCCATTGTCAAGTTCACGCGCCGTATGGTTCTTCGGGATATTGACTACCATATTTATCTTCTTCTCATGAAGCATCTCGAGAGCCTGAGGGTACTTTCCTTCATCAGAAGGCCAGAATACTTCGATATTCTCAACACCATTCTCACTCAAGAACTTATGCGTTCCGCCTGTAGCATAAAGCACATAGCCGTGTTCTATCAGCTCATGTGCGGCATCAAGCATCTCTGCCTTCTGCTTCGTGGCACCGGTAGAGAGAAGAACCGTCTTCTGCGGAATGCGGTGGCCAACGGAAAGCATTGCCTTCAATAGTGCACAGGATGTATCATCTCCTATACATCCGACCTCTCCTGTTGAAGCCATATCCACGCCCAATACCGGGTCTGAGCCCTGCAGGCGGTTGAAAGAGAACTGGCTTGACTTTATGCCTACATAGTCAAGGTCAAAGAGCGTCTTGGACGGTTTCTCAAACGGCACATTGAGCATTATCTTTGTAGCAAGGTCTATAAAGTTCAGCTTCAGCACCTTGGATACAAATGGGAACGAACGGCTGGCACGGAGATTAGTCTCTATGACAAGGATGTCATTGTCCTTTGCCATATACTGGCAGTTGAACGGGCCAGAAATATGCAGTTCACGTGCTATCTGCTTGGTAATACGCTTGATACGGCGCACTGTCTCTACATACAGTTTCTGAGGAGGGAACTGCAATGTCGCATCGCCGGAATGCACGCCTGCAAACTCCACATGTTCAGATATGGCGTATGCGATTATCTCACCATCCTTTGCCACACCGTCAAAGTCTATCTCCTTGGCATGTTCTATGAACTTGGATACCACTACAGGATGTTCTGTAGACACATTTGCGGCAAGCTGCAGGAAACGCTCAAGTTCCTCACGGTTTGAGCAGACATTCATAGCCGCTCCCGAGAGCACATAGGAGGGGCGGACAAGGACAGGGAAACCAACTCTGTCTATAAAGACGTTGATGTCATCCATGCTTGTCAATGCAGACCATTCCGGCTGGTCGACTCCTATCCGTGTAAGCATAGAAGAGAACTGGGCACGGTCCTCGCAGTTATCAATATCCTTTGCCGATGTACCGAGAATAGGAACATTCTCCTTATCGAGCTTCATCGCAAGATTATTCGGTATCTGACCACCAGTAGAGACAACGACTCCGTGAGGCGACTCAAGCTCGATGATATCCATCACACGCTCGAATGTCAACTCGTCAAAATAAAGACGGTCACACATATCATAGTCTGTAGATACGGTCTCCGGATTATAATTTATCATCACCGAACGGTAACCGCTTTTACGGATAGTGTTGAGAGCCTGTACGCCACACCAGTCAAACTCTACAGAAGAACCTATGCGATAAGCTCCAGAGCCAAGGACTATTACGGTCTTGTTGTCTCTTTCAAACTGTATGTCATGAGCCGGCTTTTCCGTACTTCCTGTACCGGAATATGTCATATACAGATAGTTGGTATGTGCTGGATATTCTGCGGCAAGAGTGTCTATCTGCTTTACGACAGGCAGGATATTATATGACTTACGCAGGGAACGCACGACAAGGAGCGCCTTGTGCATATTGCCCATTTCCTTGTCAAGCCCGACAGCGCGTGCTATCTGGAAATCGGTAAAGCCATATATCTTTGCGGTACGCAAGAGCTCCTTGTCAAGGACATTGACCGACGTACAATGGCGCAGCTGTGTATCTATGTCCACAATATGCTGAAGCTTCTCAAGAAACCACTTGTCAATCTTTGTAATCTCATGAATCTGCTCCACATTATATATCTTGCGCTGCATAGCCTTTGCTATGACAAAGATACGCTTGTCTGTCGGTTCTTTCAGTGCCGTCTCTACATCAGCTACCTCAAGTTCTCTGTTTTCCACAAAGCCATGCATAGACTGGCCTATCATGCGCAGACCTTTCTGTATCGCCTCCTCGAAATTACGGCCTATGGCCATTACCTCTCCAACAGACTTCATCGACGAACCAAGTTCCTTGTCAACTCCACGGAACTTGGAAAGGTCCCAGCGTGGAATCTTACAAACGACATAATCAAGTGCCGGCTCGAAGAATGCCGATGTCGTCTTCGTGACAGAGTTCTTGAGTTCAAACAAGCCATATCCCATTCCGAGCTTTGCAGCTACAAAGGCGAGAGGATAACCTGTTGCTTTCGAGGCAAGAGCCGAAGAACGCGAAAGACGTGCATTGACCTCGATAACACGGTAATCCTCTGACTGCGGATCAAAGGCATACTGCACATTACACTCACCGACGATACCGATATGGCGGATAATCTTTATGGCGAGGGCACGCAACTTGTGATACTCCGAGTTTGTCAGAGTCTGCGACGGAGCGATGACGATGGATTCTCCAGTATGGATGCCCAACGGGTCAAAATTCTCCATATTGCAGACAGTAATACAGTTATTGTATCGGTCACGCACTACCTCATATTCTATTTCCTTCCATCCCTTCAAAGACTTCTCCACAAGAACCTGTGGAGAGAAAGAAAATGCTTTTTCTGCAAGGGTATTGAGCTCTTCCTCGTTGTCACAAAAGCCGGAACCCAAACCTCCAAGGGCGTAAGCCGCACGAATAATGACAGGATACCCCAATTCGGCAGCTGCCTTGCGTGCATCTTCTATATTGTCGCAAGCCTGCGACTTGATAGTCTTGACATTGATTTCGTCAAGTTTCTTTACAAACAATTCACGGTCTTCCGTATCAATGATGGCCTGCACAGGAGTGCCCAACACACGGACATTATACTTTTCGAGGACACCGCTCTTGTAGAGTTCCACACCACAGTTGAGAGCTGTCTGACCGCCAAAAGCAAGGAGGATACCGTCAGGACGTTCCTTCTCTATCACACGCTCCACAAAATACGGCTGCACAGGAAGGAAATATATCTGGTCTGCAACACCTTCTGATGTCTGTACCGTGGCGATGTTTGGATTGATAAGCACAGTCTTCACGCCTTCTTCACGAAGAGCTTTCAGGGCTTGCGAACCTGAATAGTCAAACTCACCTGCCTCACCAATCTTCAGAGCTCCTGAACCAAGGAGCAATACCTTCTTTATATCTTTATCAACCATTTTCCAAATAATGAATTATCAGGTGTCAATGTCTTTTATAACAGGATGATATCACTTTCTGCAAAGCAGTTCAACAAACTTATCGAACATGAACTCCGTATCTACAGGACCAGAACATGCTTCAGGATGGAACTGGGCAGAGAACCAAGGATATTTCTTGTGTCTGATTCCCTCGTTGGAGCCGCCGTTCATATTGACAAAAAGTGGTTCCCAATCAGCACCAAGTGTCTTTGAGTCAACGGCATATCCATGATTCTGTGAAGTAACGAAACAAGTCTCCGTGCCGACCATGCGCACTGGCTGGTTGTGCGAGCGATGACCGTATTTCAACTTGTATATCGTTGCTCCAGCAGCCTTTGACAGCAGTTGATTTCCCATACAAATACCCATAATCGGACGAATATCGCTGTCTGCCTTACAGCTTTCAAGGCTCATGAACTTCCTTATATTCTCCACAGCGTCAGAGCACATGTCTGGATTTCCAGGACCATTGGCAAGGAAAAGTCCGTCGAACTCCATCTCCGTGAAATCATGATTCCAAGGCACTCTTACGACATTCACGCCACGGTTTATGAGACACCTTATTATATTTGCCTTCACGCCACAATCGACAAGGACAACAGTCTTTGCCTCAGCAGGATTCTCAACATTCGCTGCTGGATAATGGATTATTTCCTTGCAGGAAACCTTATCCACAAAATTCACCACTTCATATTCGGCTTCCGGTATGTCATCCTGAGCGTCATCAAAGACGAGCTTACCCATCATCACACCCTGTTCGCGCAAGACCTTTGTCAGTTCTCGCGTATCAATGCCTGTTATTCCCGGCACCTTCTCACGTTTAAGCCAGTCGGCAAGACTCTCCTTGGCATTCCAATGGCAATATTTTTCACTGTAGTCCGACACTATAAGCGCCACAGCGTATATCTTGTCGCTCTCCATAAATACAGGGATACCATTATCCTCGAAGGAGAAAGCCGGGACACCATAATTTCCTACCAATGGGTATGTAAGAACCATCATCTGGCCTGCATACGACGGATCCGTAAGAGACTCCGGATATCCCATCATCGCAGTATTGAAAACAACCTCACCGGCAACAGGCTTCTCGTAACCGAATGATTTGCCGTGAAACTTCGTGCCGTCCTGAAGGACGAGTGTTACATCTTTCATTTACTATCTATACGTGTAAAAGAACATCTTCTGTTTATCTCATCAGCAGAATCAGGATTCATGAACGGAAATCTATACGGATGCTTATGATATCTCATCTACACCAAGACTCCCCTGATTCCAAAACATTGCTACTCTACAGTGACCGACTTTGCAAGGTTACGTGGCTGGTCGACATTCAGTCCCTTTGCTACGGCAACATGATATGACAGCAACTGCAATGGGATTACACTAAGCAGAGGGGCAAGACATGCAAGTGTAGTTGGTATCTCGATAACTTCATCAACCATCTTCTTTATCTCCTCATCGCCTTCCGTAACTATAGCAATGATATGTCCCTGGCGGGATATCACCTCCTGCATGTTGGAAATGTTTTTCTGATATAGAGTATGATGTGTCGCTATGAATACGACAGGCATCTCTGCATCTATCAAGGCTATTGGTCCATGCTTCATTTCCGCAGCAGGATAACCCTCTGCATGGATATAAGAAATCTCCTTGAGCTTCAAGGCTCCCTCAAGAGCTACCGGATAATTCCATGCGCGACCAAGATAGAGGAAATTGTGTGCATAAGTGAACTTCTGTGACAAAGCCTGTATCTTGGCATTCTGCTCGAGAATCTTCTCTATCTTTTCAGGTATTGCAACAAGTTCGTTGATTGTCTCCTCATATTCTTCCTGCTGAACGGTACCTTTTGCCATTCCAAGAGCCAGTGCTATCATCGTGAGTACGACAAGCTGACCTGTAAACGCTTTCGTAGACGCGACACCGATTTCCGGTCCGACATGGATATATGTGCCAGTGTCAGACTCACGCGCGATACTTGAACCTACACTATTGACTATACCGAAAATAAGAGCACCTTTCTCCTTCGCCTGCCTGATGGCTGCTAATGTGTCAGCTGTCTCTCCAGATTGTGATATTGCCATCACCACATCATTAGGCTCAATGACAGGGTCAGAATAACGGAATTCGGAAGCATAAGCCACTTCTACCGGGACACGGCAGAAATGCTCTATAAGTTGTTTGCCTATCAGTCCCGCATGCCATGATGTGCCACATGATACAATGACAATACGCTTCGCCTGCAGAAGTTCACGACGATGATTCTTCACAGCCGAGAGAAGCACTTCCGGCTGATGGGAATAAGGTGACTCTATGAGCCTGCCACGCATACAGTCCTTGAGGACGTTAGGCTGGTCGAATATTTCCTTCAACATGAAATGTGGGAAACCTTCGTGATCAAGCATGGACAGATCCACATCAACCTCCTTGACTACAGCATCCGTAGCCTCTCCGTTAAGTTTGAAGACCTGCAGAGGTTTGCCACACTCCATTATTGCCATCTCCTCATCATTAAGATACACAATCTGCATTGTATATTCTGCTATAGGAGAAGCGTCTGATGCAAGGAAGAACTCTGAATTGTCTTCCACTACACCTACTGCCAAAGGAGATGACTTTCTTGCTGCCACCAACTGCTCTGGATGACGACTGTCAATGACCGCGATGGCATACGCACCGAACACCTGATTCAATGCGCCACGTACAGCAGTTGCAAGATTGACGTCATTCGTCGTCATGATATAATCTATCAGCTGTACAAGAACTTCGGTATCCGTCTCGCTCTTGAACTGATAGCCACGTTCCATAAGTTGTTCACGCAGGGTAGCATAATTCTCTATGATACCATTATGCACAAGTGTGAGATGGCCTGACTGTGATACATGAGGGTGGGCATTGGCCTCGCTCGGCACACCGTGTGTAGCCCAGCGTGTATGGGCTATGCCTATGCAACCTGTAGTGTCACCTTTTTCCGCCACAGCCTCCAGACCGGAGACCTTGCCTTTCGCCTTATACACACCGAGTTCTCCGTTTTCATTAATCAGTGCAACACCTGCACTGTCATAACCACGATACTCAAGTCTTTTGAGTCCTTTAATAAGAATAGGATAAGCCTGGCGCTTACCTATGTAACCTACAATACCGCACATATTCTTCTCTTCTGTTATAGTTTGTGTTTTTTGTTTATCTTATGTAATGCATATCCCTTTCACATGAAAGCCAAGCATTGTTTTTTATGAAATTAAAGAGATACAGGAAACACCTGTATCTCTTTTTATCATTTTGCAATACTTATTATAACTGATGTCATGGAGAGCAATGTTGAGGCGATTGACAGCCATATTGTTGTGGAGGTGCTTATAGATGCGTTTTTCGCCTTCGCCTTATTTGGTTCTACATAAACGACATCATTCTGCTGCAGATAGTAATAAGGGGAATTGATGAGATTTGCATCCGTAAGATTAAGCCTGTGCATCTCCTTCTCGCCCGTCTCCTTTTCCCTTATAAGCAATACATTGTCACGCTTTCCGTAAATAGTAAGGTCGCCAGCAGTAGCTATCGCCTCAAGGATACTCATCTTCTCCGTCGTAACAGGAACCACCTGCGGACTTGACACTTCTCCAAGGACTGTCACACGATAACTGGACATTCCAACCGTCACCATCGGGTTCTCACCTTCAGCAAGATACGGCTTCAGCCTGCCTGCAATCATCTCCTGACACTGTGTTCTTGTCATACCACCAACATGAAGCTTTCCCAAAACAGGAAAATCAATATTTCCTTCATTGTCGACAAGATACCCTACCCCTTGAGGAGCGGACGCCGAGACATTAAACGGAGCAGAGGCCTGCGGGTCTGTGGTGTGGATGAATATAGTCAACTGGTCTTTCGGCATTATCTTTGCGTCATACAACATGCGTGACGCTTCAACACTAATCTCGTCAGCATTCTGGAAATAGACAACATCCTTGGACGAGCCACAGCTGGCAAGCATAACGATAGCCATCGCAATATAGAGAATCTGATATATTTTTTTCATATGTAAAGTAAAAATTTTCTGCAAAGATAATAATTTTTGAAATAACATCCAAACTTTTCAAAAGAAAAGTATATAACACACATATTTAATGACAGTAAAACAAAGCGGTAAGCCTCCAATCTGTCAAGTGTCACCTTTTATATGTAGGAAGGTGACACTTGACTCGGTAAAGGGTGATGTTTAGCCGCCCGAAAGGTGACCTTTCACGATACCTGTCCGAACGTCATAAAAATCAAGATGTTACAGAGAGAAAGAACGATAGACTCCATATATCGTCCGCATAATCATGCTAAGACTGTAATATCTGTCAAGGACAGCGTGATTCATCTGCCCAAAGGATGAGTCACCCAATACCATCCCGGCTTCATTTCTTTCTGATATTCCGCATATTCTTCCTGACATGGCTTGCTTTCATTGCCATAACGGTCCATTGCCGTGACAGCAAAATACAAGTTCATCGCCTTACCTATCACTACAGAAGTCTCGTTTCTGCGGGCGCACAGCAGGTTTTCAGCACGATTCACATCTACAGGATAATTTTCTGATACATATATATTATACACTATATCGTCTCCACAAGAACTCCAACTGATAGTCGCACCGTCCATGGAACGTCTTACATCAAGGTCTTCCGGTACTACTATACTGTCATTCCTGTATCCGTACATGACAGGTGTCAAGGCCGGATAACGGCAAAAACTCTGACTGACAAAATCATAAATTCCCTTGACATTGTCTGTGAAGAACTTTGAGCGGAACATGCAAAATCCTGCGCCTTCATGACGAAGGACATGCAATTCACGGGTTATATCGTCCAGACTCCAGTTGCTTTCACGCGGATGGAGCATATATATGCCCAGCCCAGGAACCATCGCCTTGCCGTGACAGCCCTCTATCCAGTCGACAGCAAACGGATAGAAATTATCCCCACGGAAATACATCATTGGGTATTCCTGGTCCATGTATCCAAGACGCATCCATTCCTTCGCATCCTGCAACACGCGGCTCCGCGCATTCCATCCACGGCTCCAGTACCGTCTGGTGTCATCATGCTTGCCTACCGGCGAGCAACTGAGCTTCACCCATGGCTTTATGGCCTTCACCGAGTCGTGCACAGCCTTCACTATACGCGTGATATTCGCTCTTCCGACATCAGCTGGAGGAAGCCTTTTCTGCGCCTCCGGATAACGGATGTAATCGAGACTGATACCATCGACATCATATCGACGGGCTATATCGGCACAATAGCGTGCCAGATACACTGCCGTACGGGAATCCTCTGGACGCATATATCCTTCCTGTCCTATCCTGTACACTATCCTCGGCAAAGTCTTGCGGAGATGCTGGCAGCCCGTATCGTTCCACTTTCCCACAGGAATTGCCACGACCCACGCATGGCACTCCATACCTCGGCGATGGCATTCTTCCACAGCAAAGGCAAGCGCATCATAACCCGGGGACTTTCCCGGAAAGCCAGAAAGACAACCATCCCAGGGCTCATTGCCGGAATCTGCCGTCGTAGCGAACAGGCTCGTAGCACGTATGCGTGTCTGAATCAATACGGTATTGATGTTTGCACGCTGCAGTTTGTCAAGGATTTCCCTCAGTTCTTCCTGCTGTTTTGCCATACTGCGCTCCGACTGCGAATAAGAATGAGGCCAGTCAAGTCCGCCTATGGTCGTAAGCCATACGGCCCTCACCTCGCGTTTTGGATAACCGATGGCAAGGGAGTCGAGACAGACAAAGAACAGCAGTGATAATGAAAATATGATTTTCCGCTTATTCAATTATTCAGTATTAATATAAAAATAAGACTTGTACATTTCCCCTAACAAGGAGAAATGTATTAACAAAACTGCCTAAGCAACAAAAACGGAGACACAGAAAGCGTGCACAAGGCACGGCATTTCCGCATCTCCGTAATATTGGCTTTAGATATTCTTCAGGATTTCAAGCAGATGATCCCATACCATCTGTACTGATGGGATATGGAGCTTCTCATCTGGAGAATGCACGCCGCGGAGCGTAGGACCCATACTTACCATATCAAGGTTTGGATAACGCTCGGCAAACAGGCCACATTCAAGGCCGGCATGGATTCCCAGAATCTTCGGTTCTCTGCCGAACAGCTTACGGTATGTCTCGGCAGTGACGTCTACAAGATGTGAATTGGCACGCGGCTGCCAAGCCGGATAACCGTCGCCCTGTTCCACTTCCGCACCGGCAAGTTCGAAGCAAGCCTTTACTGTAGCAGCAATGTTGTCACGCTGAGTCATGACACAAGAACGCTGTGATGTAACAATCTCCATTTCATGGTCTTGCGTACGTACACTTGCAAGATTGCTTGATGTCTCTACAAGCCACGACAACTCCTCGTCCTGACACATTGCAAAGACACCATTGTCAATGGCCTGCAGGCAACGTATGATACGGTCAGACACCTCGGCAGCAATGACCGGACGCGCCTCGGCAGAGCCCATAAGCATCTCTATTCCATGCTCCGTAACATGATATTCGTCTGCCACCTCAGAAGCATAGACATTCCAGTCGACTTTTACTTCTTCTTTCTTTGATACAGGAACGGCGAAGATGGCCTTGCAGTCACGCGGAATAGCATTGTGTGCCTTTCCGCCGTCAAAGACAGCAAGACGAATCGGCATCTTCTGCATTTCCTTGTACAGGAAACGGGCCATGAGCTTTATCGAATTGGCGCGTTTCTTGTTTATATCGTCGCCGGAATGACCTCCAAGCAGACCTTTCACCTCTGCCTCTACAAAGAAGAAATCGCTGCCGATTTCCTCCCTGTCGTATTTGAAGACCGCTGTCGTACCTATGCCGCCAGCGCATGAAATGAAGAACTGACCTTCATCCTCAGAATCGAGATTGATAAGGTAATCACCTGTCATGAAGCCTTCCTTGATGCCCATAGCACCTGTAAGTCCCGTCTCTTCATCGCGTGTGAATACACACTCCACAGGACCATGCTCTATGTCATCCGAACGCAACAGCGCAAGCTCCATTGCCACACCGATACCGTCATCAGCTCCAAGGGTTGTACGGTCGGCCTTCAGCCATTCCCCGTCAACAAAAGTCTCTATCGGGTCATTCTCGAAATCCATTTCCTTGCCGGCAAGACTCTCGCAGACCATGTCCATGTGTGACTGCAGGATAACCGTCGGTTTGTCTTCATAATCAGGAGTAGCTGGCTTTGATATGATGACGTTGCCTGTTTCATCGACTTTTGTAGGCAGGCCAAGCTCCTCGCCGACACGCTTCAGATACTCTATGATTTTCTCCTCATGCTTTGACGGACGCGGTATTCTGTTGATTTTTGCGAACTCGTCAAACACGATTTGTGGTTTTAATTCATTTTTAGTCATTATTTAGGATATTTAATAAGGTTATATGAACTTTTTTTACTAATTTTGCACTTGAATATTTCATAAATGCGTTGCAAAGATACGAAAAATGATTGAAACTCTATTACTTTCGGTGTTAATTATTGCTATTGGCTTGGCATTTATCGGAATAAAGGTATTGCTGAAGCCAAACGGAGAAATGTCATCAATACATATCCATGACTCCCAAGCCATGAAAGACAGAGGCATACACTGCGTCATGGATCAGGACAAGGAAGACAGGGAGCGTGCCGCACGTGTCAGCAAGAAGCTACATAAAAAGCAATAAGCCCAAAAACGATATAAAGACAAAAACAAAAGAAACAAAAAAACTTTATAAACAACAATGAACAAGAACATCTTCCGCGCAGCAGCCATAGCTGCCTTCGCCGCTGTATCACTGACAGCTTGTGACAAGTCAAAGAACGCAGATGAGGCTGCCGCTCCTGCACAGAATGCACCGGCAGAACTCAAGATAGCCTATGTCGAGGTGGACTCCATCATGACACAATACCAGTTCTGCAAAGACTATACACAGATTCTTACAAAGAAAGGGCAGAACATCGAGGCCACCATCCAGCAGAAAGGACAGGCTCTCCAGACTGCCGCAAACAATTTCCAGCAGAAAATCCAGCAGAACGCATACACACGCGAACAGGCAGAGGCTATACAGGCTGGTCTGCAGAAGCAGAATGCTGACCTTCAGGCTCTCCAGCAGCGTCTCGGCACTGAGTTCCAGCAGGAGCAGGAGAAATATAATATCGCTCTCCATGACTCCATTGCCAATTATCTGAAGAAGTATAACAAGGAAAAGAAATACTCAATCATCTTCTCAAAGTCAGGAGACAACCTGCTTTATGCTGACAAGGCATACGATGTAACAAACGAGGTCATTGCAGGTCTCAACAAGGCTTACAAGCCTGCTCCTGCTACCAAGAAACAGGATAAGAAGAAATAATGACGAAAAAGGAGCGCACAGAGCGCATACTTGAATATTTCAGCGCACAGCAACCGGATATCACCACCGAACTGGAGTTCGGTTCAGTGTTCCAGTTGCTGTGCGCTGTCGTTCTCAGTGCACAATGCACTGACAAGCGAGTGAATATGGTAACGCCGGAACTGTTCAGACGCTTCCCTACTCCACAGGAGATGGCAAAAGCTGATGCTGAGGAGGTGTTTGAATATGTATCGAGCGTAAGTTATCCGAATGCGAAGTCAACACATCTTGTACAGCTTGCAAGAAAGCTCGTCAATGACTTCGGCGGAGAGGTGCCAAGTGATTTCGATGCCCTCCAGACTCTTCCTGGCGTAGGACGGAAAACGGCAAATGTCATGCTGGCAGTGGCATTCAATCAAGCGGCAATGCCTGTCGACACACATGTTTTCCGTGTAAGCCACAGACTCGGTCTGGTAACGAAAAAGGCTGACTCCCCTGAGAAAGTGGAGCGTGAACTGGTGAAGCTCATTCCATCGGAGATGTTGTCACGCGCCCACCATTGGCTGCTCCTGCATGGCAGATATATATGCACAGCACGAAAGGCGCACTGCGAGAAATGCCCAATATCAGGACTATGTCCTTCTAAAACAGAATAATGGCAAAAGAAAAGACTGCATACGTCTGCTCCAACTGCGGACAGGAATCATCAAAATGGCTCGGCAAATGCCCAAGTTGCGGGCAGTGGAACACATTCCGCGAAATACGCATAGCCGGCAAATCGACAAAGGCCACACTGACTGCCATGGGACAAAGGAATGTCCCAAGGACACAGAAGCTACGTGAGATTACCACAAAGGACGAGCCGCGCCTTGACATGCACGACAATGAACTCAACCGTGTACTTGGCGGCGGACTGGTAAAAGGGTGCATCGTCCTTCTCGGAGGAGAGCCTGGCATAGGGAAGTCCACGCTGACATTACAGACTATATTGAATCTCAGCGATATCCGTATCCTGTATGTCAGTGGAGAGGAAAGTGCACATCAGTTGAAAATGCGTGCTGAAAGACTGAAGGGTGGATGCAATGAAAGCAATGAGAATATAGACATTATATGCGAGAACTCTTTAGAGAACATTCTCAGTATCATGAACGATACCCGTCCTGAGCTTGTGATTATTGATTCCATACAGACCATCGCCACTGATGATGTAGACAGTTCTCCAGGCTCTCTGACACAAGTACGCGAATGCGCTGCCGCACTGCTCAGATATGCAAAGACAAGCGGCACACCGATAATCCTTATCGGACACATCACGAAAGACGGTTCTATCGCCGGTCCAAAGATTCTGGAACATATAGTTGACACCGTCATACAGTTTGAGGGTGACCAACATCACATGTACCGTATCCTGCGCTCTATAAAGAACCGTTTCGGTTCAACTTCCGAGCTTGGCATATACGAAATGCAGCAGACCGGCTTGAGACAAGTAAGCAATCCCTCCGAACTTCTCCTCACACAGGACAGGGAAGGTATGTCCGGGCTCACCATCTCGGCAGCAATAGAAGGCGTGCGGCCGTTCCTTGTCGAGACACAGGCACTTGTATCCACAGCGGCTTATGGCACTCCGCAGCGTTCTGCTACAGGTTTTGACCAGCGCAGGCTGAACATGCTACTCGCTGTCCTTGAAAACGTGTCGGCTTCAAACTCATACAAAAGGACGTTTTCATCAACATCGCAGGTGGGTTGCGTGTAACAGACATGGCTATGGATCTATCTATTCTTGCCGCAGTCATATCAAGCAACATTGACATCCCTGTTGAATCAGGATGGTGCATGTGCGGAGAAGTAGGCCTGTCTGGTGAGGTACGTCCCGTAAACCGTATTGAGCAACGAATTGCCGAGGCAGAGAAACTCGGATTTACCGACATCATTATCCCGAAAAACAATGCAACAGGAATGAATACAAAACGCTTCCATATCAGCATTCATCCCGTACGCAAAGTGGAAGAGGCTCTGAAACTACTCTTCGGATAACCGATTCTGAAACAAAAACTGATTACGGGTTGACTTGCGAGAAGCGACCTTAACAACAATAAATCCATCCGAACAGAAACAGCGAGGCAGGCATTCAAGTTTTTGAATGCCTGCCTCGCTTATATTCATTTGCCTCAAAGAGAGACTACTAAACGTATCAATCGTGGAAATTCTTTATACGCTGTTCCTCAGAAAGCTTGCAGATAAGCAATGTATTGTCTTTCTCTGCAACAATATAACCGTCAAGCCCCTGGATTACAACCTGTTTCTCTTCAGCAGTATGCACGATACAGTCATGCGAGTCTATCATGCGGATATTGTCTCCAATACATCCATTACCGTTGACATCACGCTTGCTGAGAGTCCACAGTGAGCCCCATGTCCCGAGGTCACTCCATCCGAAATCGGAAGGCTGTACATATATCTCCTCCGCATTCTCCATGATGGCATAATCAACGGAAATGCTTTCACATTCAGGATAAGCCTTGTCTATCATAGCTTGTTCCTTATCCGTTCCATAGACATTCTCCAAACCTTCAAAGATACGGTTGATAGTCGGAGCATACAGACGGAACGCCGTTATGATAGTCGATACACTCCATACGAAGATTCCGGCATTCCAGAAATAATTGTTATGCTTGACATACTCTTTGGCTGTAGCAAGATCCGGCTTCTCACGGAACTGCTCTACTGCGAAGATTTCCTTATTGCGCACTGTATTTGAAGACAAGTCTGCCTGTATATATCCATAACCAGTCTCCGGACGTGTCGGCTTCATTCCGAGAGTGACTATGGCATCACTCTCACTTGTAAACAGCAAGGCAGACTTTATGACACGCTGGAACTCCTGCGTATCTGTGACGATATGGTCACTTGGAGTCACGACGATATTGGCCTTCGGATCCTTTGCCTTTATACGCCAGCTGACATAACAGATACATGGAGCCGTATTGCGGCGACATGGCTCACTGAGAATATTACCGCGAGGTATCTCGGGCAACTGCTCATGAACCTTCTCTACATAAGCGGCATTTGTCACGACCCACACATTCTCCGGGGCACATATACCATTAAAGCGTTGCATGGTGAGCTGCAACAATGACTTTCCTACGCCAAGCACATCAATGAACTGCTTCGGCGTCTCTTCTGTACTCATCGGCCAAAAGCGGCTGCCTACACCGCCTGCCATAATCACAAGATGGTTGTTATTCATAATATATAAGAGGTGAAATTATCATTCAGACATCAAAGGTACACATTTTTCATCAATATCCCGAGTGTTTCTGTATATGTATATTCCTGACAAGCAAGTCTTTCCGTCAGAAAAAGCCATCAAACAGGTCAAGGGGATTCTCTGTAGGGCTCTCAGGCTGTTCCTCGACAGACTCTTCCTGCTGTTCCTGAAACTGAAGCATCAATTGTCGAGACTCTCCAGAATCAGGATTCAGCCGATAAAAGCCACGCGTCCCGGCATGTTCTATAGGAGATTCCGGTGTCTTGCTCCGCCGTTGAAGATAAGAAGCGACATCACGACTGACATCTTCCAACGAGATGGTATCAAAGAAAGTGTTGTGGGCATTATACACATGCCTAACAATCTTCCTTAAAGGCAATCCTTCCGGAAACCTTAACAACAAATCCGTTATGTCCTTACTGTAGTCTGCCAAACGATATATAAATATGTATTCTATTGCTATCAACAGGCAAGACAACGTCTGCATACAAGCATAACTATCCTGCCAAAGACCGAAAGGAGTTCTGCCTGTCTTGTAACGGACCGGTAGAACTCCTTTTATTATCATCGCGGGAGAGCTATTGATATTCTCCCACGCCTCAAGTCATTCCCTTGATTATGCGAGGACGAGCTTGTCTGCTGCTGCACACACCTTACCCTCTTTCATCAGCCATCCTGCACCCATGAGCACTTCTATCTCACTGATTTTTGCAGTCTTGGCTATCTGTGCAACTGTCATTGGCTGTGCCTCGCTTGCAAGTGTCTGATAAACATCACCTGCACGGAAGCCGATATTCTCCACTGTCATATCAACAGTCTTGGCTGTCTTTGTCGCACAAGCCTTCTTTGTTGCACAAGCTTTCTTCACCGGTGCAGCTTTCACAGCTGCCTTTGTTGTTGCCGCTGTCTTTGTTGTTGCAGTGGCTGTTTTCTTTTCTGCCATAATATGTACCTGAAAAATATTTATATATAAGTCTCTTTTCGTAACTATGATGCAAAGGTAAACATTATTTCCGATACAAGCAACAGAAAAGTGCAATATTTCAGGAAGTTTTGTCACATTGACAGTAGACCGGCTTTTTTATTGACAAACATCAAAGGACACGATTGCTAAATATCAAGGATTCAGTCCTTCAGGTCCAATTTCAGTTGCAATTCATCAAGTTGCTTCTGGTCAAGGAAGCCTGGTGCATCAAGCATCGTGTCACGTCCGCTGTTGTTTTTAGGGAATGCTATGACATCACGTATGGAATCCAAACCTGCCATTATGCTCACAAAACGGTCGAAGCCGAAAGCAAGTCCTGCATGTGGAGGTGCTCCATACTTAAACGCATTGATGAGGAAGCCGAACTGTTGCATGGCCTTCTCCGGAGTGAAGCCGAGGACTTCAAACATCTTTGCCTGCAACTTGCCGTCGTGTATACGAAGCGAGCCGCCTCCTACTTCTATGCCGTTGCAGACAAAGTCGTATGCCTTGGCACGAACCTTTGCAGGGTCAGTGTCCAGCAACGGAATATCATCAGGATTAGGCATGGTGAACGGATGGTGTGTAGACATCAGACGCTGCTCCTCTTCACTCCATTCGAAGAGAGGGAAATCGACAATCCACAGACACTCGAACCTGTCCTTGTCCATCAGACCGAGGCGCTTGCCCATCTCAAGACGGAGGGCACAGAGCTGCACACGTGTCTTGTTAGGCTGCTCACCGCTGAGGATAAGTATCAGGTCACCCTTCTTTGCTCCACATCTGTCGGCTACAGCCTGTATCTGCTCTGGAGTATAGAACTTGTCTATAGAAGACTTTATCGTGCCGTCAGCATTCAGTTTGATGTATACAAGTCCCTTTGCTCCGACCTGCTGCGACTTGACAAACTCCGTCAGCTGGTCAAGTTGCTTGCGCGTATAGCTTGCACAGCCTTCCGCAACAATACCGCCGATATAGTTAGCAGAGTCAAATACTGCAAACTGTCCTGCAGGGAAAGCATCCTTGAGCTCCTGAAATTCCATACCGAAACGAAGGTCCGGCTTATCGGAACCATACTTCTCCATAGCCTCATGCCATGTCATCTGGCGCAATTTGGCAGGAAGTTCCACGCCTCGTATCTCCTTGAAGAGCGAGCGTGCCATATCCTCAAAGAGTGTGATGACATCTTCCTGATCTACAAAAGACATCTCACAGTCTATCTGTGTGAACTCCGGCTGGCGGTCAGCACGAAGATCCTCGTCACGGAAGCACTTGGCTATCTGGAAATAACGGTCAAAACCGGAGACCATAAGCAGCTGCTTGAGAGTCTGAGGGGACTGTGGAAGCGCATAGAACTGTCCCGGATTCATTCGTGAAGGCACGACAAAGTCGCGTGCGCCCTCAGGCGTAGAACCTATGAGTATCGGGGTTTCCACCTCTATGAAGTCACGTGAGTCAAGGAAATTACGTATGATGATGGCCATGCGGTGACGCAACTCGAGATTCTTGCGTACACAAGAACGGCGCAAGTCAAGGTAACGATACTTCATCCTCAGTTCGTCACCACCGTCGGTGTTGTCCTCTATCGTGAATGGAGGTGTCTGGCTTTCGCTGACGATATTCAGTTCGGAGACAACAATCTCGATGTCTCCTGTCGCTAACTTGGAATTCTTGGAGTAGCGCTCGGCTACAACGCCCGTTGCCTGAACGACATATTCACGTCCAAGATGTCCTGCCTTCTCGCGTAGTTCCTCTGGGGCATCATCACTGAACGCCAACTGTGTGATACCGTAACGGTCACGGAGATCAACGAAAATCAAAGCGCCAAGGTTGTGCACGCCCTGCACCCATCCGGCGAGCGTCACAGTCTGACCTACATTCTCTATGCGGAGTTCACCGCAGGTATTTGTTCTGTACATCTTTATATATTAATAATGTATATTTGTTTACGGAATGCAAAATTAAGAAAAATTTATGGAATAATCAAAATTTCCATTGTTTTTATTTGTGATAAGAGAAAAATGTTGTAATTTTGCACTTGGGTCGTACTGGTTAGATCGGGGAACTCATCAAATAATCTAAGAAAACTGAGAACGCGTGTACTCAATGGCGGGCCACAACGGAGCCGGTTATCGCGAGGTCACTGTCGAGACTTGTCCTTCAAACCTCACCTCTGTCCTGCTCCAAGCCATATCAAGAGCCGGTGGATTACAAAGGTACAAGGCACTCTACCTATACCAAGGAGTTTTCATCACAATCACAGTACGGCCCATTTTTCTTTCCCTTAAGCAAATCCCTTGATTACATTTTTATAATAAGAAAACAGGAAAGTGCCTGTCAGAAGACCCTTTCCTGTATTGTTTGTCATGCTTTACATCATTCTGAAAGTCACTATTCCTGGACTTTCATTGTCAGTTTTCCGTCCTTGGAGATGAACATCTTTATCTTGTAAGATGTCGGAGAATCCGGCACGCATACAGAAGCCGTCATCTCTACTCCCTCCCTTGCGACACCGTCTATCTCTATATCGCTCAGAACAGACTGCTGAAGATACGAGTCCGGGACATACTTCCTGAAATCCTGCTTGTGTACATCCGCAGAGAAAAGCCGTTGCGCCCCCTTGTAGACACACACATTTATTATATTGTCGTAATAGACATTTTCGACAAGCATACCGTCATCATTGTACGAAGACCTTACGACCTTGTATGTCGAAGGGTTTATCTGGACATACACATGGTATCTGTCTTCGCCGCTTCCCACGATGGAGTCGCGCTTTATCAGCTGACGCTGGTTGAGCGTCACCGGCTGACGACCGTCAAAGATATACTTGTCTTCAGGATTTTCCGACTTGCATAGATGCACGGCATCGCCGTTATGATTCTCGAAATAGAAAAGATGCTCCGTCTGCTTTGTTATGGCATATCGCGCCTCACTGCTTCCGCGAAGCACAAGGGTGTCGCCGATAATAGCGAAATACACCGGAGACAGCATCGAGTCTGCATAGACAATGCTGTCGCCTTTGACCATCATCGTCACCTCCCCATCATCGTCACTTGTCCACACGCCCTGCAGAAGAGCCTTTGCCTCCTTGTCTTCTTCAAGGACAGCTACACCGTCCTTTGCGGCATCGTAACACGACACCGACAGCAGACCGGAAATAATGAAAAAGAATATCTTACGCACGGCTTGGAAACATAATTTACAGTTCACAATACTGTCTTCACGCTACAGGACAGAGTCCACTATCCCCTGCATCCATGAAGCAGACGGGTACGGGTAGCAACCGCCATACTCTCTCACTCAAAGACTTCTGCGTCCTTAAGCCATTTTGCTTTCATGTCCTTCTCGCTGGTAAGGATATCCTTCGCGTCGATAGGCCACTCGATATTAATGTCAGGGTCGTCGAAGCGGATGCTCGCCTCACTCTGCGGTGCATAGACATTGTCCACCTTATATGTAAAGACAGCCTCGTCGCTAAGCACAAGGAAACCATGTGCGAAACCTCTCGGTATAAAGAACTGCGTCTTGTTGTCACCGCTAAGTTCCACCATGACATATTTGCCGAACGTCGGTGACCCTTTGCGGATGTCAACGGCAACGTCAAGCACGCGACCCTTTATCACACGGACAAGCTTTGCCTGAGAGAACTCGCCCTTCTGGTAATGAAGTCCGCGGAGAACACCATAGCTTGATTTCGACTCGTTGTCCTGAATGAACTCCGTATGACCACCGACATTAGCATCGAAATCCGACTGGCGGAATGACTCGAAGAAATATCCGCGCTGGTCATTAAACACTTTTGGCTGAATGATATATACGCCTTCTATTGCAGTCTTTATATACTCCATGGTAGGTTGATATTATATTGAATACACTGTCAATTCTCTTGCAAAGTTACCTTTTTTATTTTACGTACGCAACTATTTTGAACATTTTTATAGAAAACTCAAGCATTTATTGCCCTGTGAGAATTGAATATTTCCTTCGCAGCGCATTTCAAGCGTGAATTTCCCAAATTTACACACATTCACCAACCACCTGTCTTTCTGTAAGTTACATTTTCATAGGCAATAATACGTTACGGCAAACAGGCTAAAAGGTAACCTTTCGCGATGGAAAAGGTGACCTTTTATCCGTAAAAACACAGTGAAAAACCACATAAAACGTGACCTCTCACTGTGATAACGTATACAAACTGCCCGATAATCAGACAGAAACGGCACCGAGTTTGCCTACTTTTGGTTAATTTTACCAAATTTAACCATAAAACTCACCCATATCCTGAAGCCTGAAAAATAGATTTAATGGATATAAAAAACAAAAAACTATTGCCGATTATTTGCGGAATTAAACAATTTTTATTACTTTTGCACTCGCAATCTATTTCCCACAAATTTCAACGTGATCAGACTGGATAGACATATAGAAATACTTCTCCTGGACAACGACTGTGTCATTGTCCCTGGGCTTGGTGGCTTTATGGCTCATCACGTCTGTGCACGATATGACACTGAGACCCAGTCTTTTCTACCACCTTTGCGACAGCTTGGCTTCAACGCCCAACTGCAGATAAACGACTCTCTCCTCGCGCAATCATATATAGAGGCATACGACATCAGCTACCCAGAAGCCTTACGCCGTATAGAGGAAGAGGTGACCGAACTGCAACAGAAGATACGCAACGATGGAAAATGTGAACTCAACGATATCGGAGTGCTAACCCTCAACACCAGCGGAAAGATTGAATTCGAGCCTTGCGAAGCAGGCATACTCACGCCTTCGCTTTACGGTCTCAACACTGTAGACATAACTCCGCTTGTCACCACAGCGATATCCGACAAGACAGCAGCCACTCCTGCCGCCATCACACGTCAGGAGCCTAAGCCTGTTCCGCAACTGGCTGTCACACAGAGTGCCAGCACCACAAATGCGGAAGACGACGAGCACGTCAGCGACAACGAGGAGCGCACCATCTCCATACGCGTCAGCACCATCAAGTATGTCGGCACCATAGCCGCGACAATCCTTGCATTGCTCATCTTCTCGCTCCCTATCGGCCAGACATACAAGCCTGCCGTATCGGAGAGTTATATGGACACAGGCATACTGTACAACATCCTGCCCGAGCAGATGCGCGCCGCTGACACAGCCAAGAAGAACATCATATTCCAGAAGGCAAAGCCTGTGGCAAAGGAAACGGTGGCCGACACCATGCCGGCGGAACAGCATCCAGACACTGTTGCCGAACCTGAGACCGCGCCTCATTTCTTCAGCATTGTCCTTGCCAGCAAAGTAACGGAGACCAATGCCAATGATTTTGTAAAGCGACTGAAAGGCCAAGGCTTCGGCAAGGCAGAGACAATGGTACGTGGAAATGGAGCGAAAGTCATCTATGGCCGCTTCGCTTCAGAGAAAGAGGCTATGGATTCCCTGCGTAATCTCCGCAGCAAGTCAGAGCATTTCACAGACGGCTGGGTAATGGAGTTCTAAGGCCTCACAGCCAGTTTGGGACGTCCTTTTGCAGTGCGAGAGACCTTTTTTGATACACTTGGACAGGATTTACCACGACATCCGCCAGCCTATCCGTCAGTTTGAAACTGTTTTCACAATAACCAAACAAGATATTCACATGAAGCGCGTACGTTGCCCAAAATGCGATAATTACATAATCTTTGACGAAACGAAATACGAAAACGGCCAGCAGCTTGTCTTCCAGTGTTCCGAGTGTGGCAAACAGTTTGCCATCCGTATGGGCGTGTCGAAAATACACAAGACACAGCGTGACGCCAATCCCGAAGAAGATGCGGAGCAGACAGAATACGGTTCCCTGCATGTCATAGAGAACGTCTTCGGCTACAGACAGGTGATACCGCTCCACCTGGGTGACAACACCATAGGAAAGTATTCCAAAGGCAACGATGTCAACTGTCCTGTGGAGACCAGCGACCCGTCCATGGACCTGCATCACTGCGTCCTGAACATCTCCCGCAACAAGAGAGGTGACTTGAAATACATACTGCGCGACGGACCGTCGAATACCGGCACATTCGTCGACAACGAGATTCTCGGCGACAGGGAACGGCGCGTAATAGATCATGGTACACTGTTCACATGCGGTGCCACAAGCATTATTCTTCACATCAATGACAATGAGGAATAGGATTCATATCATTTTGTTATCATTGTTGCTGTTCTCCTCCTGCGGAATAGACAACAACATAAAGAAGGGCGAGGCGTATCTCGCCCTTGGCGAATACTATGACGCAGGGGAACAGTTCAAGAAAGCTTATTCCAAGACTCCTGCCAAGGAACGTGAGAAGCGTGGTATGCTCGCACTGAAGATGGCCCACTGCTACGAGCGCATCAACGCTTCGCAGAAAGCTGTGGGAGCCTACCGCAATGCGGTGAGATACAATACGGCGACGATTGAAGACCGCCTGAATCTCGGCAGACAGATGCTGAAAATCGGAGACTACAAAAACGCCGCAACAGAACTCCAGCTGGTCCTCGACTCCATGCCGGACAATGTCCTCGCAAAGAACGGTCTGATATCTGCAAAGATGGCCCAACAATGGAAAAAAGAGGGCTCCCGATACATTGTAAAGAAGCAGGATATCTTCAATTCGCGACGCGCAGATTTCTCTCCGATGCTCGCAGGCGACCAGCACGACCAGCTATATTTCACCTCAACACGCAATGACGCCGAGGGAAACGAGCTGAGCGGCATAACGGGTACAAAGGCCGGTGACATATTCGTCTCACAGAAAGACGACAAAGGGAAATGGTCGCGGCCGGAACCTGTGACAGGCGGCCTTAATACCGAATATGATGAAGGTGCATGTGCCTTCTCCACCGACGGCAGGGAGATGTACATCACACAGTGTCTCAATGACGGCCAATATCCGCGATACGCACAGATTGCCAAGTCAAACCGCGCAGATGCGGCATGGGGAAAGGCCACTGTCGTCGAACTGACAAAGGATACACTTTCAAGTTTTGCCCACCCCGCCATATCTCCTGACGGCAACTGGCTGTATTTCGTGAGCGACATGCCTGGCGGAATGGGAGGACTGGACATCTGGCGCACACGCATCACGGCAGCAGGCTTTGGCGGTGTGGAGAATCTCGGACCACAGATAAACACTCCTGGAAACGAGATGTTCCCGACATTCCGCCCGAACGGCGACTTCTATTTCTCTTCCGACGGACTGCCGGGAATGGGAGGACTGGACATCTATTATGCCACAGCAGACAGCAACGGCAAACTGAAGATAGAGCATCCGGGATACCCTTTGAACTCCAACGGTGACGATTTCGGCATGACATTCGAAGGATTGCTCAACAAAGGATACTTCTCTTCCAACAGAGCTGACCTCGGACGCGGATGGGACAAGATATACTCTTTTGAGAATCCGGAAATAATCCAGACCGTAAAGGGATGGGTATACGAGAGTGACGGGTATGAACTGCCGAAAGCTCTTGTGTACATGGTGGGCAATGACGGTACTAACCTGAAGCTCAGTGTGAAAGGTGACGGTTCATTCGAGCAGAAGATTAACCCTGATGTAGACTACATTTTCCTCGCAACATGTCCTGGATTCCTCAATCACAAAGAGGAACTTCGTGTACAGAAAGTGGAAGAATCGGAAGAATATACACTGCAGTTCCCACTGCCGAATATCGGTATACCGACCCTCATCAACAACATAAACTATGAGTTTGACAAGGCTACCTTGACACCGGAATCGACCGAAGCCCTTGACAAACTTGTGGACTTGCTCAACGAGAATCCGAACATAACGATAGAGTTGTCAGCCCATTGCGACTACCGAGGTTCGGCTGCATACAACAAAACGCTGTCACAGAAACGTGCTGAGTCTGTATGTTCGTACCTTAAATCGAAAGGCATCGCCGCCGACCGCCTCACTCCTCGCGGATACGGAAAGGAGAAGCCGAAGACCATACGCAAGAAGCTCACGGAGACATACAAGTGGCTGAAAGAGAATGACATACTGACACAGGAGTTCATAGAGAAGCTCCCGAAAGACCAGCAGGAGATAGCCAACCAGCTGAACCGCAGAACAGAGTTCATCGTCCTCCGCACGACATACGGCATGTTTGACGAGCAGGGCAAGCTGAAGCCTCTGCCGAAGAAACAGGTTAAGGAAGAAAACAGTACAGAGTTTGAATTTTTCGATATCCAGTGACCCTACCCTCTCGGAAGAAAGCCCTTCAGAATCTACATAACTTAAAACGCATGTACACTGTAAAGGGCTATAAGAAGAATTAAGAGGCATAAGCCTCGATACTACACTCTATTGATTATCAAAGAAGAATGTGTCGTTCGCAAATCATTCACGAACGACACATTCTTCAGTTTTTCTACTTTATCAAATACTGGAATAAAGGAATAAAACAAGAAAAGTATCGTGAAACATACCATGATTTTAGAAACCGCAAGATTGCAGATGCGTGAAATGAATCTTTCCGACATTAATTCCCTGTCCTCTATTTTGCAGGATGAAAATGTAATGTATGCCTATAATGGAGCTTTTAATGCAGAAGAGACTATGGAGTGGATGATGAAACAGATGCTACGCTATAAGGAATACGGATTTGGTCTATGGGGACTTTTTCTCAAAGATACCGATGAGATGATAGGTCAATGTGGCATTACGATGCAGGAATATAAAACTGCCAAAGTCCCGGAAATAGGTTATCTGCTGGCATATAGACATTGGCATAACGGTTATGCCACAGAAGCGGCAATAGCGTGCCGGAAATATGGAATCAACACCCTCCATTTCAAAGCATTATATTCTATCATTCGGGACACGAATACCGCTTCACAGAGAGTGGCACTACGTATAGGAATGACTCCTATCGACTCTATAATAAAACATTATCGGGGAGTCGACATGCCTCACATCGTATTCCGCACGGAATAAAATATCACACCATCTAACGCAAAAACGATAAGTGGTGCTCAACATTCCATCATGACCGAAGGATGTTAAGCACCACTTATATAATATGTAAGTCGGCATACATGCAATGCCATCTATCAGAAAAGCAACGTCACAGCACTCTGCTCACCTGTTTTACTCCCTTGACAGTACGGAGTTTCTTTATCAACTGTTCAAGGCGACTTGTATCATCGACATTGACAACAAGGGTTCCTGCAAACAGGCCGTCACGGGAATCAATATTGATTGAGCGCATCATGATACGCTCATCCTTGGAGATGACGGATGTTATATTCGACACAATACCAATGTCGTCGTTGCCTATGATACGCAACGTGATGGCATATTGTCCACGCCCCTTGCCACTCCACTGCGCCTCGACGATACGGTATCCGAAACGGCGACGCAACTCAGGAGCATTGGGACAATCGCAACGATGGACCTTTATGCCGCCGGATACAGTGACGAAGCCGAAAACATCGTCTCCATATATCGGATGGCAACAGCTGGCAAGGACATAGTCAAGGTCTTTCTGGCTCTGGTCTATGACAAGGACATCCGAGCGTGAGCCACCAACACCGTGTTTGCAGGAGGCAGCTCCAGCCATAAGATCATCTGTCAACCTGAAATCTGCCGCGGAGCGATGGTCCGGGTCTGCACGCTCCTCGCTGGTCAAAGACGCCTGCACAGGTTTTGGAGATTTCAGAAGAGCATACTTCTCTATGACATCCTGCATGTCGATAAGTCCTTCGCCCACTTGACGATAAAACTCCGCAACTTCTTTCAATCCAAGTTTTTTCACCAACTGCTGTATAATGGCTTCGTCAAAGTCCAGTTTCCTGTTCTTCAGCCTACGTTCCACCATTTCCTTCGTTATGGCAATTTCCTTGACAGTTGTCTCCTTCAGTGCAAGCCTTATCTTTGATTTAGCGCGTGAGGTATGTGCTATCTGAAGCCATTCACGCTTAGGACGTTGCTGCACGTTTGTGACAATCTGCACCTGGTCTCCCGAATGCAGTTCGTAACGCATGTTCTGCACTCTGCCGTTGACCTTTGCTCCTGTGCAATGACAACCGACCTTGGAGTGGATGCAGAAGGCAAAATCAAGCACTGTAGCTCCTGCCGCCAATTTGAAGAGATCACCCTTTGGAGTGAAAACATAGATTTCTTCATCTTTCAATGATTTCTGGAAAGAATCCATTACCTCCAAATCATTGCCGGCTTCCATGGCAGCACGTATCGAGGCAAGCCATTCATCCATGCCTCCGCCCTCTTTAACACCTTTGTAGCGCCAGTGGGCAGCAAGACCGTGCTCTGCAATGTCGTCCATACGCTCCGTACGAATCTGCACTTCCACCCACTTGTTCTCTGGACCAAGAACCGTTATGTGCAGGGATTCGTATCCATTAGACTTTGGTACGGAAAGCCAGTCGCGAAGACGTTTTGGATTTGGCTGATACATATCAGTTATGATACTGTATACCTGCCAACACTCCATATACTCCTTTTTCGGTTCGGAATCAAGGATAATCCTTATGGCAAACAAGTCATACACCCCCTCAAACGGACATTTCTGCTTTTTCATCTTCTGCCATATAGAGTGTATGGACTTTGTCCTGCCCTTGATATGGAATTTCAGTCCCTGAGCTTCCAACTTCTTCTGGATAGGCACAATGAACTGCTGGATATATGCGTCACGTTTCTTCTTCGTCTCGTTAAGTTTTTCCTTGATATGATAGTACGCTTCGTTATCAAGAAACTTCAGAGACAAGTCCTCAAGTTCGGATTTCAACTTGTATAGGCCGAGTTTATGTGCCAAAGGTGCATAAAGATAATTGGCCTCTTCTGCGGCTTTCTGCCTTGCCTTGTCATCAGGACAGTACTTGAGGTTACGCATTAGATTCACCCTGTCGGCAATCATCACAAGTATTACACGCATATCCTCCGCAAAAGAGAGCAGGAGATTGCGGAAATTCTCTGACTCTATTGTCGGTGTCTTCTCGTAAAGGGATTGTACTCTAACAATCCCACTTATGATGTCTGCCACACCAGCACCATACTTGCAGGAAATATCCTCATAGGTGACATGACCGTCAATGACGCTCCGGTAAAGCATGATAGCTATGACGCCGTCACGCTTCAGTCCTATCTCGTCAATAGCTATGACAGCCGTCTGCAATGCGTGTAAGACGGGATTGAGATGAAAGACATCGCGTTCCATCTCGCCATTTTCCAAAGATTGTAAGATCTGCTGACGTATGTTATGCTCGTCATCGGAGTGAAGAAAACCGCTGGTCTTCTCTTTCAACTGTTCAAAAAGACGGGCAGTCTCCTGTCGCTCCATGTCCGTAAACAATGGTTTTTCCTCCATAACATTCACTTATTTAAGATTGTCCTATAAAAAAATTCCTTTCATTCCCCTCGGCAGTCATCGAACTACGCCTTATCATGCCACAGAAAAAATCCAGTACATCTTCATGCGTTTGTGTTTGCGCTACAAAAATAATAAAATTTGTTATCACCTGTATATTTTTTCATTATTTCTTTTTTGATTTAAAATAAATTCACTAATTTTGTAGCAACTATAAAACCAACTATGACACGCCTGTAAAAAACGTAGCAATCCATTTTTACGTTTTTTCAGTCTACGACATTCCGTTGATATTGTAATACCAAATTGAACTATAAATCTACAAACTATGTTATCAGAAAAAGATCTGCAGCAACTCGCTGCCAAAGGTATCACACCTGAGAAACTCGAGCAACAGCTTGGAGAATTCAAGACCGGTTTCCCATTCCTCAAACTTGAAGGGTCAGCAGTAATCGGCAAAGGCATTGTCGCTCCATCTGCAGAGGAAGTGAAGACCTATGTAAAGGCTTGGGACGACTACAAGGCCGAGGGTAAGAAAATCGTAAAGTTCGTGCCTGCCTCTGGTGCCGCGTCAAGAATGTTCAAAGACATGTTCGCATTCGTTGATGCAGAATATGATGTACCGACAACGGACTTTGAAAAGAAATATTTCGACAATATCGAGCATTTCGCATTCTATGATGCTCTTGACGCACTCCTCAAAGAACAGAAAGGCAAGGGAGTGAAAGAGCTTATTGCAGAGGGAGATTACAAGTCTGTTGCAAAAGGAATGCTTGCAAAAGATGGTCTGAATTACGGCCAGTTGCCAAAAGGCATGTTGCTCTTCCATAAATATGAAGAAGGAGCACGCACTCCTATGGAGGAGCATCTGGTAGAAGGCGCGTTGTACGCTGCATCTAACGGCGAGGCTAATGTACACTTTACCGTATCCAGTGAGCATCTTGCATTCTTCAAGCAGAAAGTTGCGGATAAAGCAGATTATTACGCTAATAAATATGGTATAACATACGACATCTCATTCTCTGAGCAGAAGCCTTCAACAGACACTGTTGCCGCAAACCCTGACGGCACTCCATTCCGTAATGAAGACGGAACATTGCTGTTCCGCCCAGGCGGTCACGGAGCTCTTATAGAGAACCTCAATGACATCAGTGCTGATATCATCTTCGTGAAGAATATAGACAATGTCGTTCCTGACCGCTTGAAGCCAGAGACAACAGAATGGAAGCAGGTAATTGCCGGTGTACTTGTGACATTGCAGAAACAGGCTTTCCAATATCTCGAACTGCTTGATTCCGGAAAGTATGACCACGACAAGCTCATCGAGATTGTAAAATTCGTACAGAATGAGCTCTGCTGCCGCAAAACGGATATCAAGGAACCTGAAGATGCCGACTTGGTTATCTATCTCCGTAAAAAACTTAACCGCCCTATGCGTGTTGCAGGAATGGTGAAGAATGTCGGCGAACCAGGTGGTGGTCCGTTCCTCGCTTATAATCAGGACGGTACATATTCTCTCCAGATTTTGGAATCAAGCCAGATAGACAAGAAGAATGAACAGTATATGAAGTATTTCTCTGAGGGCACACATTTCAACCCTGTTGACCTTGTATGTGCAGTGAAAGACTACAAGGGCAATGCTTTCAACCTTCCTGATTATGTAGACCGTACAACTGGATTCATCTCATCAAAGTCAAAGAACGGCAAGGAGCTGCAGGCTCTCGAGCTTCCTGGATTGTGGAACGGAGCGATGTCCGTCTGGAACACCATCTTCGTTGAAGTACCACTCGGCACATTCAATCCTGTAAAGACCGTCAACGACCTGCTCCGTGAACAGCATCAGTAAATCCTCAACAGTGTAAATAAGAACTACAAATAAAAACAACACACATAAATATGCGAAGGGCTTGGAAATTATTTCCAAGCCCTTCGCATATCTGATACAGACCACACATATTAGACCATTATATATATAACCACACTTGATTTATATGTATTATAGTGCGGCTAAGGACTAATAGCAAAGTACCTGATTAAACCCAAATCGGTCATTAGAAAATCCCATTTTCGTGGTGTTTCTTGTAACGTGCTGAAACCAAGCATATTGAAAGTTCAAGCTTCTAATGGCGGTCATTAGAAATTTGAGTTTACAACTCCCTGTCAGTCTGTAAATTACATTTACGACCACAAAACAAATACCTCGACCGATTTGGGTTAAAACAAAAGATGCAGGAACTTATCCGATAACCGGATAAATCCCTGCATCTTATTTTTATATAAACGAGCTACAGCCCTTCGTATTATTTTGCGTAAGCAACAGAGCGCGTCTCACGGATGACTGTAATCTTCACCTGTCCAGGATATGTCATCTCTGTCTGAATCTTGTTTGCAATCTCTCCAGATAAAGCCTCTGTCTCTGCGTCAGTCATCTTGTCTGCACCGACAATGACACGGAGCTCTCGACCAGCCTGAATAGCATACGTCTTCGTCACACCTGGATAAGACATAGCTATTGCCTCAAGGTCATTAAGACGTTTGATGTAAGCCTCGACTATCTCGCGACGGGCACCAGGACGAGCTCCGGATATTGCATCACAGACCTGTACAATCGGAGCGAGAAGCGTCTGCATCTCCATCTCATCATGGTGGGCACCAATAGCATTGCAGATATCCGGTTTCTCCTTATACTTCTCCGCTACCTTTGCACCATAAAGAGCGTGTGGCATTTCATTCTCCTCATCAGGCACCTTGCCTATATCATGGAGAAGACCTGCACGCTTGGCTTTCTTAGGATTAAGTCCCAGCTCGCTTGCCATAACGGCACACAAATTGGCTGTCTCACGGGCATGCTGCAACAGATTCTGGCCGTAAGAAGAGCGATACTTCATCTTACCAACGATACGTACAAGCTCAGGATGCAGACCATGGATGCCAAGGTCTATTGTCGTACGCTTACCTGTCTCTATGATTTCATTGTCAAGCTGTTTCTTGACCTTTGCTACAACTTCCTCGATACGCGCCGGATGTATTCGACCGTCAGCGACGAGCTGATGCAGTGCAAGTCGGCAAATCTCACGGCGGATAGGATCGAAAGCGGAGATAACAATAGCCTCTGGCGTATCATCAACCACGATTTCAACACCACAAGCAGCTTCAAGTGCACGGATATTACGACCCTCACGTCCGATGATACGGCCCTTTACCTCGTCATTATCAATATGGAAGACAGAAACACTGTTTTCAATAGCCGTTTCTGTGGCTGTACGCTGGATAGTCTGGATAACAATCTTGCGTGCCTGCTGATTGGCATTGAGTTTAGCTTCCTCAACAATGTCATTGATATATGCCTGTGCATCAAGACGTGCCTTGTCCTTCAGAGTCTCCACAAGACGTGCTTTCGCCTCGTCAGCAGAAAGACCGGATATCTGCTCCAGTTTATGCAGTTCCTGCTCTTCCATCTTCTGAAGCTCTTCTGTCTTGGCAGCAATAAGATTACGCTCATTGTCAAGTTTCTTCGACTCGTTTTCAAGCTCCTGGCTCTTGCGGTTAAGCTCACTTTGGTGCTTGTTCAGTTCCTGCTCACGCTGACGTACACGCTGTTCGCTCTGCTGGAGCTTCTGGTTTCTGTGCTGTGACTCCTTTTCAAGTTCATTCTTCTTGTTCAGGAATTTCGCCTTTACTTCAAGGAGTTTCTTCTCCTTCATTACTTCCGCCTCTTTCTCGGCAGTGGCAATCATCTCGCCATACTTGCCTTTCAAGACATATCGGAAAATGATGTATCCCACGCTTGTTCCCACAATCAATGCGGCAACAGCTGTTATAATAATTGGAATTAGCATATGTAATTAATGTATATAAGATTAAATAAAATCGACGTTACTCATCCTTCAGTGCCTCATCAATCTCCAAAGAAAGTTTCTTAATGGCATCCGAGAATGGCGTAACATCATTGCGCTTTGCCTCACGCTCATAACGAAGGGCTATATCTACAAGAGCCATATAGAGTATCTCCTTCTCACTCTTCAGTCCCTTGTAGTAACTTGTATAGCTGCCTACCACTTCTGTTATAAGCGAAGCAAGGTGACGATACATTTCCTCCTCCTGACGGTCAATCTTCACCGCCATGTCTGTATCGTATATATGCAATCTTATATTAAGTTTTTTCTCTTCAGCCATAATCTTCCTCAATGATTTATCAGAGGCCGTCTTGTTGCTCTGTAAGTAGAGTTATGCATCTGTCGACATCACGGATAAGCTTGTTGACATGCTTGCGTGCTGCCTCCAAGTCCCCATCCCCGATTTCCATGATACGCGCTGCCTTCAGCATGTCATAGTCATGCATTGAGGCAGTGGCAAGCATCTCCATATCCTTGACGGATTTTTCCTGAGCGGCAAGCAGTTTCTTTACTTCACGAAGTTCCTGTCGCGTCTCTTTATACTTGAGCAGCAACTGTCTTATGAGTAAAGAAAAATCTTGGATATCCTTCTCAGAACATGTCATACAGATAAATATTTATTTTTGCAAAATTAGTCATTTAACATGAGACCAACTTACTAACACGGGAAAGTTTAACTATTTTTTTATTTTTCCTTCACGGCTGGCTCTTTCTTTGCAAGCATGATAAGCTGGTATGCGAAGTCTGCAACCCACTGTTCTGAGAAGCCCAACCTCTTTGAAAGGGCGCGGAGATCCATCACAGTCTTCATGGTTGCAGGATTGTCATAATCATTCTTGTTAAAGATATCATTAACAGTCTTTTCCGTCATAGTACGCAACGTCCCCTTGAAGAACGAAGGAAGACGTAGCTTGAACTTCATGATATTGCCCAGAAGCATCATCAGCTCCTGCGTGAATGTCTGGAACTGCACAAAGTATACCTGAACATCCTGCATCTTACGGCAGTTCTTCTTCACACTTTGGTCTATCTCTTTATAAAAGTCATCTTCCAAGCCATACATGTCAGCAAGCATCTTGCGACAACGTGTGCGCTCACCTACACCGAGTTTGTTGTTTACAGTTGCAATCTTGAGTGTAGATTTGAAAACCCTAAGATCCGGAAGCATGGCAAGATTTGTTATGCCCACATTTGTAGCTATAGAAGCCTGGAAATAAACCCTTATCAGGGTCATGAAGTCCTCTATTCCAGGTTCTTTATCCTTGTGTTTCCTTCCGAATAAATTATCTAAAAATCCCATTTCTATATCTTTGATAGTTAAAATTCGAGAGCAAAATTAGTCATTTTTTATGGATTACACAAGAAAAAGAACGCATTTCGTCAAAATGCCACCCAAAAAGTTTGTGCATTTCTCTTTTTTTGTGTAAATTTGCACAGAATATTCACAACAAACAAAGGCATGGCTAATTTCGACAGAGTTCATTCAAACAGCAGCATAATGGTTTTGATTGCCATTACATTAATGGATATTGTTTTGGCGAACCTAACTTATTGGTGTCTCCTCAACATTGACGGCATCATGATTCCACAAGGAATCCTGGCAAGCCCCGTCAAGGGAGCATTTTATATAACAATGGCAGCCATCATAAGTCTGTCTTTTTACAAAACCATAATCCATGCGAGACGCATCAACATCACAAGTGTCATACTTCGCATATTCCGCCTGACATTAGTACAAGCCCTTGCTCTTATAATCATACTGCATATCGTCCTTGACAGGCCTGACCACATCATTGGCTTCTCACTATCATACGCCATAATATATTTCTCCGCAACAATTCTCGCACGTTTCATCGAGCGCATGTTGCTCAACAAGATACGTCGTTCAGGCCACAACCTTCGTTCCGTGGTTTTCATCGGCAGTGACCCTGCCAACCTTGACATCTATCTTCAGATGAAAGAAATATCCTCCATAGGTTATGACGTTAAGGGATATTACAGCAATAATGAGATACAATCAGCTCCAGAGATATTCGAAAAGCTCGGAACAAGAAGCGGATTGGTGCAGGATATGAGAGACGGTAAGGATCCCATTACGCCTGATATGATAATGTGCTCCCTGTCCACAGATGATACAGAAGACAGAGAGGACATCAACGATATCATACGTTATTGTGACAAGCACGTCATCCAATTCTATCTGGTACCACGTATATACTCGAACTTGAGTCTGAACCTTTCTCCTATACCTTTCGGCGATTATACATTGTTCACTAACCACACGAACAGCATAAACCGTATAGACAACAGGATTGCCAAGCGTATATTTGACATAGTGTTCTCTTCCATCGCATGCATATTCCTATTGCCAATAATACCTATCGTCTGGGTATTCATCAAGATACAGAGTCCAGGTCCCCTGTTCTTCAAGCAGGAACGCACAGGCATGAACGGCAAGACATTCTTGCTGTATAAGTTCCGTTCCATGCACGTCAACAAAGACGCAGACCGACTCCAGGCATCCAAGAACGACCCGAGGAAATTTGCTTTTGGAGATTTCATGCGCAAGACGAACATTGATGAGTTACCACAGTTCCTCAATGTACTGAAAGGCGACATGAGCATTGTCGGCCCCCGTCCGCACATGCTTCTGCATACGGAAATGTACTCTGCCGCCATCTCAAAATATATGGTGCGCCACTTCTCAAAACCCGGAATAACAGGATGGGCACAAGTGACAGGATTCCGTGGTGAGACCAAGGAGCTTTGGCAGATGGAAGAACGTGTGAAAAGAGATATCTGGTACAACGAGAATTGGTCTTTCAAGCTTGACATGGAAATCATATTCCGCACAGCATGGTCTGTAATACACCCAGATAAACACGCATATTAATCCAACAAGTATTTCAAATAGATAATAATAATACAATAATATTATACACACTCATATGAAAGGTATTGTATTGGCCGGAGGATCCGGCACACGCCTCTATCCTATTACAAAAGGCATCAGCAAGCAATTGATTCCCATTTTTGACAAACCGATGATTTATTATCCTGTATCGGTATTGATGAATGCCGGTATCCGCGAGATACTTATCATCTCCACACCTCACGACCTTCCTGGATTCAAGCGCCTCCTTGGCGATGGTCACGATATAGGAGTTGAGTTCACCTATGCAGAACAGCCTTCACCAGACGGCCTTGCACAGGCATTCATTATAGGCGAGAAATTCATCGGCAATGACAGTGTCTGCCTTGTACTTGGTGACAACATCTTCCATGGTACAGGTTTTACAAGCGTTTTGAAACAAAGTGTGCTTAACGCCGAGCAAGACGGCAATGCTACAGTATTCGGATATTGGGTAAATGATCCTGAGCGGTATGGCGTAGCGGAGTTCGACGCAGAAGGCAACTGTCTTTCTATAGAGGAGAAGCCGGTGAAGCCGAAGTCAAACTATGCTGTCGTAGGTCTGTATTTCTATCCTAACTCCGTTGTGGAAATAGCAAAGAACATCAAGCCGTCAGCACGTGGAGAACTTGAAATAACGACCGTCAATCAAACGTATCTTGACAGGAAATCACTTAAAGTACAGACTCTTCCACGCGGATTCGCATGGCTTGACACCGGCACACACGACTCTCTGGCGGAAGCATCCACGTTCATCGAAGTGATAGAAAAACGTCAAGGTCTGAAAATAGCATGTCTGGAAGAAATAGCATTCCGCAACAACTGGATCACTGCTGATACTCTCCGCAAAGTAGCCTCTCCTATGGCAAAAAACGACTATGGCAAGTATCTTCTGAATCTGCTCAAATAGAGATGCCACCATCTAAATATATTCAATAAAAAAATGGAAGAGAATACATTACAAAACCCTGTAAATAATATTGCAACAGAGACAGAGGAGAATTCCACGTTTAACTTGCAATTTATATTATCCATATTTATACTTAACTGGAAATGGTTTGTACTGTCAGTCGTATTCTGTATGGCTGTCAGCATAGCATACGTCAGATATACTACACCGACATACCAAGCCATCACAAAGATATTCATACAAGACAATAAAGGCAAGTCTTCAGGTGATGCATTGCTTGAGGCCGAGAATCTCGGCATAATGACAAATTCAAGCGGCATAAGCAACGAAATGGAAATCATAGCATCCCATTCCATTGCACTTGACGCTGTCAAGAAACTCAAGCTGTATACAACATACAAGATTGAGGGGAAGATAAAAGACCAGCTTATATATGGTACACAGCCGCTTATCGCAGACCTTGATGAAGCATCTCTTGAGAAGTTGAAATCACCCATTATGATGGAAATAAACTATCAAAACGGGAAATACAACATCACGGGCCAATATGCCGCTACAGACAAGAACGGTGCACCAGGTCAATACAAGATAAACACCACGGTCACAACCCTCCCGGCACATCTCTCCACCGCTGCTGGCAATATCAAGATTTCTGCCAACCCAAAACACCTATGGAATCTTGAGAAGGGCAAGACATTATATGTAACAATAAACCCTCCAAAGAACATTGCAGATGTCTATGCCGGCAAGATAAGCGTTGCACCAACAACCAAAGCAACATCAATTGCATTGATAACAATCAACGATGAAATTCCTGACAGGGCCTTGGACTATCTCAACCAATTGGTGAAAAGCTATAATGAAGAAGCCAATGCGGACAAGAACACCATAGCTATACGCACAGAAGAATTCATCAACAACCGTCTGGAGAAAATCAGCTCCGAACTTGGAGAGACAGAGAGCCAGCTTGAAGCTTTCAAACGCAAAAGCCAAGTCTTTGAGGTTCAGGCCAATGCTGCAGACGCTATGGCACATACCAGCACCTACGACCAGCAACTGGCAGACATGAATACACAGATTGCCTTGCTTGACGGTATCAAGGACTATATGGCCATGCCACAAAACAAGTACCAGACATTACCGTCCAATGTCGGACTTACCGATCCTACGGCTTCAACACTCATCAGCCAATACAACCAGATAGCACTGGAGCGCAGCCGTCTTATGCGCACTGCAAGTGAGAACAGTCCAACCGTGACACCTTTCACTGAGCAGCTCAACACTCTCACAGCAAGCATCAATAAAGCTATAACACAGGCAAGAAAAAACCTGTATATCCAACGTGATGCCATCAAGTCACAGCTCGCGAAATACAACACCCGTGTTCAGGAGTCGCCAAGCCAGGAGCGCATTCTCAACAGGATAGGCAGACAGCAGGAAGTCAGCTCTGGACTCTACCTCATGCTCCTCCAAAAGCGCGAGGAAAACTCTATATCACTTGCCGCTACTGTGAACAAAGGAAAGATCATCGATGAACCAAGCCTTGTAGGTAAGATTGCGCCAAAAGATAATACGATAATGCTTATGGCTCTTGTACTTGGCATCGCCATTCCTTTGGGTATATTCGTTCTTATACAGCTCATGCGCTACAAGATCGAAGGACGTGATGATGTGGAGAAGATGACAAAGATTCCTATATCAGGAGATGTCCCGGTGGCAAGCGAGACCGTGAAGTCCAAGTCGGGCATCGTCGTGCATGAAAACACGAACAACATGATTACGGAGGTCTTCCGAAGTCTGCGAACAAACGTACTCTTTACCATGAAGGAGACAGAGAAAGTCATCATGGTAACATCAAGTACAGCAGGAGAAGGCAAGACATTCATCGCCTCTAATCTTGCCATAAGCCTTGCGCTGCTCGGCAAAAAGATTATCATCGTAGGACTTGACGTCCGCAAGCCTCGCCTCGCCGAGCTCTTCGGAGTGAATGACAGGATACATGGCATCACACCGCTGCTCACCAGGGATACAGTGAGCGAGCAGGATGTAAGGAGCAATATAGTGAACTCCGGAGCAAACAAGAATCTGGATGTCCTTTTTGCCGGCCCTATCCCACCGAACCCTGCAGAACTCGTGACAAGGGAGGTCCTTGATGAGGTCTTCGAACACCTTAAAAACATGTATGACTACATCATCATCGATACACCTCCGTTCGGCATTGTCACAGATACACTCAGCATAGCCCGCTTAGCAAATGCAACACTCTGCATCTGCCGCGCCGACTACACTCCAAAGAACTCCATCTCATACATCAATCAGCTGGCAACAGAAAAGAAGCTGAACAATATCTCTATAGTTATCAACAGTATAGACTTCACAAAGAAGACACACAGTTATACATACGGATATGGAAAGTATGGCAAATACGGAAAGTATGGAAGATACGGCAGATACGGTAACTACAAGAACTACGGCAACTATGCAAACAGCCATTACAGTAGCATGAATGATGATTCCGTGAAGCAATAATCACTGACAATAATATCAACAATGTGTCCCTATACAACAGTAAATGTAGAGGGACACCTTTATTTTTAATAAGTAAGTAAACAAAATTAAACGATACAATCTATAACGAAATGAGTAGTAAAATCTTGTATGCATAAATTGGTTGTTTGGTTATTTTGTTGTTTGGTTATTTTGTTGTCAGCAACAACACTAACCACTAAACGACTAAACCACCAAACGACATCAGTTTGTTCTTTTCGGCTGTTTTCGCCTTTGTACTCAGTCACATAGCCCGCTATGTTCCTTCGTTCCAAGACGGAAAACATCTCAAAAACAACTGCGCCTTATATCATACATTAATTTTATTCACTTACTTATCAAACAGGAATTACGCCAGACCACTATTCAAAAAAAAACAACATATATGACAATAGCTATAGATTTTGACGGAACAATCGTAACACACAAATATCCTGAGATAGGTGAAGAACAGCCCTTTGCTATAGAGACTCTGAAAATGCTTATCGCCGAGAAGCACCGGCTGATTCTATGGACAGTACGTGAGGGACAGCTCCTTGACGATGCTGTGAAATGGTGTAAGGAGCGCGGTCTTGAGTTTTGGGCGATAAACAGAGACTATCCGGAAGAAGAGCGCGAGAACAACGACATCTATTCGCGTAAGCTAAAAGTGGATATGTTCATCGACGACAGAAACATCGGAGGCCTCCCCGACTGGGGTACGATATACCGGATGATTAAGGAAAACAAGACTTATAACGATATCATCTTCGAGACAGCGCAGAGCAGTTCTCTACAGCAAGACCCTATATATAAGCCCAAGAAGAAATGGTGGCAGTTCTGACGTGAAACGTCATTTTACGCCGACATCGTTGCCGATGATATAACTATAGGCACATGATACATTCCCGAGGGTCACCTTTGCATGGCAAAGGGTCACCTTTTACATAGAGAAGTGTCACCTCTCGCATG
>JAFTQG010000043.1 GCA_017462915.1 Prevotella sp. | reverse complement strand
GTCCGCAAGATTAGAACTCCTTTGAGGGCCGTTGTAGACTACGACGTCGATAGGGGGCAGGTGTAAAGACGGTGACGTCAAAGCCGAGCCCTACTAATTGCCCGAAGGCTTCGTCGCCAGAGCCGTGCTTCAGCTGTTTTCGTCAGTTGTCTTATGTTGATAGACGGTCTTGTTTGTGTCATTCGTTTCCACCATACGGTGAGGCGCGTTCGTGCGGAAAGCGCATGATTCATGAGGCGTCTTTGCCGACGACATATCAGGTGGCTATTGCGGCGGGGTTCCACCTCTTCCCATTCCGAAAAGAGAAGTTAAGCCCTCATGCGCCGATGGTACTGCACTGCAATGCGGGAGAGTAGGAGGCTGCCTTTTTTTTCCGACAGAGGAAGAGCCCCGGACAGAGATGATGTCCGGGGCTTTCTGCATTTATAAGGGCGGACGGCTGACGGGCTCACGGTCTTGCGGTTATACGGTTGAGCGGTTGCGATAGCCTGAATGATGGTACTGTGCCTCGCAGGTATCAGATGTCATTTACCTTGCAATGGTACGATTTTTTTAGCAAATCACAACTCGAATACGAAATACGGATGCACACAGAAAGACCTTCAAACTTGGCAGAAGGGTATGTGAAGATGGTTACGAACAATTATATTCGCTTTATGAAAAATAAAAAAATCCCCAGACCTCGCGGACAAATACGTCCTGTATGAGCGAAAGGGGACGTTGCAAAGGTAGCAATAAATTTTGGCCTAATATGCAAAAAGTAGGATAAAAATGGTGAAATTGCTTGATATTTATTACCTTTGCATCATTTATAAGTAAAATGGCAGAAAAACTGCTGCGGTTTAAAGTCAACGGTAAAGAATGGGCGGGTCTTTATTTTAAGCTATGGCTGTGGACTTTCCAGAACTATCCATAGTTGCATATCCCGAATACGGGCAATATGCGAGTTCGGGATAAGAAAGTGTCTGTAAAAGTTGGTAATCTCGTAGATATTTTGTATCTTTGTATCTGAACTACAAATAGTTGCTGATGTTCAAAATAAGCCTCCGGTAATTATCAACGACAAAATCACAGAAATTTTCTGTAATATCTATAGTGCTTGCAAGAAATTTGATGAGGAAATATAAGACTGCAAAGGAGGTGTCCTCAGCCAGAGCCAGAAGGTGCAGGGAAGGTAAAGACAGGAGAAACGAGATAATGACCGTAACAGTCTGCTGTCATTTCTGCTTTTCGCAAATTTAAAGCAGAGATTACATGTTTTGTCATAAAAGAATACCTGAAAGCGGATTTCACGACAGTCGTATCCTATAACCGTTTCGTGTGACTCATCCCATACCGCGTGTGTCCTTTCTGATGATGGCATTCATGCGGCTTTCTCGAAGTTTCTGAGATGCTTGGCTGGCAGTTCGATGATATCCGTATGCCAAATTATGAGATGGCACTGTACAACTTTGTCATGAACATCTGTGGGGCACTCGTAGCCTACTGTTTGTTCGACAGCAAGCAGGAGACGTTTGTGGGATATGTCGAGAAGTCCAGACTGCTGGAATTGTTTTAAGATTATCCCGAACTCAAGTAGTTCTTTTCTGGGTAAATGAAAATATACACAGAAGATGCAAACTTATCCTTGTATGAATTGGTAAAGTAAATATATCTGTTCTGACATTCATGAAGGCTGTGTACAGAGCAGAAGAAATTATAAATAATAAAAAAATGATACTATGAGCATGATTTTGGAAATATCTCTCAGACTTTTTGTTGCACTTCTATTAGGAGGAATTATAGGCATTGAACGTGAATTCCGTTCCAAAGAAGCTGGTTTCCGCACTCATTTTCTGGTAGCATTGGGAAGTGCATTGTTTTGTGTCGTATCACAATATGGGTTTGGATATGATTTGAAAGATTCTTCACGCGTGGCAGCACAAGTCGTTTCTGGAATTGGTTTTCTCGGTGCAGGTACTATTATTTTTCAAAAGAACGTTGTCCGTGGCCTTACCACTGCTGCAGGCTTATGGGTCACCGCCGCAATAGGACTATCTTGCGGTGCAGGAATGCATGTGGTTGCGTTGATTGCAACTATAATGGTACTATTCGGATTGGAAATACTTAATGCTTTTATTCCCAAGATAGGAACGACAACAGTTGTACTCACATTTACTGCTACTTCCAAAGAAAGTGTAAGAAATGTCATCAAGCAAATCAAGGCAGACTGTATTGAATTGTATTCTTATGAACTTAAAGATCGTCGCACATCACAGGGAGAGATTTTTGAAGTCTCTATAGAAATGAAAGTGAAACGCGGTAATCATAATGAACGACTGATTGATTATATGGAAGAATTCGATGATGTTACCATCTCAAGCATAGAATAATTCTGTTTGCTGATAGACAGAGAAGGTTATTACAAGTTGTTGGCATTCCATCAGTTCAATGCCGCATCAAGGATAATCATCAGTAGGAATCCTACGGCAAAGCCTATAGGACCAAGGTTGGAGTGTGTGCCTTGGGCTGATGTAGGGATAAGATCCTCTACAACAACATAGAGCATTGCTCCTGCGGCAAATGCGAGCATAAATGGCATGAGAGGCACAACGACTGAGGCAAGCATGATGGTAAGTATGGCGGCGGCAGGCTGCACTATAGCACTGAATACGCCTATTAGAAAGGCCTTGTTCTTTGAGTTGCCAGCATCTTTCAGAGGTAGTGATACAATAGCTCCTTCGGGAAAATTCTGTATCGCGATACCGATAGAGAGAGCCAGTGCGCCCGTTGTCGAGAGGTAGGCATTCCCTTCGAGTACGGCAGCAAATGCAGTACCGATAGCCATACCTTCCGGTATATTGTGCAGAATGATGGCGAGCACAAGTTTCCATGTACGCGTCATCTGGCAGGGCAGCCCTTCGCTGGATGCGTCACTCTCGTGCTGATGTGGTATGACATAGTCCATGAGAAGAAGAAATACCACTCCAGCGATGAATCCTGTTACGGCAGGGAAAATCTTATGAAGTCCTGTACCGCCCGTCATTTCCATGGATGGTATCATCAAAGACCATACGGCTGCGGCAATCATCACTCCTGCTGTGAAGCCCATGAATATCTTTTTGGCAAGTGGAGGAAAGGAGTCTCTGATAAGATATACGCAGGCAGCTCCGAGGACTGTGCCTATTACAGGAACTGTCAATCCTAATAAAAGTTCGTTCATGTTTTCGGTCTTTATGTTTTCTTTAATATGTAATCAGACGCGGTTTTCGTCATTGGATGTCAACGCTGTCTTTAATGTCTGATATCACGAGTCCAGCGAGAGTGAAGCCGAAGATACCGGTGATATGGTGTAGAGAACCGTTGATTACGGCTTTGTAGTCGCAGGTCTCGTCTGTGAATCCTTGGTTCTCCATAGGAAGTTCTTCACTGTAGACGCACAGGAACTTGCGCTTCGGCATCAGTTTTTTCTGCCGCATACGCTTACGGAGCAGTGAGCCGAGGGTGTCGTTTCTTACTTTCCAGAACTCGGTTACTTTTATTTTCTGTGGGTCAATGCGCAGTGCAGCCCCCATGGAAGAGAAGAATACAGGATATTCTCGGGCGGTGTCCGTGTTGCTGCATGTGCCATTCGATGCATCATTCGCTGCGGACTCCTCACAACAGTTTATGCCTGTGGCATGGACTATGAGCTGTATCTTGTCTTTGAGAGAGTCTATGCAGTCTATGATATAGTCGTAATCTTCGAGACGGAAACTATCCATGGTCTCCTTGCTGTAAGTTGTCTGCAGCGAAGTAATCTCTGCATCAGGGCTTATTTCAAGCAGTCTTTCTGCCAGAACCTCCACCTTCGGCCGGCCGACGGTCCGTGTCGTGGCCATAAGTTGGCGGTTGATGTTTGTCACAGCGACGCAGTCAGGGTCAACTATTGTAAGATGCTTGACACCGGAGCGCACAAGGCTCTCGGCACACCAGGAGCCGACGCCTCCTACACCGAAGATGATGACCTTGGTCTTCTGTATGCGTCCCATGGCCGTTGCGCCAAGCAACCGTTCTGCACGGTGGAATATATCTTTCTCGGAGAAATCCATTATTGTAGTCTTTTTACACGTGATGCCAGCCTCCTGCTTGCAGGAAGGCCGGCATCGGTCGTTATAGTCTTATGCCTTCACCAGACAGGCGTCAAGCATATCTGTAATCTCTTTACGGTTCATGTGCTGGCCTATGAAGACGAGCTTCTGCATACGGTCGCCGTATCTCTCGTCCCAGTCGCGCATGACGCCCGGATTGTCGGCAAGGAAAGTCTTCAGATCGTCCGCAGGCATTGTGGCGTACCACTGTCCGGCGTTGCGCAGAGACACCTGCTTGCCGGCCTGTTCAAAGACGTAGCATGTGTCCTCCTCGTCATGGAAATAGCAGATGCCTTTGGCGCGGATGATGGATTTCGGCCATTTGCGCGCCACGAACTGGTCGAACTCTGTAATGGAGAACGGCTGTCGCGCGTAGTAGACGAATGTGCCTATGCCGTACTCTTCAGCCTCTCCTGTCTCCTCGTTGTGGTGGCAATGTCCGCATGTGCATCCTGGTCCGTGGTGGTGATGGTGCTCATGGTGATGTCCATGCTCCTCGTCATGGTGATGATGGTGCTCATGACAGTCGTGCTCATGGTCTTCATCATGGTGGTGCTCATGCTCCTCGTGATGATGATGGTGATGTTCATGCTCGTCCTCCTCGTCGTTATCCTCCATCTCGTCAAGATGTTTCTCCACCTCCTGCACCCAAGTAGGGGAGGCAGCGAGGGCGTTGAAGTCGAACATGCCTGTATGGAGCAGTTTGTCAAGGTCTACATTGCAGAAGTCGCAGTCTATTATCTCCGCCTTAGGCTGCAGGGTATGCAGTATCTCGCGTATACGGCCGAGCTCCTGTGGAGTGACCTCGCTTGCCTTGTTCAGCAGGATTATGTTGCAGAATTCTATCTGCTGGATGACGAGATTCTCTATATCCTCCTCACCGATGTTCTGCTTGGTGAGGTCAAGGCCGCCGCCGAACTCGTCGCGCAGGCGCAACGCATCGACCACGCTTACTATGCTGTCGAGGCGTGCCTCGCCGTCGGCGGTGTACTCCTCGCCCATCATCGGTATGGAGCAGATGGTCTGCGCGATAGGCTGTGGCTCACAGATGCCGGATGCCTCGATGACGATATAGTCGAATTTCCTTGTCTTCAGGAGGTCGCGCAGCTGTTCCACGAGGTCCATCTTCAGTGTGCAGCAGATACATCCGTTCTGCAACGGCACGAGAGAGTCGTCCTGTTGTCCTACGACACCGCCTTTCTGTATGAGGTCGGCGTCAATGTTCACTTCGCCGATGTCATTTACGATGACGGCAAACTTTATGCCTTTCCTGTTTGAGAGGATTCTGTTGAGCAGTGTTGTCTTGCCGCTTCCGAGGTAGCCCGTCAGGAGCAGCACGGGAGTTATATTGTTTTCCATATATGTAAAAGTTTGAATTGTTGTTCTTGTTTTTGTTGTTCTGCAAGTCAGCAGGTGATGTTTTCCGTGTGTGGCATGGCGGTCGGTGTAGCCAATGCCTGCTGTACGGCCTGCTGACGGTCATGCACCGTGTTCCGGAGGGTGACCTTTCGCATTGTGGAGGGTGACCTTTTGCATGGTGGAGGGTGACCTTTTTCTGGGTAAAAGATAACCTTTTGCGAGGTGAAGTGTCACCCTTTTCCTGTCGGTTTCTGTCAGCCGTCTTATGGACTCCTGTCTATTGCCTTATCAGATTCCTGCCGGCATCTATCCTGAGGAAGATGAACAGCAGTATCGTGAAGCCCCAAAGCGACGAGCCGCCGTAAGAGAAGAACGGCAGCGGGATGCCGATGACAGGCGTCAGTCCCAAGACCATCCCGACATTGATAAACAGGTGGAAGAGGAATATGCTAAGCACGCAGTAGCCGTATATCCGTCCGAACTTGAATGGCTGGCGTTCTGCCACATGTATCAGTCTGAGTATTAGACACAGGAAGAGCACCAGTACGCCTGCCGAACCGAGGAATCCTTCCTCCTCGCCGACGGTGCAGAAGATGAAGTCGGTGTCCTGCTCCGGCACATATTTCAGCTTTGTCTGCGTGCCGTTGAGGAATCCCTTGCCCTGCAGGCCACCCGAACCGATGGCTATCTCTGCCTGATGGACGTTATATCCGGCACCTGCGAGGTCGTTTTCCAGTCCGAGCAACACATTGATGCGCGTCTTCTGGTGTTTCTCCATGACATTGTTGAGGACATAGCTTGAGGAGTAGAAGAAGGTCACGGAACCGATGGCAAACAGCAATATCATGAAGTAGCTCTTTATGCTGCTCTTCATTCCCTCGTAGAGGAGAGTGCCCATGACGTATGCCGTAAGGGCGAGCTGTGCCCACACGATGTCAAACGGTATGACGAATTTCGAGAACAGTGTCGCGATGGCTGTCACTGCGCCCACTGCCACGGCAAGATGGACCACGAGGGCCTTGTTCCTGCAATAGACATGAACCATGGCGATGGTGAAGATATGTACAAGCAGCAGCACGAGATACTTGCCCGATGATGTCGGCATCCCTAACAGTTCCACCTCCTCGTAGCGTATGCCGATGACGAAATAGATGACCATGGCAACGCCTGTAAACAGTATGGAGCCCGGCATACCTTCACGGTACAGCATGAGGAAGAACGCCGAATAGACCAGTGCCGAACCCGTCTCGCGCTGGCCTATGATAAGGAGCATAGGCATAACGATGACGGCACAGGCGAGGAAAAAGTCCTTGGCGCGGTTGATATTGAGGCCGTATGTCGACATGAGTTTCGAGACTGCCAGTGCCGTGGCGAACTTCGCGAACTCGGCAGGTTGCAGTCGCAGCGATCCCATCACCAGCCATGACCGCGAGCCTTTTATCGAGTGCGGATTGAATATCGTGGCGAACAGCAGCAGGAGCATAGCGAAATATATGATGAAGGCAAAGGTGTCGAAGCCGCGGTCGTCCATCATGAGGATGACAAAGCTGAGGCAGATGGATGTCACGATCCATACAACCTGCATTCCTGAGCGTGAGCTGAGGTCGAAGATGTCGGAGTCGCCGTATGAATAGCTTGCGCCGCAGACGCTGAGCCAGCCGAATGTCAGCAGTGCGAGGTAGATGCCTATGGTCCACCAGTCAAGCGATGCGATGATTCCTTTTCCGTTTGCTTCTTTCATTTTGATAATCTGCGAATGTCTTTTCGTTACCCGAAATCAGCCGGTTAGGCCGACACTGCGGGATGTTCTGTTGTCTTTCCTTGTTTCTAAGTCGTGGGGCGTCATCTGCTGCTCATGCCGTAGGCTATTCTCCTGCTTTGGAAATCACGTGCCCGTGCCTCGCTTGCCTCGGAGAGCTTGCCGTTGATGTATTGCTCCATCATCAGCGAACCGATTGGTACACCGTAGTCTGCACCGAAGCCGCCGTTCTCCACGTAGACGCTGATGGCTATCTTCGGGTTGTCCATCGGGGCAAATCCCATGAATACAGAGTGGTCATGCCCGCGGTTCTGCGCCGTACCCGTCTTGCCGCATACAAGATAGTCGCCTCTGTTTGCCGCACGGCAGGTGCCTCTTTCCACAGCCGAGCGCATGCCTGCAACCACATAGTCGTATGCTGCCCTTGACGCTTTCGTGTAGTGTCTTGCTGTGTACGCCGTGTCGAGAGGTTCGCCTTTGACGCGCTTCACTACATGCGGCGTGATGTAATATCCGCGGTTGGCTATCGTCGCGCCGAGGTTTGCTATCTGCAACGGTGTCAGATTGACCTCGCCCTGACCGATGGAGATGGATATTATGGTGAGTCCGTTCCATGAGCCTTTGTAGGCATTGTCGTAGAAATCGGCATTAGGAATGAGGCCGCGCTTCTCTCCCGGCAGGTCAATGCCCAGCTTGTATCCGAAGCCCATGGAGACCATATAGTCGCGCCAGGTGTTCATGGCGTTCTGTACTGACCCGTATTTCTTCCTGTTGCCTATCATGTAGTAAAGTCCCCAGCAGAAGTAGGCGTTGCAGGAGGTGGATATGGCAGGCACGAGGGGGAGCGGACTGGCATGTCCGTGGCATCCGACATGGAGACCGCGGAACTGGAATCCGTGGTAGCACGGGAAACTTGTGCCGGGAGAAATCACGCCTTCCGTGAGGAAGGTCAGGGCCTGTGATGTCTTGAACGTGGAGCCAGGAGGATACTGTCCCATGATAGAGCGGTTGAGGAGAGGCTTCCATACATTGCGTGAGAGTGCGAGATGGTTCTTTCCGCGGTTGCGTCCTGCCATCTTCCTCGGGTCGTATGTCGGTGAAGATACCATGCACAGAACCTCGCCGGTGGAAGGCTCTATGGCGACGATACTGCCGATTTTCCCTTCCAGCAGCCTCTCTCCGAGAGCCTGCAGGTTGATGTCTATGCTCAGTGTGAGGTCTTTTCCGGGGACAGGGCGACGGTCATACTGGCCGTTGTTGTATTTTCCCTTGATTCTTCCATGGACATCGCGCAGCAGTATCTGCACGCCTTTCTCTCCGCGGAGCTGCTTCTCGTAGTAGCGTTCTATGCCGAGCTTGCCGATATAGTCGCCTGCCTGGTAATATTCATCCTCCTCTATGTCTGCCGGCGAGACTTCCGCTACATCTCCGAGGACATGGGCGGCGTAGGGATAATGGTATTGCCTGACAGAACGTTTCTGCACATAGAATCCCGGGAACCGGAACATTTTCTCCTGGAATACGGCAAACTCCTGTTCTGATATCTGAGACATGAATACCTGCTGGGTGAACCGTGAGTAGCCCGGATTCTTGTTGCGGTCTTTTATCTCTTCCATCCTTTTCTTGTAGAATTCGGGAGTTATGCCGAGGGCTTTGCAGAATTCCAATGTGTCAATATGCCCTTTCTGCTCGTTCATGATGACCATGAGGTCGTATGACGGCTCGTTGTAGACAAGAAGTTTGCCGTTGCGGTCTGTTATGACACCGCGCGACGGATATTCTATCTTCTTGAAGAAGGCATTGGAGTCCGCGCTTTTACGGTAGTCGTCGCTCATGATCTGGAGGAAGAACAGGCGTATGACATAAACGATGACAATAGCCGTAGCTATGCCACCGATTACGTATTTTCTGTTGTCAAGGCTGTGATCTGCCATTCTTAGTTTACAGTATGTCTATATGTATCGTTATCCTGTCTACTCTCTGATTTTCTCTATGGCTATCAGCATCAGCAGTGTGATGATTGTGCTTCCGCAGACTGATTCTGCCCAGATGACGATATTGAAGAATGAGAAAGCCTCCAGTGTGCAGAACAGCAGACAGTATATGAATGTTATGATGAATGTGTATGAGAAGAATTTCAGCCAGCCGAGTTCTTTCAGTGACGGCGTGCTTTCTGCCTCGATGCTCTCTTTTGACAGGAACATCCTGAGTATCGCCGGCTGCATGAAGCCGATGAATGTCATTGATGCGGCGGCTACGCCTGGGGTGTTGGAGAATATGTCCATGAGGAGTCCTGTGGTGAAGCTCCACAAGAGCGCGCTCCACCGTTGCTGGGCGGTGCTGAACTGCAGCACGATGAGGATATACAATAGCGGCGTGGCACAGTCGAACACATGTATGTGGTTGAGTACCAGTGCCTGCAGAAGCACCAGCATGACCATCATGGACAGTCTTTTGAAGAAATCAATACTCATCGCTATTCTTTTTTGTTCTTTATGGAATCTTCTGCGGCACGTTGTATCTCAAGTCTTTCACGCATGATTTTGTCGTCGATGACACAGACATTGCGCAGGTTGCCGAAGTCGGTAGACAGCTCTACCATACAGCGGTATGACAGTCCGTCCGGCGAATTGTAGACATGGATAATCTTTCCTATAAGGATTCCCGGCGGGAATACCGAGCTGTAGCCTGACGTGACGATATTGTCATAGAGACGGAAATGGGCGTGACGCGGTATGTCGTCTACGAAGGCATGACGCGGCGACTTGCCGTCCCAGTGCAGATAACCGAAATATCCGCGTCCCTGAATCTTGCAGCTGATGCGTGAATGGCTTGACAAAACAGGGATGACAATGCTGTAGTTCTTGGATGTCTGGTATACGATGCCTACGATACCGGTACCGCCTACGACACCCATGTCGGGCTTTATGCCGTCGGCAGCTCCTTTGTCAAGTGTGATGAAATTGTCTTGCTTGTCGATGGTGTTGCTGATTACGCGTGCCGGGATGATGCGGTTTCCTGCAATGGCTGCCATGATAGGCCTGGAGGCAATGGTGGTATCGCCGGTCGCCTTCTCCAGTTGCTCTGACAGTTGCTGTACCCTTTGCTCGAGCAACACGTTGCGTTGGGTGAGCTGCTCATTGATTTTTGACAATGAGAAGAATTGGTTCACCGCAGCGTTAGCTTCGTATACTTTTCCTGATACGGCGTTCGCTGAGGTGAACCATACACTGCCTTGGTATCCATTGAACTGGAACAGCAGAATCATTGACACCACTTCCAGTAGCAGAAATATGAACCAATGGTGATACTTCTGCAGGAACTCTGATAAGTTGTGCATATATTATAAAAAACTTTGGGGCAATATATCACAGGCCGTACCTGTCTTCCTTGCGGGCAGACAAGGTATGGCTTCGTAAGTAAGTCGCCAAAATCAAACGATACTATCCATGATAAAGTACGTATTTAAATCTTGCATGTATAAATCTTGTTCTTTTCGGCTGTTTCCGCCTTGTCACTCAGTCACATAGCCCGCTATGCTCCTTCGTTACGAAACGGAAACATCTCAAAAACAACTACGATTTATACTATACATTAATTTTGTTGACTTACTTATGTTCGCCTTGGCCTGTCGGCGTGTGTTGTATGTCTGGCTATCTCATCAGGAACGAGAAGCGGTCGACATTCTTCAACGCTATGCCTGCGCCTTTGGCAACGGAGTGCAACGGATCGTCTGCAATATGGAATGGAATCTTGAATTTGTCTTCCAGACGCTTGCTCAGTCCGAGGAGCATAGCTCCGCCTCCTGTGAGCCAGATGCCGTTGGTGACGATGTCGGCATACAGCTCCGGAGGTGTGTTCTCGAGTGCTGTGAGCACGGCATTCTCTATCTTTGCGATGGTCTTGTCGATGCACTCCGCAATCTCCTTGTAGCTTACCTTGACCTCCAGCGGCAGTGCTGTGATACGGTCCGGACCATGGATGGTGTAGTCTTCAGGAGCTTCGTCGCCGAGGTCGGTGAGTGCAGAGCCTACATGTATCTTGATGCGCTCGGCCATACGTTCAGAGACCTTGACATTGTGCTTGCGTGCCATGTATTCCTGGATGTCGGCAGTCAGCTCGTCTCCTGCTGTACGTATGGAGCTGTTGGAGACTATTCCGCCGAGTGATATCACGGCAATCTCGGTAGAACCGCCGCCGATGTCTACAATCATGTTGCCCTGTGGAGCTTCGACGTCTATGCCGATGCCGATAGCCGCTGCCATAGGTTCGAAGATAAGGTAGACATCACGTCCGTCGGCATGTTCTGCAGAGTCACGTACGGCGCGGAGCTCCACTTCGGTACTTCCTGAAGGGACACCGATTACCATGCGCAGTGACGGGGAGAAGAGCTTGCTTCCCGAATGGACCATCTTGATGAGGCCACGCATCATCTGCTCGCAGGCGGAGAAGTCTGCTATGACACCGTCACGGAGAGGACGTATGGTCTTGATGTTGTCGTGAGTCTTCTCGTACATCATCTTTGCTTGCTTGCCGACGGCTATCATCTTGTCCGTATGGCGGTCAAGCGCAACGACCGACGGCTCGTCGACTACAATCTTGTCATCACTGATGATGATTGTGTTGGCTGTGCCGAGGTCCATTGCTATTTCTTGAACAAAAGAGAAAAATCCCATTATGCTGTTGTTGTTATATTTGTTGTGTACAGTGTGGCAATACTGTTTCTGTCGTATGGCTGTACTGTGGATTTCCGTTTATTTTATTTTGTAGACTCAAACCATCCGTGGATAGCTGTGTCATAGTGTGAGGACACGCCGAAAGCACGTGTGGCGAACATGCGGCGCTGCTCCAGCGTGGTATTGGCACCCTGCTCGTTGATGATGTCAAGAAGCACCTGGTATTCTGCCTTTGACGGTATGATGACTACATCCTTGAAGTTCTTGGCACCTGCACGGATAAGTGATATGCCGCCGATGTCAATCTTCTCGATGATGTCTGCCTGTGATGCTCCGCTTGCCACTGTCTGCTCGAAAGGATAGAGGTCGACGATGACGAGATCTATCTCCGGAATCTCGTATTGTGCCATCTGCTTCTGGTCTCCTTCGTTGTCGCGGCGTCCGAGGATGCCTCCGAAGACTTTAGGATGCAGTGTCTTCACACGGCCTCCGAGGATGGACGGATATGTAGTGACATCCTCGACTTTCTGACACTCATATCCGAGTGACTCGATGAATGTCTGTGTGCCTCCTGTCGAAAGGAACTTCACTCCTTCTGCATTCAGTTTCGCAAGTAGTTGGTCAAGTCCGTCCTTATGGAATACGGATACCAGCGCTGTCTTGATTTTCTTTGTCTCTGCCATTTTTGTATTATAACGTTATAAGTTTTATTCTGAAAATAATGTCTGCTTGTCTAAAAGATAAATTGTATACACATATATATAATGATGATATACGGTGTCATCTGCAGGAATGTCATTCCCTGTCTATCTTTATGCCTATGTCTACAATGCCGGGAAGAATCTCACGTTTCATGTTGTGACGTACGGTGATGTGAAGGCTGTCTCCCCGCATGTGGAACTTCTTCCTGATGGGCATGGTGTATTGATAGAGTGTTATTCCGTTTCCGAGCATTGTGCCTTGACGGTCTGCTATGTTGCAGTTCACCACGTCTACGGTCTTCTTCTTGGAAGGGAATGATGTCTGTTCCACCACGAGACTGAGGTTCTGGAAAGGGTATGCCTCGCTTGTCCGCAGACCGAGCGACATGGCATATCTGCCGCTTTCCTTCAATGAGGGGATGTCGAAGGTCAGTGCGTCGTTCTTCTCCCATCCGCCTACGGTGGTGTGCTCGTAGTGGTCGTATATGCATTTGTCTATGCATGAAGAGAGAAAGAGACCGAGACACAGCATCGCGGACAGCATCCTCATGCTATTCCTTGCCATTCTCGTTACGCTCATTCTTCTCGCCTCCATTGTCTTTCTTCTTTGAGCGGGCAGGCTTCCTTTTCTTTTTCTTCTTTGACTTGTCAAAGCGTGTTATGTCCTCGCTTTCCACAAGGTCGGTATGACGTGCCTTGTTTTCCTGAGCACCCTTCCCGTCGTTGAGGTCTACAGGCTTCTCGCCGCGCTTGTTCATCTCGATGACTTCTCTTGCACGCTCTACCGATATTGTCTGCAGGCTTGCGGCAAGACGCTTGTCGGTGGAGTAGGTCACGATGCCTGCGAGTATGTCCTGCTTGAAGTAGTAGTAGTCGCTGTCCTGTGTCTGCAGTATTGCATCACGTGGCGGCATCTTCCTGCCGGCTTCCATATATGTGTCCACCTCGTAGTTGAGGCAGCATTTCAGCTTGGCACACATTCCTGCCAGCTTCTGCGGATTGAGTGAGATGTCCTGAAAGCGTGCGGCGTTGGTGGAGACGCTGGAGAACGACTTCATCCATGTGGCGCAGCACAGCTCTCTGCCGCAAGGGCCTGTTCCTCCTATACGTCCGGCCTCCTGGCGTGCACCTATCTGCTTCATCTCGATGCGCACATGGAAGACATCGGCAAGCACCTTTATGAGCTGACGGAAGTCCACACGCTCATCGGCGATATAGTAGAAGATTGCCTTGTTGCCGTCACCTTGGTATTCCACATCGCCAATCTTCATCTGCAGACCGAGGTCTTTGGCTATCTGGCGGCTCTGAATCATTGTGCCGTGCTCGCGTGCCTTGGCGTCGTTCCATGTGGCGATGTCCTGCTCGCGTGCTATGCGGTATATGCGCTTTATGTCGTCCATGGACTTCAGGTTGGCTTTCTTTACCTGCAAGTTCACAAGTTGTCCTGTCAGCGTGACGACACCTATGTCGTGTCCGGGATTGGACTCTACCGCCACAAGGTCTCCCTTATGCAGATCCAGTCCGTTGACATTGTGATAATAGCCTTTACGGGTGTTCTTGAACTGGACTTCGACAAGATCTGTGCTGTCCACGTTGCCCGGCACATCTGCCAGCCAGTCGTAGGTGTTCAGCTGATGACCCTGCCGTCCGACGCCTTTCGCCGACAGTCCGCGGTCACAACTTCCCGATATATATTTCAAGTTATCAAAATTCATTCTGTCTTATTTTCTTAATATCAAGACTGTCAGTCTCAGCGCTGTGTCGAAAAAGACAATCTTCTGGTTCGTGTTTTGGGAGATGTCACGCAGTGCAAGTTCCAAGAGGCTGTTGATGTCAATGACGTTTGCCTCGTTCACGAAACTTCCGAACTTGCGTATGAACTGCTCTTCCTCTTCTGTCATGTATGACAGCTCCGGGTCATGGAAATTGGACATGAACGCCTCCCTAACCATTCTCATGAAATATGTCAGCATCCTCTTCTGCTTCTCCCGTCCAAAGCCTGCAACCGCCTCTGACCATTTTTTCATGCTGCGGACATCTCTCGCGTATGCCTGTCTCATGACCGTCTTGAACAGTTCGAGGAATTCCCTCCGTTCCGAGTCTGGCGAGAGTTGGTCCAATGCCGTCAGCCAGTTGCCGTCAGCCGCGCGTGAGAGCTTGTGTGCAATACCCTCGTCCAGTCCGCATCTTTCCATGAGTGCCTTCTCGAATGATGTGTTGTCGATTTTCGGTACATCAATCCTCTGCACACGGCTGCGTATGGTCTCGAGCAGAAGCTCCGGACGTTCCACGCATAGTATGAATACCGTCTGCTCCGATGGTTCCTCAAGAGTCTTCAGTATCTTGTTTGCACTCTCGTCGTTCATCCTTTCTGCAAGCCATATTATGGCGACCTTATAACCGCCTTGGCTTGATTTCAAGGAAAGTTTCTTTGCCAGCTCGTCACTCTCCGCAGCCGTTATGATAGCCTGTTGCGTTGTCGCTTTCATGGCCTCCAGCCATTTGTCAAGGCTTATATAAGCCCCCTCACGCCTGATAAGTTCGTGCCACTCCCTTACGAAATCGTCACTCACAGGCTTATGCTCACCGCTCATAGACGGGAGCTTGACAGTAGGAAATGAGAAATGCAGGTCAGGGTGATATTCCGTTGTCTTATGCAGAAGCTCGGTGGCGAGCGCCATGGCGAGCGCCAGAGTGCCGTATCCTGTCTCTCCGCAGAGCATCAGGGCATGGGGCACACGCCCGCCATCGACCAGCCCTTTAAGCCGGTCTTTCACATCCAGCTGCCCTATGACTTCATTCCACTGCATACCCTTGTCTTCCCGTGTATAGACGCCCGCTGTACATATAAATATATACGCGTGTGCGTAAAGATACATTTTCGTTACAAAGTTACATATTATTAATGAGTAATGGTATATGCAGAATGAATAATTATATTTTGTTAACCCAACCCCATTGGAGAGCATATAGCATGGGCAGGCTTGTAGTCTCCCCTCGATTTATCGGGTGAACCCTTGTAGCTTCTACTGTCTGCACTATGGAAGTGACATCCGTTGCCCGATTCTCTGGACAACAAAATAAAGGGCGGCTCCCGTTACAGGAACCGCCCTTATGTCTGTCAGTGAATGCAGGTGATTAAGCCTGGCTGATAGCCTCGTTAGGGCAAACATCAGCACATGTGCCGCAGTCTACACACTTCTCTGGGTCAATAGAGTAGATATCGCCCTCAGAGATAGCGTCCTGTGGGCATTCGCTGATACAAGTACCGCAAGCGATACAATCATTGCTAATTACGTAAGCCATAGTCTTGTTGATTTAATTGTTTAAGTAACTGTTCAAAATTAATTTTATAAATATGAATAATTCACGAATAAGTTCGTACCCACAGACGCCAAGGCCCTGTTCGTACAATAGAAAAGCGAGTCCGTAGTCTCGTAATCTATCGGTCTTATCCATTTGCCCTT
>JAFTQG010000008.1 GCA_017462915.1 Prevotella sp. | reverse complement strand
CTCTGCATAACTTCATCATGAACATCTGCGGGGCGCTCACGGCATACTGTTTCTACGACAACAAGCCGGAGGCATTACCTGTACATGTCGAGAAATCAAGACAGCTGGAATTGTTCTGAAATTATCCCGAACTCGCGTAATTAATGTACCAAATAATAACGGGAGCGAGGCATTGCCTCGCTCCCGTACTACATTTATATTGAACAATTAAAAAAAAATCTATTTATCATAATGGACATTCTTTATAAATCTCTTACCCATAAAACCGTATAATAAAATAGCTTATGATGTATAGTTATTTCTTCCAGAATCTAAAGGTAATATCCTGCCATTCTTTTCCATATCGTTTATACATTCTTTGGTTTGTTGTTTTTTTATTCAACGCCCCAAGGTGTTCTATATAAGGTCCGATTTTAATGTAGTCAAAATATTCTTTTTTCAATTCAGACGATATCAGCGTTTTACCGCTGTACCATGCAACTTTCAGATTTGGGTGTATATTTTTTAAATAGATGGCTAAATCATTTAAATCATTAATTGTAGCATCCCCACCCATAAATGCTATACAAGTGATTGCGTTATCGTATTTTATTATCATCTTTTCCAACAATTCATGTGTCAGTTCATCACCGACATCTCCCCATAAATATTTGCTATGGCATCCTGGACAGCGGCAAGGACAATTACTTATATTCACAGCCAGTGTAACTTCATCAGGAACTTCTTGGAAGACTATGCTTTCATTGACAAATTTCATACAACACCAATTATATAATTTTCAAAACCGAGGAACTTAAAATTGCAGTATTAAGTCCCTCGGTTAATAAAATATTAGATTTCAAGTATAGACTATAGTTTATCCGTTCCTGCATAGTAACGGCGGCTTGCCTCCTCCTGACGCGCTTGAGAGAAGTTGCTGACACGCTTGAGATAACCGATAATACGCGTCATATAGTCCACGTTCTTCGATTTGCATTTAGGACATTCATGCAAATAGCGCTTATCTATCATACCACAATCATTACATATTGTATTTGGTATATTGAATGTGAAATAGTTACATCCTTCAACTGCCGCTATATGAATAAGTTGCTTATACTGTTCCTTGGATAAATGCTCCTCAAGATTCATGTGCAGTGCCGAACCTCCTGTAAGATGCTCAATATAAGGAGCCCCATGCAATTTGAACTTATCAATGATTGTCAACGATGTATCCTCTACTGCATAGAAATACGAGTTGTAGCAATCACGTGGAACGAAATATCCATCTTCCCTATCCCACTTTGCATGTTTAACGCCCACATTCTCAGCAGGAATCATCTCGCAATTGAACATCAGTTCCTTTGTGCGATACTGCTTGTTATATTTCTCAACAAGTCCGAGGATATCTTGTACAAACGCCTTATATTCTGGATTGTCATTTATTTTCATGCCCATGAATTCTGCCGCTTCAACCAAACCGTTGACACCTATTGTAAGATATTGGCGGTTGATATTGATATAACCAGCATCAAACAAAGGAAGCATTCCGTTTTGCTGAAGCTCTTTGAGATTCTCGTTATAGGCAATCTGCACTTTATGACACAAGTCGATTACATGAGAAAGGAACTCTCTGTAATCTTGTGAATTATTAACAGCATACTGGATACAGCGGTTAAGGTTTATTGTAAGTACAGACTTTGAACCTGTAGAAACTCCACCTGCACCAAGAGTGTAAGAGAAACCATTGTCTTGAATCTCATTACGCAGACGACAGCAAGAGGACAGAGAATCAGCGTTGTCCGACATATAAGTAAAGAAAGAGTGGCCTTCTGAGTACATCTCTGCCGTAAAATCTCCCCATTCCTTATCACGAGGTTCTCCATTCTCTGTAAGAAGAGCCATTGTTTCTACCGGGAATGTAAGAACAGTCTTTGTACGCTCCTTGTTGAACCATTTCATGAAACGTTTCTGTAACCATGAGAGACCCTCCCAATCTGGCTGTGAGCCATCAGGGAAATAGAAATTCTCAAACAATGAATGGAAATAATACTTATCATAATATGCCACATTCCAGAATACAGCCTGAAAGTTACGGGCACCTGTTGGCTGATTTATAGAATACACTATCTGCTCAAAGCAATCCGTAATGATTTTATCTATCGAACGTTTCTTCAGAGACAAGTCCGCCTGCTGTTCCGGATGTTTCCAATAGTCAAGTCCGTATTCCTTGCCTATAAAATAATTCATATACATCAAGAACTCAGGAGTCGCGCAAGCACCAGACAACATGGAGCTGACGATGAATACCATATTTATAAAGCCACCACAGAAAGACTTCAGGTTTGTAGGAGCAGTAGAATTGCCACCAATACCATTCGTTCCATTGATAAGCCATGGGTACATCGTTATAGAAGCACAATAGTTGGCAAGTGATGTTTCATCATTCTTATATATAAAGTGTGTCTGCAGAAGTTGCATATATTCATCAGCAAGCTCTTTTCCGTACATATTCTTTATGCGGTCAGTAAGCATACGACGATTCAACTTTATGAATGCACCTTTAGGCAACTCTCCTATAAGGGTTGCTATATTCTTATGTTCAACATTAGCATTAGCATCAAATTTACTACCTGTAGCAGCATTTGTAGCGTGACAATAGTCAGCCAAGAACTTCATACGGTCCAATTCGTCACGTGTCTCCGTATGTCGCTGACGGTAAAGCATAAATGATTTGGCAACTTTATAGTAGCCTTCCTTCATCAGAGCAATTTCTGTCTGATTCTGGATATCCTCAACTGTCACTCCATCCTTTATATCAAGATTGCTCAGAATCTTTGAGATGCGTCCCAAATCTATAGGCTCGTTTACCGAATTGAATGCTTTGATTATAGCATTCATGATTTTGTCAAGCGAAAATGAGTCTTTTGTCCCATCACGCTTTGTAATTGTAAAGTTCTTGATTTCCATTTATTGTATAAGTATATAGAATCTAAAATATTTGCAACTTTTCTCACATCGACACAGAAATTGTTTCCCATTTTGGAAAACTTTTTCTCAAAATCAACCTCAAAAGTTTTTCATTTTGAAAACTATGTGCAAAGATAATACAAAAAAAACAAATCACAAAACATTGCTGCAACTATTTTTGAAATAATTTACAGAGCAGTGTTCAATAGCAAGAAAATCAACAATATACGCAAACGGTGCGAAGCAAATATCCACAATCTACAGGTAACAGGCATAGACACAAATCATGATGCCTTTTCAGAAAGTTTCATGTATCACGAGAGATACAAGTTCACCATTTCCGCACACCGTTCTCCATCAACACCAGCAGAAACTATACCACCAGCATAACCTGCGCCCTCGCCACAAGGGAACAATCCATTCACCTCTACATGCTGTAAACTATCATAATCACGAAGGATACGTACAGGAGCAGATGTACGAGTCTCCACGGCTATCATGCAGGCTTCGTTCGTCAGAAATCCATGAGAGCGTTTTCCAAACATCCTGAAGCCCTCTTGAAGTCGTTTGCTCACCTGCTGCGGCAACCAAAAGTGCAAAGGAGAACTTATAAGCCCTGGAGTATACGATGACTGTGGTAAATCATAGCTTAATCTTCCATTGACAAAATCGGCCATTCTCTGCGCCGGAGCTGTCTGCTTCATATTACCCTGCAACCAGCAATCATTCTCAAGTCTTTCTTGAAAGAGCATCATCTTCAAAGGGTCATTCGCGTCACCGCCAACATCCTCTGGACGTGTCTCTACAACCATTCCACTATTAGACCATTTTCCCCCACGTGAACTTGGCGACATTCCATTCACGACAATCTGCCGAGCATCTGTCGCTGCCGGAATGACATAACCTCCCGGGCACATGCAGAAAGAATATACACCACGCCCGTCTACTTGATTCACAAAACTATATTCTGCTGCAGGAAGATATTTACCCCTACCCTGCTTTGAATGATACTGTATCTGATCTATCAATTCTGAAGGATGCTCAAGCCTCACTCCCACAGCAATCCCCTTGGCCTCCATCCTTACATCTGCCGATGCAAGATAACGATAAACATCACGTGCACTATGACCCGTTGCGAGAATCACAGGGCCAAGAAACTCTTTCCCATTGGCAATGACACCAGTCACCGTCTTCTCTTGCATAATCAGTTGTGTCATTTTTGTCTGGAAATGCACTTCTCCACCACATCTGATTATCGTATTACGCATAGCCTCTATCACCCCCGGCAACTTATCTGTACCAATATGCGGATGAGCATCGGCAAGAATGGAAAGCGAAGCCCCATGCTGGCAAAAAACGCGCAATATCTTGTTTACATCGCCACGTTTTTTAGAACGAGTATAAAGTTTTCCATCGGAATAGGCACCAGCACCACCTTCACCAAAACAATAATTCGATTCCGGGTCAACAGCCTGTATCTTCTTGATGCCGGCAAGATCTTTCTTCCTTTCGTGGACATCCTTTCCCCGCTCTATGACAACAGGGCGTAATCCCAGTTCTATCAGTTTAAGCGCAGCAAACAATCCACCAGGACCAGCACCGACAACCACAACTTGCCGAGAGTCTGACACATCATGATACTCTACCCTTTCATACCCTTCATCTTCAGGAACTTCGTTTATATATACTCTCAGAGAAAGGTTAACATATATATTACGTTGTCTGGCATCTATAGAACGTTTCAATACACGTACATGATTGATGGTCCTGGCATCAATACCCTGCTCACGGCCAACGAAATCACGGAGCAGACTCTGCTGTGATGCAACTTGTGGTGATACACGTATCTGTAGTTCCTTTATCATTATATATATATTAATGTGCCAAGCACGTAAAAATATCTATTTCTGTTAACAGTTCCTGGACTTATATGTACGTAATGCGCCCAGCAGTTCATTATTCTCCGAACGTGTACCTATGGTGATGCGCAGGCAATTATCACAAAGTCTTACCTTCGTGCGATTACGGACTATAATGCCTTTATCCACAAGATAATCATAAATCCCCTGTGCATCAACAACCTTTGCAAGGAAGAAATTTGCCGATGTTGGGAAAACCTTCACACATATCGGCAGTTCACGAAATGCCTCTATGACACGATGGCGTTCCTCCAAAAGTATATTTACCCAATGACGGACATCTGACGTGGCCTGCAATAGCTCAAGAGCCTTCTGCTGGGTCATAAGATTGACGTTATATGGATATTTCACTTTATTGAAAATGTCGATGATTTCCTTTGAAGCAAATGCCATACCAAGACGTATGGCAGCACATCCCCATGCCTTGCTCATCGTATTGAGTATCACAATATTCGGATAAGCATCAAGCTCCGTACGGAAAGTCCTTTGGGTGGAGAAATCAGAATAAGCTTCATCAATGACGACTATACCAGAAAAGCCTTCAACTACTTTTCTTATCTCGTCCCTGTCTATATCATTGCCGCAAGGGTTGTTAGGGCTGCATATCCACACGACCTTCGTGTCCTTGTCGCAGGAAGCGAGAATACAATCTGCTGACATATTATAATTCTCATCCAGAAGCACAGGGCGATATTCCACATTGTTTATGTCTGCACACACCTTATACATACCGTATGTAGGTTCTATGGCCACAACATTGTCAACACCAGGCTCGCAGAAGCATCTGAAGACCAAATCTATAGCCTCGTCAGACCCATTGCCGAGGAATATACACTCAGGATTAACGCCCTTTATCTTGGAAAGCGCTTCCTTCAATTCATGCTGCAACGGATCCGGATATCGGTTGTATGGTCCATTGTACGGATTCTCATTTGCATCAAGAAACACATGAGCTACATGCCCGCTATATTCGTCACGCGCACTGCTATAAGGCTTCAACGCCCAAATATTCTTCCTGACAAGTTCCTGTAATTGTCTCATCTATCGGCAAATCATTAAATTATTTTATGCTTCACTGCAAATTCTGTCTATACGTACAGTCATGGCATTCTTATGAGCGTCAAGGTATTCATTCTCTGCCATTATCTCCACAGCACGCCCGATAGATCTTACGCCTTCTTCCGTAAGATGCTGGAAAGTTACCTTCCTGTTGTAGCTGTCAAGATTCACCCCGCTATATGCAGTTGCATATCCATGGGTCGGCAGAGTATGATTAGTGCCCGATGCATAGTCTCCTGCACTCTCACATGCATACTTTCCAAGGAACACACTGCCAGCATTAACTACCATATCGGCAAGTTCCTCATAGTCCTTCGTACATATTATGAGGTGCTCCGGGGCATAGGCATTAGACAAAGACATAGCAACATGTGTGTCCTCAACAAGCACAAACAGCGAGTTATCAAGTGTCTTTGCAGCTATTTCCTTACGCGGCAACAATGCGACTTGCCGTTCCACCTCCGCTTTTACAGCGTTAAGTTTTTTCTCTGATGTGCATATCAGAATCACTTGGGAATCAACACCATGCTCAGCCTGAGACAGAAGATCAGCCGCAACAAATTCAGCATCGCTTGTCTCATCGGCAATGACACACACCTCACTCGGTCCAGCCGGCATATCAATAGCTACATCCGACAATGACACATGTTGCTTAGCAGCCATGACAAACTGATTTCCCGGACCGAAAATCTTGTAAACCTTAGGTACAGACTCCGTACCATACGCCATAGCTCCTATAGCCTGCACGCCACCAATCTTGAATATCTTCGAAACTCCAGCTACTCTTGCGGCAACGAGGATGGCTGGATTAACCTTTCCCTCCTTGTCTGGTGGAGTACACAGGACAATCTCCCTACAGCCTGCAATCTTTGCCGGAGTGGCAAGCATCAGCACTGTTGAGAAAAGAGGTGCTGTGCCACCTGGAACATACAGCCCTACCTTTTCTATGGCTATCGACTTCTGCCAGCAGACGACACCGGAAGCTGTCTCAACAGGTTTACCGTCAAACCGTTGCGACTCATGAAACACCTTGATATTCTTATGTGCGAGAACTATGGCATCACGAAGTTCCTTCGCCACACAATTCCATGCCTCATCGATTTCAGCATCACTAACAAGAAGATTCCCGATGCAGACCTTATCAAACCTCTCCCCATACTCCTTTACGGCCATATCACCTCTTAGACGTATGTCGTCAAGGATGTCACGAACAGTCCTGTTCAGTTGCGTGGCATCAAAATGAGGACGTTCGCATATCTTCGGATAATCAGAAACAGTAGGATATTTTATTATATTCATTTTTATACTCAGATATCAAGAATCAGTAGGCCATTCGTCTTAAAGATGCAACAAAGGACTACAATATCATTTTCTCAATCGGAAGCACCAGAATACCTTCTGCTCCAGCAGTCTTCAGCTGGTTTACAATCTCCCAGAAATGCTTTTGGTCAACAACCGTATGTATAGACATCCACCCCTCTGTGGAAAGAGGGAGAACTGTAGGAGACTTTATACCCGGCAGTATGGCACAGATATCCTTCACCTTGTCGGCTGGGGCATTCATGAGAACATATTTCTTATCGTCAGCGACAAGCACAGACTGCATTCTGAAAAGCAGTTCGTCCAGAACAGCCTGTTTCTCCTGTGTCAATTCCTTGTTGCCTATAAGTAATGCCTCGCTCTTCATCACGACCTCAACCTCACGCAGCTTGTTGCTGACAAGTGTCGAGCCCGAACTTACAATATCAAATATTCCGTCAGAGAGTCCTATACCCGGTGCAATCTCTACAGAGCCCTGAATGACATGGATATCTATATTGATACCCTCCTTCTCCGCAAACTTACGCAGGATTGTAGGATAAGAAGTTGCTATCTTCTTGCCGTCAAACCATTTCACTCCCGGATAGTCAACGGCTTCCGGTATGGCAAGCGAGACACGGCACTTTGAAAAACCAAGGCGTTTTACTATATTGGCATCCACCTGACGCTCCACAAATTCATTCTCACCGACAATGCCAATGTCAGCTACACCACTTGCAACACACTCAGGAATATCATCATCACGAAGGTAAAGAACCTCCATAGGGAAATTGGCAGACTGTACAAGCAGCGTGCGACGAGCACTGTTTATCTTTATTCCCGTCTCTTTGAGTAGATTCATTGTATCCTCATAAAGACGGCCTTTTGACTGGACGGCTATTCTTAACATAATCTTTGTACCTGAAAAACGTCACTCCAATGTGGAAGTGCTGGTTGTGTAAATAAATCTTATATTTTGTGGCAAAGTTACAATAAAATTTTGAGATACGCAACAAAATGCGTAATTTTGTATTGGATACAACATAAAAATGAAACATACTTCTTTATTTATACTGCTCATTACAATAACAGCGTGCACACAGAAACAGTCACAAGAAGAAGTCGTTACTCCATGGGGAGATGTCATCGTGGAGGAAACCGAAACGGACTCTACAGGGACATTATCCCTGAATGACATCATAAGCCAAGGAGAACTTATAGCATTCACGCTTAACGGCCCTGACACATATTATGAATACCGTGGGCATGGGATGGGTCTGCACTACCTTCTTGCCGAAAAATATGCCCAAAGTCTTGGTGTAAAACTGCGTATAGAGGTATGCAGGGACAGTACAGACATGGTAAGGAGACTTCTCAGTGGAGAAGGCGACCTGGCTATTGCTCCGACATCGGCGGCCACCACCGAACACGGCATCTACCTATGCGGTCCAAAATGGCTTGCAAACAACCAAGATGTAGCCGCCAGCATAAAGAAATGGTACACTCCTTCCATGATATCGGAAACAGAAAAAAAACAGAAATCGCTCCTTGCCACAGGAGGTGTCACACGCCATGTGTACCAGCCGATGCTGGATAGACAGAAAGGTGTGATATCACGCTGGGACCACCTGTTCCGACAACATGCGCCTACAGCACGCCTCGACTGGCGCCTTGTTGCGGCGCAGTGTTATCAGGAATCCTGCTTTGATCCGCGTGCCCATTCATGGGCAGGAGCATGTGGACTTATGCAGATCATGCCGTCAACAGCAGCACAACTGGGCCTGTCCATGTCGGACATTTATTCTCCGGAACATAATATATCCGCCGCCATGCGATATATGAGACGGCTGATGGCCGAGTTCCGTGACATCCCACGACACATGGAGCGCACGTGTTTTGCATTGGCGGCATACAACGGCGGTACACATCACATACGCGACGCCATGGCATTGACAAGGAAATACGGAAAAGATCCACACAGATGGAGCGATGTCAGGGAATTTGTCCTGAAACTGTCTCAGGCGCAGTTTTATACAGACCCTGTCGTGAAATACGGATATATGCGAGGAAGCGAGACGGCAGACTATGTAAATAAAATCATGCAACGGTATGCAGGATACAGGGGGCACGCACATGTCTCTCCCATGGAAATAACGCCACAAAAGGCTATGAAAAGGCATAAATACAAGCCTAAAGAGCAAACTCTGCCAACCACACAGCCATAAGGTCTTTATACTATTTTTGAAGCAAGTATAAAAATTACAGGCAAGATACACAATAAAGGCAATAATGATGCGTTGTATATATGAGAATATAAATAACCAACACCCATTGCCTATGACATATTTTACCCTTGAAGAAGTGACACCCCGCAGTTCTACATTACAGATTATCCTGCAGATTGCACATTCGTATCGAGTAGCAAGGACAGGAAACGATACAATAGGATATTCATTGAATTAAGAATACCCTGCCGTATCGCCAATGTCTGACCCTGTAAATCTTTCTATAATCTAAACAAGCGTTTTGCCGTCGCTGTCGTTACAGCATCAACTTCTGACACTGTAACCCCATAAGCCTCGGCAAGACGGTTACATACCATTGGTACAAAGGATGGCTCATTGCGCTTTCCTCTATATGGCACAGGAGCCATATAAGGCGAGTCTGTCTCCAAAACTATGCGGTCAAGTGGCACAACACTCGGCAACGTCTGTGGCAGATTACTCTTCTTGAATGTCAGCACGCCACCAATACCGAGGACAAATCTTTCAAATTCAAGAAGTTCCAATGCTTCATGCTCGTTTCCCGTGAAGCAATGAAACACTCCACCCGGTAAATCTTTTTCATATCCCCGCAACAGCTTCACCATTTCATTTTGCGCCTTGCGGCAATGAATCATCAGAGGAAGACCTGTCTCTATAGACCATACTACCTGACGCTCGAAGCATTCAAGTTGCTCTTTCTCAAACTCCCGGCTCCAATAATAATCAAGGCCTACTTCACCAATTCCTATTACATCTGTTGACAATAGCGTCCTGATTTCCGCCAGCTGACTTTCCCAATCGTCTTTTACCTCTTCCGGATGTATACCAATCATTGGATAACAATAGTCAGGATAAAGGCGGCAAAGCTCCAGTATACGCTTGCTGGACGGCAAGTCTATCGCAGGAACGAAAACCTTCTCCACACCGGCATCCTTGGCACGCTGTATGACATCAGGGAGATCGTCCCTGAACTCATCTCCATCTAAATGTGTATGGGTATCTATCATTTTCTGTAATGTCAGTTGACGGATAGGCTTATTTCTCGCGTTTCATCATTTTTGCTGCAAAATCACGCAATACAGCTTTCTTCTCAGCAGGAACAGAGACCGCGTCAAGATAGCCCAACGCTTCCCTGTAATATTCATCCATCCTTTGTTTTGCAAGCCTGTCTATTGAGAGTTTGGTGTATATGTCTCTCACAGCGTCCACTTTCCCGTTACGGTCACAGGCTCCAGCCATCACCTGCTCTGCCGTGAAGGAGCACCATTTCTGAAGTTCCTCCTTATCCTTTCCCTCTGCCTTCTTCATGGCATTGATAAGCATGAATGTCTTCTTGTTCTCCGTTATGTCGCCACCGATATTCTTACCGAACACTTTCGGATCTCCATATACATCAAGATAGTCGTCCTGAAGCTGGAAAGAAAGTCCGAGTCTCTCGCCGAACATATAAAGATTGTACTGGTCTTCTGCAGGGGCATCGGCAAGGATTGCTCCGATTTTCATCGCACAGGCGAGGAGGACGCTGGTCTTAAGGCGTATCATTTCTATATACTCTTCCTCACTGACATCATCACGCGACTCGAATTCAATATCGTACTGCTGCCCCTCGTCAATCTCAAGAGCGGTCTCTGTAAACAGTTTTATGACATCAGGCATATGCCTTGCATCGCACTCTGCCATACGTAAGAATGCTGCAACAAGCATGGTGTCGCCTGACAGCACGGCCGTATTGGCATCCCATTTCTTATGGACAGTCTCCTTTCCACGACGCATATCCGCATTATCCATAAGGTCGTCATGAAGCAATGTGAAGTTATGATAAGTCTCTATGGCACAAGCACAAGGCAAAACCTGTTCGATATTACATTTATACATGTCGTAGGCCATGAGCATCAGTACGGGGCGGATACGTTTCCCGCCAAGAGACAGCACATATTTTATCGGTTCATAAAGCGATTGTGGCTTTCGGTCATAGCTGAGATTGTCAATATATTTGTTGACAATGTCGAGAAGTTCGTCAGATGTTTTCATATTAAGCAAGAGATTATATACTGTATTTGTAATTTCCAGACACTTTTTTTATCCAAGATTTTTCACAGGGCAAAGACGATAGGTATGCCGACAACAGCGCGCACGGGCTTGCCCTTGTTCTCTCCAGGCTTCCATCTCGGCATGGCTTTTATCACCCGTAAGGCCTCATCATCAAGAGGGGTATGGGTCCTTGCGACAAGCTTTATATTGGTGATGGAGCCGTCGCGCTCCACCACAAAAGTGACAGAGACTATTCCCTGCTGCTTCGCCTTACGGCAACTTTGCGGATAACGGAGCTCGTTGGTAAGCCATGTCATGAATATTGACATGCCGCCAGGGAACTCCGGCAACTGCTCTACAATGCGCAAAGGGGCATCCTTGCCTACGACAGTGGCATCAACAGGCACAATCGGGTCTGCCTCGCTGTCTTTCAGCTGATCGGCATTATCTGCCGCAGAAGACACGAATTTCAACTGTTCTTTCAGCTTCTCGAGCTCCGAATGCTCACGGACATCATCGACCTTGTTTATCTGGTCTGTAGTCGCAGGCTTCTCATGGACTTCCGCAGCGACGACATTATCCTCCGGCTTCAGTGACGCGAGGAACTCCATGTCTATGGAAACATCGTCGGACATGTCGTCCATAATCCCGGAAGTGATATCGAACGCCCGCCAGTTCAGCACAAGGAAGAACACCCCTACTGTACCCAGAAAGGCAAGCAGGAATATCCTTGGACGCAGCCGGTCGATGTCTGCACGATATGTCTTCCGTTCTATCAAAATCGTTATTATTTACAAAATAATATGCAAATATACACCTCTTTTCTGGAAAAATGACTAACTTTGCTGATAAATTATAAATATTTATATGAAGAAGCTCCTTTCTACCTGCCTTTTCCTCGTTTTAGCCGTAAACGCATGGTCACAGAGCGAGAGCAGGACAGAGTATAATTTCCTCCGTCTTCCTGTCAGTGCACATGCGGCAGCTACCGGAGGGGACAACATCACGATACCCGATGACGACCTGATGATGATGTTCCATAACCCGTCGCTGATAATCGGCGCGACGCCGAAGACCGTGGGTCTGCAATACATGAACTACATGAGCGGATGCAACAATGCCTCGGCAGCGTTCAATATGGTGTTCAAAGACAAGTGGAATGTCGGCATAGGAGTGCAATATATGGGATACGGCTCCATGCAATACAGGGACGAGAACAACAACGACCTCGGCACATTCTCGGCAACTGACATAGCGTTGAGTGGCACGTTGGGATATGAACTCATGGAGAATCTCGCGGGAGGCATCTCTGCAAAGGTGGTATACGGTAAGATAGCGTCGTACACATCGCTTGCCGTCGCTGTCGACCTCGGACTCAACTACTATCTTCCTGACTCGGAATGGTCGTTCGGCCTTGTGGTGAAGAACCTCGGCGGACAGGTAAAGGCGTATGACAGCAACTACGAGAAAATGCCTCTTGATGTTCAGCTCGGTGTAAGCAAGCAGCTCGGCACATCTCCATTAAGGTTATCTCTAACATTGGTTGATCTAAACCATCTTAACTACAAATTTACCAACCACTTAACATTCGGCGTAGAGGGACTGCTCTCCGACCAGTTTTACATTGCTGGAGGATACAGTTTCCGCCGTGCCGACGAGATGAAGACTGTAGACAGCGAGGGCAATTCGTCTGCACATTCGGCAGGGCTCTCCATAGGAGCTGGCATCAATCTTGACCGCTTCAAGCTGAATGTATCTTACGCGAAATATCACGTCTCGTCATCAAGCCTTGTCGCAAACATCGCCTTCACATTATAAGAATAACACATAAAACTACAAATTCAAATGAAGAAAATCACCATAGCCATCGACGGCCACTCGTCGTGTGGCAAGAGCACAATGGCAAAACAGCTGGCAAAACAGCTTGGATACATCTATGTAGACACAGGCGCAATGTACCGTGCCGTGACCTTGTACGCCATGCGCAACGGACTGATAACCGAAGACAACAATGTCGACAACGACGGTCTGCGCAGCCGAATGTCACAGATAGCAATATCGTTCAAATTCAACGAAACGACAGGACGCCCCGATACATATCTCAACGGAGAGCGTGTGGAGGATAAAATCCGCGGCATAGAGGTCAGCAACCATGTCTCTCCCGTAGCAGCAATACCATTTGTCAGGAGGGCGATGGTCGACATGCAACGTGAGATGGGTAAGGAAAAAGGTATCGTCATGGACGGCAGAGACATCGGAACAACGGTATTTCCAGATGCCGAACTGAAGGTTTTCGTCACAGCATCGGCAGAGGTGCGCGCAAAGCGCAGATACGACGAACTGTCTCAGAAGGGTATGCCTGCCGACTATGAGGAGATTCTCAAGAATGTGCAGGAGCGTGATTATATAGACTCGCACCGTGAGGTCTCTCCCCTGCGTCCCGCAGAAGACGCTGTCATTCTTGACAACAGCGACATGACAATACCTGAACAGCAGGAATGGCTCCTCTCAAAAGCCAAGGCAATGCTTTGATATAGAGGTCTTGTATCTCAGATGCAGAGATTCCCGGCACGCACATCGGAGACTCTGGCATATATCTACAGCTTTACATCTCGGATTGACAACAGAATAAGTCCATGACATTTAACAGATAAATGTCATGGACTTATTGTATATACAAGGGAGGGAAGACGGCACACCATATCGGCTTGTATCATCACAACAAATACATTGATACACAAACATATATACAAAACAATTAATGTTTTGATAAAACTCATGACAATGCTGACAAAGACAGATGTGACAAAGGGTGACCTTTCATAGAATGAAGGGTGACGCTTTACCATGTCAAAGGTGACACTTTCCTGCATGAAAGATAACCTTGGGAAAAACGAATCACACTGGATCAGGAACCGTCTGATTATTCTTGACAAGAACATCTGCATTACTTGCACTGCCCAACTGTTACCCTACTCGATATTTCACATAATCACATGAAGACACCAAACCATTACCTCTATTGGCTTTCACTATATTCCACTTCCCTATATCACTGCATATTACCATAAAAAGGCAGCAGGATTCCTGTCAGTCTCATATACATAATTTGATAAAGCTCATACTGCATCCACCTGCACTGCATGACATCTTGAAAATATAAAATAACAACTAAAAATCAAGCAAATACGTCTTTTTGCAACTTTTTCTTGAAATTCTGTTGATAATATTTGGTTATATTCAAAAAAAAATATAATTTTGCAAGAAATATGAACATTACTCATTATTTTTAATATAGCAATATGAAAAAGAGTCTACTCCTTGCTGCCATTGGTTTACTTTCAATCACAGCAAATGCTCAAACCGAAGAACACGGTTTCTACAGCAACAAGTTTTTTGACAACTGGTACATAGGCCTTAACGGCGGTGCCGCAACGAAAACAACACATCAGCCTGACAAGATCAGCATCAACTGGAACGCAGGTCTCCGCGTAGGCAAATGGCTGACTCCATCTTTCGGTCTCGCTGCTGAAGGAAACTTCTACTTCACGAACAAAGCCAATGGTATGAGTGTCGGTCAGTGGATAAATGCCAACTACGGCGAGAACCTCGAGAAAGAGAATACACGCTACTGGACAGCCGGAATATTGGCAACTTTGAACATCAACAACTGCTTCTGGGGATATACAGGTCAGCCACGCAAGTTTGAGGCTATTTTGGTGACAGGTATTTATTGGGGACAGAATACATCTACCAATCATACTATAAAGAATATGATTAACCACAAGATCGGCTGCGACTTCACTTACAATTTCGGCAAGAATCGCGAGTGGGCTGTGTATGCTGAGCCTGCAATCATATTCAACATCGCAGGTGTCCAGGCTGACGAATATTCTTTGGGATACCAGAGTGTACAGTATCATAGCAACGCTTCCTTCCTGCAGCTGAATGTCGGTGTCAACTACAAATTCAAGACATCAAATGGCGCTCACAATTTCCTGAACGTCCAGCCATGCGACCAGTCTGAAATCGACGGCCTCAATGCAGAAATCAATAACCTCCGCGCACGGAACGCTGCCGATAACGATGAAATCCAGAAACTCAGAAATGAGATCGACAATCTGAAGAAGGCTCTTGAGGACTGTGAAAAGGCTCCAAAAGAGGTTGTGAAATACGAGCCAAATCTCCCTGCCGTATTCTACCAGCTGAATAAGTCTGTCATCACAAAGGAGCAGATGAACAATGTGGAAATCGCAGCGCAGGTAATGAGAAATCACCCTGAACTGAAGATTCAGATCAAGGGCTACGCCTCTCCAGAAGGTCCACACGATAACAACATAAGCCTTGGTGTACGCCGTGCAAATGCTGTCAAGGATGCTCTTGTAAAGAAATACGGTATCGATCCAAGCCGCATCACTGCTGAGGGTTGCGGAGAGACAGACAAGCTGTTCGAGGTTTACGAGTTCAACCGTGTAGCAATGCTCTATATCGAAAAATAAACAGAACACGATAAGTGGCGACCAAGCTCCGCTGTGAAACGGACAACAACGGTCAATACACTTAATAAAAATACATCACCTGCCTTCCGAGACCTCTCGGGAGGCAGGTTCGTTTTGCACCTGCCATTTTACAATAAAGCCCAATAGTCATTTCCTCTTTCTGTTGTTTTTGACCTAATTGTAAAATGGCAGGCCTTGCTTTTAATGTTTATCTGCTGACCCTGACATATTAGCCACTCCTCTTCCCACAAACAGCCAAAGCTATATATCGAATGGGGATATCATATTGTTTATCTGATAATTTAGAAAAAGTATAATGAAAATATCAGATAATGAATCTTGTGTGACAAACATATACCAATGCGCTCCACACCCATCCTCATCACAAGCAAACAGCAACATAAAAAAATATGTATAATGAGGCCTATAATGAAGCAAACACTTAAACCCAAATCGGTCATTAGACCGATATAAGGTAATGTTCTGTTATGATTATACGGTCTTTTCATCCGTTTCGCCTTTCTCTTCGCTGTCTTGCTTCCCGTTCCGTCTCGACATAGCCCGCTATGCCTTCGACGAAATGGTTGCAATACAACGGAGATAAAAACAAAACGAAGTGAAATCTAATGACCGATTTGGGTTAAATCATCCACGTATAAAGAGCCATTATTTTCGTCTGTTTCCACCTCACGAGCTCCTTACTTATAGTTCGTGCTTCTTTTTCCAAGCAGGAAACACCTCTAAAAACAACTCCGCTTTAATAATAACCCTTCATTTGCTCATCAGCCTTTACAACAAAAAAAATGACTGCCCCGAGAAAAAGTAACAAGTTATTTACTTTCCCCGGGGCAGCCAAACCTATAGAATATCCTAATCTATCTCTTCGAAATCCACATACTCACCCTCATTCTTGTCTATCTTGCTGTTGCGTGGCTTCACTCTGCCTGAAACAGTAGGATTAGAACTTGATTGTCGCTGATTCCTGGCTTTTGTGTCTGAAGAAATACCAAATAAAACCTTGATTATACTCCAGAACCTTGACAATACTGTGACACACAATATCACGCAAACAAATATAAATATTAAGACCAGTATACCTAAAAACTTAAGAAAAAGCATATCTCTAATATCAATTATTGAATGAAAATACCCTTTAGACTCTCAAAAGTGGTTATTTCTTAATGGCATCAAGAATCACAGACACGAGAATATACGCAAGAATCACAACAGCTATACCTGCAACTTGCCATACCATAAGTACACAGGCACTAAACGCTATGAAACCATATTTTACAGGATTTCCAGGATAACTTATTCCCCAATGCTTAAACTTCAAGGCAAACATTGGCACTTCCGATATGAGCAACCAACAGCTTACCAACATCAGCGCAAGTAGCACAAGAATCATATAATGATTGGATTCGAGGATATTCGGATATCCAACAACCAATGCTCCCCAAAACAATGCATTGGCAGGTGTAGGCAAACCTATAAATCCCATTGACTGACGTTCATCAAGATTGAACTTTGCCAAGCGCAGAGCAGAGAAAGCTGCGAGAATATAGGCTGCAAAGGGGACAATATTCCTGAAAGGCTCAAGAAATTCCGGATAGTCCATAACCGTGAACTCATAGAAAAGTATCGTTGCCGGAGCGACTCCGAAAGTCACATCATCAGCGAGAGAGTCCAGTTCCTTGCCTATTGGCGAAGAGACGTTAAGCAAGCGGGCCGACATCCCGTCAAAGAAATCAAATACAGCACCTATGACAATCCACAGTAAAGCGAGAGACGCATTGCCGTAGAACGCGTAACAAGTAGCAATACATCCTGAAACAAGATTACAGGAAGTTATTATATTAGGAATATTCCGTTTCAATTTTCCACAATTTTAGTGTTATCTTCCAGTTCGTTCATACCAGCCCCATAACACAAGGGACCGGCATCCTACTTTATATATTTTTTGAAGGCAATTCTTTCAGATAGGCTATAACTGTTTGATCGCCGACTGTCGCCTGCCCCATGTCCACGCAGATTTCCGCGTCCATAGGGAGGAACAGATCCACACGCGAACCAAACTTTATAAAGCCTAAATGCTCGTCAATGTAACAGTCATCATCCTGTTTTGCGTATGTGACAATGCGACGTGCCATAGCGCCGGCAATCTGTCTGCATAAGATTTTCTGACCGTTTGTCGCCTCTATAATAACATCTGCGTGCTCATTCTCTGCAGCAGCCTTTGGCAGCCAGGCCTTATGGAAATTGCCATCAAAGTGCTCAACCTGCAAGACATGTCCGTCAACAGGAAACCAATTGGCATGTACATTGAACAACGACATGAAGATGCTGACCATCTTGCGCTTTTCATGAAAGTACTCGGTCTCATCCACATCCTCTATGACAACAATCTTTCCGTCTGCTGGAGCTACGACTTTTAGTTCCGTATCACAGTCTCCGTCCACAGGGAACTTGCGTATAGGGCATCTGAAAAAATTAAGGACAACGCACCAAATGCAACCGAATACAGCCACAAATGTCCAAAAAGGCACTTGCGACTCAAAGGAACGCCATAATACAACGGCTATTGCAATAAGTATAAAAGCGGAGTAAATGAGGGTTTCATTTCCCTCACGATGTATTCTGATGCGCTTGATGCGCTTGATTTTTTGCATTTTCTTTCCCATCAAAAACAGGTAGTTTAGGTTGCTTTGATTTTAGTTTTCTGCAAAGTTAATAAAATTAATTTAAAATAAGGAATGTAAGATGTCTTTTTTACCCAAAACCTGTTTTTTTAGTTTATTTTAGAATAATTTGTTGTAGGTGTAAAATAAAATGTCTAACTTTGTCTCAAAATATCTTGCAAGCTAGCACTGAAATTGCCATGCCATAAAATGCAAGTGTAAAAAACATTTCTTATGGAAGATTTCGTACACCTTCACGTTCACACTTATTATTCCATACTGGACGGTCAGTCTCCCGTTGGAGCTTTGGTAGATAAAGCCATCGCCAATGGTATGCGTGGCATGGCCATCACTGACCACGGCAACATGTTCGGTGTAAAGGAATTGTTTGATGTCTGCAACAAGAAGAATTCTGCCCGAAAGAAAGAGGGCAAAGAGCCTTTCAAGCCGATATTCGGATGTGAGGTGTATGTCGCTCCACGCCATAAAGAGGACAAAGACAAGGATAAAGACCGTAAACGCTATCACCTCATATTGCTTGCAAAAAACCTCAACGGCTACAGGAATCTCATAAAGATCGTCAGTCGCGCATGGGTTGACGGCTTTTACAAGAAACCGCGTACAGACCATCACGATTTGGAGAAATACCACGAAGACATTATCTGCTGCTCAGCCTGTCTTGCAGGTGAGGTGCCCGCGAAAATCCTGAATGACGACATTGAGGGCGCACGCGAGACACTCCGTTGGTATAAAGGCGTATTCGGAGACGATTATTATCTGGAACTTCAACGCCACGAGGTTACGGATCCGCATCAGCGCGCCAACCGCGAGACATTTCCATTGCAACAGAAAGTCAACGCCGTCCTCTTACAATTAGCAAAGGAAGAAGGCGTCAAGCTCATTTGCTCTAACGACTGCCACTTCGTAAACGAAGAAAACGCCGAGGCTCACGACCATCTCCTTTGTCTGTCCACAGGAGCAGACCTTGACGATCCTAAGCGAATGCTCTATTCGAAACAAGAATGGTTCAAGACGCGTGAGGAAATGAATGCCATATTCAGCGATATCCCTGAAGCCCTGAGCAACACATGTGAGATTCTTGACAAGATAGAGTTCTACAATCTTGACTCTGACCCGATTATGCCATTCTTCCCTATCCCAGAGGAGTTTGGCGTGGAGGAGCAGTGGCGGCAGAACTTCACGGAACAGGATCTTTATAAAGAGTTCACATCTGATGAATATGGCGAAAACCAGCTTCCAGAAGAAGAAGGACAGAAGAAAATCAAGAAACTTGGAGGATATGACAAACTCTATCGTATCAAGTTCGAGGCCGACTATCTCGGTAAACTTGCATACGAAGGAGCATCACGTCTATATGGCACAGGGTACGAGGAGATTCCTTATGACAAGGCTTTGCAGCCAGACGAGCTTTCCAACTGGGCAGAGGCACACAATATAAATAAAGATGTTGACGAGCGCATACGCTTTGAGCTCCACATAATGAAGACCATGGGCTTCCCTGGATACTTCCTCATTGTCCAGGACTTCATCAATTCCGCACGTAAGGAATTGGGTGTGTGGGTAGGCCCTGGACGTGGCTCTGCTGCTGGTTCGGTTGTGGCATACTGCTTGGGTATAACAAAACTCGACCCACTGAAATACGACCTGCTGTTCGAACGTTTCCTGAATCCTGACCGTATTTCTCTTCCTGATATTGATACCGACTTTGATGATGACGGAAGAGGAAAAGTGCTGAGCTGGGTAATGGACAAATATGGCCACGAAAATTGTGCCCACATTATTACATACGGTACTATGGCGACGAAAAACTCTATAAAGGACGTCGCCCGTGTAGAAAAACTTCCACTTGACAGGAGTAATGCACTGTGCAAGGCAATCCCGGACCGACTGCCTGACGGCATGAAGATGAATCTCGGTAATGCTATCAAGTGCACACCTGAACTCAGGGAGGCTGAGGCTTCCTCCGATGAGCGTGAATCCAATACTATAAAATATGCAAAGATGTTGGAAGGTACTGTCAGAGGAACCGGCATCCATGCCTGTGGCTTTATCATTTGCCGAGACCCGATTTCCGACCACGTACCTGTATCTACGGCTGACGACCCGGACTTTCCGAATACCAAGACTGCTGTAACACAATATGACGGACACGTCATTGAGTCTACAGGACTCATCAAGATGGACTTCCTCGGACTGAAAACACTTTCCGAGCAAAAAGAATGCTGCCGTATAGTGAAGGCGGTACATGGCATAGACATCGACCTTGACAATATTCCGATTGATGATGAACTTACATATAAACTCTATCAGTCGGGACGTACCATCGGCACATTCCAGTTCGAGTCTGCCGGTATGCAGAAATACCTTCGTGAGCTCCATCCTACTGTATTTGAAGACCTCATTGCGATGAATGCTCTCTACCGTCCAGGCCCTATGGACTATATACCGTCATTTATCGCCCGTAAAAACGGCAAGGAGCCTATCACCTACGACATTGATATCACAGAGAAATATCTTAAGGATACTTATGGCATTACTGTCTACCAGGAGCAAGTGATGCTTCTGTCACGTCAGCTTGCCAACTTTACACGCGGCGAGTCTGACGCCCTGCGTAAGGCAATGGGTAAGAAGAAAAAGGACATCGTAGACCAGATGAAGCCTAAATTCATTGAAGGCGGCAAGAAAAACGGACACGACCCTAAAGTCCTTGAGAAAATATGGGCTGACTGGGAGAAGTTTGCATCTTATGCTTTCAACAAGTCACATGCGGCTTGTTATTCATGGGTTGCATACCAGACTGCATACCTTAAAGCCCACTACCCTGCTGAGTTCATGGCTGCCATCATGACAAGGCGTAAGAGCGACATCAGGGAAATAACCAAGCTGATGGATGAATGCAAGGCCATAAACGTACCTTGCCTTGGTCCTGACGTCAATGAATCTTTTGTTGATTTCGGTGTCAACAAAAAGGGAGAAGTGCGTTTCGGTCTGGCTGCTATTAAAGGCATGGGCGCAGGTCCTGCACTCGCGATAATCTCGGAAAGGGAGAATAACGGACCATATAAAGATATCTATGACTTGGTAGAGCGTGTAAACCTCTCCTTGGTCAACAGGAAATGCTTCGAGTCCCTTGCCCTCAGTGGAGCACTTGACAGTTTCGGGACATCACGCGAGCTTTTCTTTGCTCTGGATTCCAAAGGAACAACATTCATAGAGTCTGTTGTGAGATACGGGCAGCTTTTCCAGCAAGAGAAGCAGGAGGCACAGAACTCTCTTTTCGGAGGATTCGATGATGTAGAGATAGCAAAACCCAAGCCCGGCAAGATAGAGGAATGGAGTGTCATCGAGAAGCTCAACAAAGAACGAGACCTTGTAGGTATCTATCTGTCAGCACACCCTCTTGACGAATATCGCATAATACTTGAGAACTTATGCAACACCCACCCTGCCGAGCTTGGACAAAGCGCTGACAGAGAGGAACTCTCCAAGAAAGAGAACATAACAGTCGGTGGCATAGTCACCAGTGTACGGACAGGATTCACAAAGTCGGGAAATCCTATGGGACGTGTAACCATTGAAGACTTTGAAAATTCTGGAGAACTTGCATTCTTCGGACAAGACTGGGCAAAATGGAGCGGAATGATGCAGGAAGGATGTTCTGTCTACATCACACTGAAGTGCGCAAAGAAATTCCAGAATTCAAACTACTACAACATTGATGTTCTTGATGTGCAGTTCTTGCAGAAAGTCAAAGAAGACAAGCTCAACCGAATAACAATCGCTATCCCGTCAAAACAATTTGAACAGTCTGACGATAGTAGCGCAACGGATAACAGTATCGGCGATTTCTCCACAATCCTGACACAAAATACAGGTCCTACGGAAGCGTGTTTAGACATCATAGATTCTGAGTCTGGAAAATCCATAAAGTTACGTGTAAGGAACAGCATCACCGTCACCGGAGAACTCCTTGATTTTATTAAAAATCAGCAAGATTGGGATTATTACATCAACTAAGACATTAGACAATTAATTACAAAATAAAAAATTATAATTATGGAAGTAAAAATAACAAATGAGAACTACGAATCATTGAAAAACGGCAACGAGCCATTGGTCATAGATTTCTGGGCGACATGGTGTGGTCCTTGTCGTATGATAGCCCCGATTATCTCACAGCTCGCAGAAGAGTATGATGGAAAGATTACTGTAGGAAAATGTGATGTTGAGGAATGTGAAGACATTGCCGTAGACCTCGGAATACGAAATGTACCAACAATCATATTCTTCAAAGGAGGAGAAATCGTCGACAAGATTGTCGGTGCTGTAAACAAAGCAAAGATTCAGGAGAAGTTCGAAGCTCTTCTGCAATGACATGCTAAAGCTCAAGAACTCAAAGAGACTAGGATTTTAGATGAACAAACCGGTCTTGTCACGGCTTAAGCGTTTACAATAGCCGTGGCAAGATTGGTTATGTCTAATTTTCAATTTACCTTAAACGCAAAAAACTTTTACAGACCCAATAACTTCCAAATTGCAGAAAAGACCGAATATTGCATCAGACTGACACTCCATGCAAGATTATACAGACGACACCTTCTGCGGAAGGAGCTCATAATCATATCAACAGGCAAATGGAACCAATAATAACCCACTTTACAGATACAGACCTATACAAACTCACTATGTGCTGTGCCATACTGAACTGCTATCCGCGTGCAATGGCAAAGTACAAGTTTGTTGACCGCAACAACACTGTATACCCTGCGGGCTTCGACAAGCTCGTGGAAGAGCAGATAATCTATCTCGAAGATCTCCGTTTCACAGAAGAAGAGCGGATATTTATGCAAAAACGCTGTTACTATATTCCACAATGGTTTTTCACATATCTGAAAGGATTCCGCTTCAAGCGCAAATGGGTCAATGTACATCAAGATGAGGAAGGACATCTTGAAATGACTTTTGAAGGATATTGGCATGAGACTGTACTTCTTGAAGTGATGATTCTCGCGATAATATCCGAACTGCAGCATCGTCTGTCTGGCGAACTTGACAAAATCGACTTGAGAGACTACTATAAGATGTCATACGAGAAAGCACGGCGTATGCTTGGCGCGGGCTTGTACATATCTGAGTTCGGAACACGTCGCCGATTCTCTCTTTCAACAGAAGAGATGGCTGTAAAAGCATTTATCGATGCCGACCGCGATCTCCGCAAAGAACTTGGAGACAACTACAAAGGGGCGTTTCCTGGCACATCCAACGTATGGCTGGCACTTAAATATGATGTCATCCCTATAGGAACAATGGCGCATGAATTCGTATCTGCCATTGCGGGCATGTACGGTCCACAGGAAGCCAATCATATAGCTATGGATATGTGGCAGAAAACATTCATCGGCTCCCTTGGCATTTACCTCTATGATACTTACGGTTTCAACGCCTTTTCTGCAAATTTCTCGGAACATTTCGCACGTGTCTTTGCAGGACTTCGTGTTGATAGCGGCGACAACCTGGAGCAATTGGATAAAATATGCAACAAGTACCGTGAATTGGGACTTGACCCATCAACAAAACAGGTCGTATTCTCAAATGCACTTGATGAGCAATCTGCCATTGAACTTCATAAAGCTGTCAACGGCCGCGTAATAGACAGTTACGGCATAGGTACAGCCTTGTCTGCTGATGGTTCACAATGGGACATCAAACCTTCAAACATCGTAATCAAGCTCCTTGGCATCAAAATGACAGAGAAACGCCATTGGAACAAGACATGCAAGATGTCTGAAGACAAAGGGAAAGTGACAGGAGACAGTGATATCATAAGCATCTTCAACTATCTGCTACACCGTGAAGATTAGTTACAAGATTCTTTACACCCTGCTTTGCATTTTTATATGTACAACAGGACATGCACAGAATGACTTTACCATCTCTGAAATAAAGTCAGACAATACCCTTGCAAGCCTTTCCGTTTTACATGTCGATGAAAACGGAAAGACCTGTAAGGGCACTATCATTTGCAATAAAAGGATTGCCCAGAACCTTATTGACATCTTCAAGGCACTGTACAAAGCACGCTACCCTATCCACTCCATTCGCCCTGTATCGGAATACGGCAACGATGACGAACGGTCTATGGCTGCCAACAACACATCATGCTACAATCCACGCAACACGCGAAACGGCGGTATCTCTAAACATGCACGCGGAATGGCCATAGATATCAATCCGCTATGGAATCCTTGCATACATATCTCTGACAAAAATGCCGGTCTCATCGAACCTGCAAATGCAAAAAGAACACGAAAAAGCACGCCCAAAGAACCACGCATAGACAAGAACGACCTGTGCTATCGCCTATTTATCAAACACGGTTTCCGCTGGGGAGGCTCATGGAGGTCTCTTAAAGACTACCAGCATTTCGAGAAATAATATATGTGAGCATCAAATCACGCATCTCCTCAAGCAGATTTGTTAAAACACCGAAAACTTTCTCAAAAATCTCGCCCGTGCCGCTCATAATACAAGATAAATGCTATCTTTGTGCACATCAAGTCCGCATACAATTCTCATAGGCCTAACTTTAGAGAATTTAACAATAGACCTCAAATATACAAAATTGTGACGAAAGAGCACGCTTACAGGACAAGAATTTGTGGCGGACTTAACATTTACACATCAAAACGGCACAATTTAGGGAAATGACATTTGTTTTTTATCCCGACTGGCTTATAATTCGGGATTTTTATGTAAATTTGCAGAAGAACAAAAAAACAATAGACTGCGAATGGAAGAACAAAAGACAATCGATGTGGTACCGAATAAAAATCGGCTGACTCTTAGAGATACAGACTTCATGTCGATGATGCAAAGGAGAATATTCAATGTGCTGATTGTCGCAAATCCATACGATGCGTTTATGCTGGAAGACGACGGACGCATAGACGAGAAGCTCTTCAACGAATATGTAAGGCTTGGATTGCGCTATCCGCCACGATTTTTCCGTGCTTATTCACGTGAAGATGTTGAGAAATGGATAGACAAGCAGCCGGATCTTATCATCTGCCTGCCAAGTACGGAGTCAAATGACGTATTTGATATAGCACGTGACATAAAGGTGTCTTACCCGAAACTTCCTATTGTTGTACTGACACCGTTCTCGCACGGCGTCAATGAGCGCATGAAGAACGAAGACATGTCAGCTTTTGAGTATGTCTTCTGCTGGCTCGGCAATGCAGACCTTCTGCTGTCCATAATAAAGCTTATCGAAGACAAGATGAATCTTGAGAAGGATTTGTCTGCCGGAGCACAGATGATACTCCTTGTGGAAGACTCCGTACGCTTCTATTCTTCGTTTCTCCCCATGCTCTACAAGTTTGTACTTCAACAGTCATTGAACTTTGCTTCTGAAGCATTGAACAATACATTGGAGACCCTCCGTATGCGTGGCAGACCCAAAATAGTACTCGCACGTAACTATCAAGAAGCATGGGACTTGTACAGCAAATACTCAGACAACACTTTAGGTATCATATCCGACTGCCGTTTCCCAATGGTAGACGGTGGAGAAGCTGTGTCAGATGCAGGAGTGCAACTCCTTCGCGCAGTTCGTGACATGGACAAATTCGTCCCACTCATCATGGATTCTTCTGAGGAAGGCAATGTGAAAGCTGCCATATCATGTGACGCGTCGTTTATCAATAAGAACTCTAAATCATTGGATCATGACCTAAGGAAAATCATCCTTCATAAATTCGGCTTCGGAGATTTCGTGTTCCGCAATTCCGAGACTCTTGAGCCACTTGTGCGCATACATAATCTCAAGGAACTTCAAGACAACATCTTCACACTGCCACGTGAGGCATTGCTGATGCACATCCGGCGCAACAATGTATCACGATGGCTTGGCTCGCGCGCCCTATTTCCTATAGCAGAATTCCTGAAGAAAATCACTTGGCAGTCATTACAGGATGTCGACAAGCATCGCCAGATTATATATGATGCCATTGTGGCATACCGAAGGATGAAAAACCAAGGTGTTGTCGCGGTCTTCCATCGTGAACGTTTCGACCATTTCTCTAATTTTGCACGCATAGGCGATGGCTCCCTTGGAGGCAAGGGTCGTGGTCTTGCTTTTCTTGACCATATCATAAAAAAACATGCAGACCTGAACAGCTTCGAGCAACTGCCTGTCATGATTCCAAAGACTGTGGTGTTGTGCACCGATGTCTTCGACGAATTCATGGAGAGAAACGACCTCTATGCCACGGCGCTATCAAACGCTTCTGACGAAGAAATCCTGTGCGCATTTATCAATGCACATCTTCCACAACGCCTTGAGGAAGATTTCAGATGTCTTGTAGACGTTGTAAAAGGCCCGCTTGCAATACGCTCGTCATCTCTTCTTGAAGACGCTCACTATCAACCATTTGCAGGAATCTACTCCACATATATGATTCCGCCGGCGGAGGATACCGAGGAACGTCTTGAAATGCTTGCCAATGCCATCAAGGCTGTATATGCGTCAGTCTTCTATAAAGACTCCAAGGCATATATGACCGCGACCTCGAATGTCATTGACCAAGAGAAGATGGCTGTCATCATACAAGAGGTTGTAGGACAGGCACATGAGACACGATTCTATCCACATATATCAGGTGTGGCACGTTCTGTCAACTATTACCCTGTCGATGACCAGAAAGCGGAAGACGGCATTGTGAATATGGCTCTTGGCCTTGGAAAATATATTGTTGACGGTGGGGAGAATCTCCGTGTCAACCCGTATATTCCGAAGAAAATCATGCAGCTGTCTGAGATGGAACTTGCTTTGCGTGAAACACAGACACGATTCCTGGCCCTCGACTTGTCACAGACTAAACTTGATTTCAAGACAGATGACGGCTTTAACCTCCTGAATCTCTCTGTGCGTCAGGCAGACAAGGACGGTGTGCTGAAATGGCTTTGCTCTACATTCGACCCTTACGACCAGATAATACGCGACGGATACTATGAGGGAAAGAACCGTAAGGTCATATCTTTCAGCGGCATACTCCAATATGACGTACTTCCTTTAGCACGTGTGTTGCAGAAAATCCTTGAATACGGTTCAAAGGAAATGATGCGCCCTGTAGAGATAGAGTTTGCATGTACAGTAAATGACAACAAGACAGGAGAGTTCTATCTGTTGCAGATTCGCCCGATGGTCGACAACAAGATAATGCTTGATGAAGACCTTGATGCAGTCAGCGATAACGAACTGATACTCCGCTCAGAAAGTGCCATTGGACATGGCATAATGTCTGATATTCATGATCTCGTGTATGTAAAAACCGACGATTATTCGGCATCCATGAACATCGAAATTGCCGATGAAATGGAGAAAATCAATGAAAAAATGCTCACTGAAGACAGAGGGTATATCCTCGTTGGACCAGGAAGATGGGGTTCAAGCGACCCATGGCTTGGCATCCCTGTCAAATGGCCAGCCATATCAGGCGCACGAGTCATTGTTGAGTGTGGCTTGACAGACTATCGTATAGACCCTTCTCAAGGAACGCATTTCTTCCAGAATCTCACATCTCTCGGTGTAGCGTACTTCACCATCAACCCGTACAAAGAGGACGGTCTGTTCGACAAGGAATGGCTTGATGCTATTCCTGCATACAACGAGACGGCACACGTCCGACATATCCGACTTGAAAGCCCTTTGACGGTCAAGGTTGATGGCATGAAAAAGAAAGGTATAGTATTAAAGGCATTATAGCCGATGTGCACAGGAAATGACTGCATGACAGTGGCATTTGCCTTAATTTATAATAAAAAGAAAGACAACTTTTTGTCATTACATGATTTATTGCTAAATTTGCACACTTAAAGTAAAAAAGAACTTAACAAACAGTTATACAGGAATATGAACATATTAGAACTTTCAGAACAGGAGATTGTACGCCGTCAGTCACTTGAAGAACTGCGCAACATGGGTATAGACCCATATCCTGCTGCGGAATACCCTACTGACGCTTTCTCAACGGAAATAATAGAAAACTTCACAGATCTCCCTACAGAGAAAGATGAAGAAGGCAACGAAATACCAGGAAAGGCTACGCCAGAGAACTCCCGTATGGTGTGCATTGCCGGCCGAATGATGTCACAGCGCATTATGGGAAAAGCCGCTTTTGCAGAAATACAAGACTCGAAAGGCCGCATACAGGTATACGTACAGCGTGATGCCATCTGCCCTGATGAGAATAAGGATTTATATAACAAAGTATTCAAGAAACTGCTTGATATCGGCGATTTCATCGGTGTAAAGGGCTATGTGTTCCGTACACAGACAGGTGAGATTTCAGTCCATGCCATGGAGCTGACTGTACTGAGCAAAAGCTTGAAACCATTACCGATCGTAAAATACAAGGATGGTGTCGCATACGATAAATTCGACGATCCAGAGTTGAGATATCGCCAAAGATACGTTGACCTTGTTGTCAATGAGGGAGTGAAGGACACGTTCCTGAAGCGTGCCGTTGTTGTACGCACAATGCGCCGGATACTTGACGAAGCAGGATATACAGAAGTAGACACGCCTATACTGCAAAATATTGCAGGTGGTGCCAGTGCACGTCCATTCATCACGCATTTCAACGCTCTCAACCAAGATATGTACATGCGTATCGCCACAGAGCTTTATCTCAAGCGCCTTATCGTCGGCGGTTTCGAGGGTGTCTATGAAATGGGCAAGAATTTCCGCAATGAAGGTATGGACAAGACCCATAATCCGGAATTCACATGCATGGAGCTGTATGTATCTTACAAAGACTACAACTGGATGATGTCTTTCACCGAGAAGATGCTCGAAGAGATATGTATTGCTGTGAATGGAAAACCGGAAGTGGAAATTGATGGAAAAGTCATATCGTTCAAGGCTCCATACCGTCGCCTGCCTATTCTCGATGCTATCAAAGAGAAGACAGGATATGACCTCAACGGGATGAGTGAGGCTGAAATGCGTGAGGTTGCAAAGAAAGTCGGTGTGGAGGTTGACGACACAATGGGTAAAGGCAAACTCATCGATGAGATATTCGGCGAGACATGTGAAGGAACATTCATCCAGCCTACATTCATAACAGACTATCCTGTAGAGATGTCGCCATTGACAAAGATGCATCGTTCAAAGCCTGGATTGACAGAGCGCTTTGAACTGATGGTAAACGGCAAGGAATTAGCCAATGCATATTCTGAACTTAATGACCCTATAGACCAGGAAGAGCGCTTCATGGAGCAGATGAAGCTCGCCGATAAGGGCGATGATGAAGCTATGATTATCGATCATGACTTTCTGCGCGCACTACAGTACGGTATGCCTCCTACATCAGGTATCGGTATCGGCATAGATCGCCTTGTTATGCTTATGACTGGCAAATTCGCTATCGGTGAGATAATGTTGTTCCCTCAGATGAAGCCTGAGAAGAAAGCTCCACGCTCAACAACCGCTGAATGGGCTGCCGTAGGCGTAACAGAAGAATGGGTTCCTCTCTTCAACAAGGCTGGATATTATCTTGTATCTGACATCAAGAATGTCAAGGCGCAGAAACTGCAAATGGATGTCTGCGGAGTAAACAAGAAGTACAAGCTCGGGCTTGATAACCCTAAAGTGGATGAGTTTGAGGCAATGATACAGCAGGCAAACGCATAACACAGAAACAAAACAACGCTTTCTCATGGAAGTGGACGTGTAACAGGCATTATTCACGATACTGTCCACTTGCTTACAACAGATAGACACTATGTTTGATTGTGGAAAAATCGCAATAATCGGAGGCGGTAGCTGGGCAACAGCTATCGCCAAGATTGTTGTCGCCCATACGCATCATATCGGCTGGTATATGCGTAGAGATGACCGCATAGAAGATTTCAAGAACCTGCAGCACAACCCCGCCTACCTTACCGGTGTTCATTTTGACATCAGCGAGATATACTTTTCTTCCGACCTTAATGATATCGTGCAGAATTATGACACACTTGTGTTTGTCACACCTTCACCTTATCTCAAAAACCACCTGAAGCGCCTGCGTGTGCGCCTGTCAGACAAGTTCGTTATAACTGCCATAAAGGGCATCGTCCCAGACGAGAACCTTGTCTGCTCTGAGTATTTCCATCAGGTATATGATGTCCCATACGCAAATCTTGCCTGTATCGGAGGCCCTTCACATGCAGAGGAAGTGGCGCTGGACCGTCTGACATATCTCACTGTCGGATGTGCTGACACGGAGAAAGCGCAGGCGTTTGCCGAAATACTCAAGTCCAATTCCATAAAGACAAAGACATCTTCTGATGTGCTCGGCATAGAATATGGCTCTGTACTGAAGAATGTATACGCCATCGCTGCCGGCATTTGCTCCGGTCTGAAATACGGCGACAACTTTCAGGCGGTACTTATATCAAATGCCTTGCAGGAGATGAACCGGTTTCTGCAAGTAGTATGTGCCGCAGAAGGCTTGGAGTGTTCCTCCACAGTAGACTCGGCATACATGGGCGATCTGCTCGTCACAGGCTATTCACACTTCTCGCGAAACCGCACTTTCGGTACAATGATAGGCAAAGGTTACTCGGTGAAATCGGCACAAATCGAGATGGAGATGATTGCCGAGGGATATTTCGGCACAAAATGCATGACAGAGATAAACCGCCGTATGCATGTCAATATGCCGATACTTGATGCCGTTCATAACATATTGTATGAGCGCATAGCACCGCAAGTAGAGATAAAGCTCCTTACGGACTCTTTCCGATAACGCTGATAGCCAGCGTTCCCGACTTGTCGGAAAGTTATTACAAAATGACTTTGCAATAAGATATTGGAAAGATATTTCCATATTCTCCCCTTTCACACCAAACATATAGAGCCCGTATTTGCGGGCTCTTATCTGTAAATACAGCCACAGAAATCATATCATGAAGACAAGAATACACACATCCACAGCGACCTTCGGCTATCTGCTGGCAGTGATAGGCTCGGCCTGTTACGGACTTAACCCTTTATTTGCCATACCTCTTTATGACGAAGGCGTTACGCCTATGAGCGTCCTCTTCTATAGATATGCCATATCCACAATGCTTATTGGCATGTATATGCTTTCCCGAGGCAAATCGTTCCGGATGACGAAAAACGAAGCACTGGCAACAACTGTCATGGGATGCCTGTTTGCCGGTTCGTCAGCAGGCCTATTCTACAGCTTCAAATACATGGATCCCGGACTTGCATCAGTGATACTGTTCACATATCCATTACGCGAGTTCGGGATAATTTCAGAACAATTCCAGCTGTCTTGATTTCTCGACATGTACAGGTAATGCCTCCGGCTTGTTGTCGTAGAAACAGTATGCCGTGAGCGCCCCGCAGATGTTCATGATGAAGTTATGCAGAG
>JAFTQG010000042.1 GCA_017462915.1 Prevotella sp. | reverse complement strand
GTCCGAAGAAATGTGTACTTTTGCCCATCGTTATTTATGTTTTGTTTTGCGACTGCTAAATAACGATAATGGGCTGACTCCTGCAAATGGAATCAGCCCTAATTTTTATTCAACTCAAAATGTTTAGCGGACAGTAATAATAAAATAACAGCGGAACACAAAAAAGTAAAGGCTTGGCACTTTCGTTTAAGTACCAAGCCTTTCTGCTTGTGCGGAGAGAACAGGATTCGAACCTGCGAATCGATTTTGTCGATTACACGCTTTCCAGGCGTGCCTCTTCAACCACTCGAGCACCTCTCCAGATGGTGATTTCCGTTTATCGATGCAAAGGTAGTAAAATATTCCCGTATATGGAATATGTGCAGGGGTTTATTATAATATTTTAAGAAAAAGCCGTCAGATGCCGGTTTCTTAAAAGCCCTTTGTCTGCTTGGAGCGCAGGTCTTTGTTGCGGAGACAGTGGCGTTCCTTTGCATGAAATGACAGACATGTATCTTAGAATCCCAGTTCCTGTTCCACCCAGTTGTGCCTGCTGTGCAGTTCATCCCGTGGATTTGATACGCTCAGGCCGAGCAGACGGATTCTCCGCTCGTCATTGAATACGATGCCGTTCATCAGCTTCTTGGCTGCGGGCAATATGGTTTTCATGTCAGAGAAGACGACTGTTTCAGTATGGCTCCTTGTTATCTGCGTGAAATCGTGATACTTCACCTTCAGGGTCAGCGTATATCCCTCAAACGCCACCTTGTCAAGCCGCCTTATCAGTTCCTCGGCTATATGGTAAAGCTCTATTATTACGGCAGACCTGGCATAGATGTCCTTCTCGAAAGTCGTCTCGCAACCTACGCTTTTCCGCTCCCGTTCGGCTATTACAGGGCGCTCGTCTATGCCTCGGGCAAAGTCATGATAGATTCTCCCGGCCTTGCCGAACTCGCTTGTCAGTCCCTGCAGAGACCACTGTCGCAGCTGGAATCCGCAGTTTATGCCGAGCTGGTGCATACGTCGTGCCGTCGTGCTGCCCACTCCCCAGAATTTCTCTATGGGCAGGGAGTCGATGAAATCCAGGGCGCGCTCTGGCGGTATGACATATAAACCGTCAGGCTTATCATAGTCGGAGGCTATCTTTGCAAGAAACTTGCAGTACGAGACGCCTGCCGACGCGGTAAGGTCGAGCCGTTCCTTTATCTTGCGTTTTATCTCACAGGCTATCTCTGTTGCCGTAGTACAGCCGTCCTTGCTCTCCGTGACATCGAGGAAAGCCTCGTCAAGCGATATCGGTTCGATGATGTCGGTGTATTCATGGAATATCTCATGTATCTGCCTTGACACAGCCTTGTATTTCTCATGATTGCCGGGGATGACGATGAGTTCGGGACAAAGTTCCAGGGCACGCCTTGTCGACATGGCAGAATGTACGCCGAATTTCCTTGCCTCATAACTCGCCGTAGACAATACACCGCGGTCTGAGAGCCCGCCCACGGCGCACGGCTTGCCTCTGAGCGAAGGGTCGTCCCTTTGCTCTACAGACGCAAAATAGCTGTCCATGTCGATATGTATAATCTTGCGTACCAAGGCTTTGTGTGTAAGTTACTCTATCTCGTCAAGCAATTTGTCGAAGGAATCTATCATCACCGACGGACAGACCGTAGAAAGACGGTCGACAGCATGATTGCCGTATGTTACGGCGACCGTGCGGCATCCTGCGCTGTTGCCCATCTGTATGTCGAATGTGGTGTCACCTACCACGATAGCCTCGTCGGCCTTGAGCCTCATGCGCTCCAGCAGTGCGAGCACCATGTCCGGCGCAGGCTTTGCCGGAAGGTTGTCGGAATGTGTGACTTTTGTCTCGAAAAACCTGCCGATGTCGTGGTGCTGGAGAATCATGTCGAGCGACTCCACGTTTCTCGATGTACAGATGGCGAGGCGCAAACCTCTCTCGTGCAGTGTCTGGAGAGTCTCCTTGACCTTGGGGAATATGGTTATCAGCGCAGCCTCCACAGTGGCAAACAGGCGGCGGTATATCTCTGTGGCAGTCTCGGTGTCCTTGTCATTGAGTCCGTTGAGCGACTGCAACGCTTTCGGCAACGGCAGTCCGATGGTGCTCCGCATAGCCTCCTCGGAAGGGACGGGCAGCCCCATTTCCTTGAAAGTGCATTCCATCGTCTTCACTATGCCTGGAGCGGTATCGGCAAGAGTGCCGTCAAAATCAAAAAGGATAGCTTTTATCATCTTCGTTCGGTTTTACATTTACGATACAAAGGTACTTATTATTTGCAACACGTGCAAGCCTTGATTTGCTGGGACATGGCGATTTTGAGGGAAATCAAGGCCGCATTGCCGGCATTGCGGTATGCAGAAACATGCAAGTCCGCCTGCGCTCAAGACAGGGAAAACGTCAGGTAGCAAGACTGCACAGTAGGCGTGGCAAGGAAGAGGGTGACCTTTGACTATGTGAAAGGTTATCCTTGACCATGTGAAAGGTGACCGTTTGCAGCGTGAAGGGTCACCTTCTGTTTTCATTTGCGCCAAAGCAATCTCCCGCGATGGTTACCCCGAGACGGAAACGGCTTCACGCTTATATTGCGCACTTGTGCGTAATATGCTGGTTTCTAATAAGTAATTGTGTGCTTTGTTTTGTGTGCTTGATAAGAAAAAAGCCTAACCGTTATAGGTTAAGCTTATTCTGTATGGTCTTGCTTATCTGCTGCACTCTGCGTCCCTGCCGTGAGATGTCCGAGGCAACCTCCCCGCTTACCTCCTTCACGGCGTCCGTGACCTCCATGCGTGCGGAATGTATGCTTGACATGAACTCGCTGAACGCCGACTGCATTCTTGACGGTTGGCGTCGCCGCTTGTCGGCATTAGGGTTTATGACTATCTTGATGCCCTTCTCGCGTATGGATATGTCAAGGTCGGCATCAGCCATGATAGGGTCGCCGTCGTAGTGTATCACTCCCGGTTCCGTACGGTGTATGCGTACATGCTTTGAGCGGAAAGTCTTGATTTTCGAGTTTTTGTCGAGAGTCTTGTTGAACATGTCTATCGACACCTGTGCCGCCTCGAGCATGTCAAACGGTTCCATGATGATGATATCCATCAGTCCGTCGCTCATGGAAGCCTGTGGCGCGATGTATGCGTCGTTGCCGTATTGCGAGGCGTTGGCTATGGAAATGAGGAACGCCTCATGCTTCTTTGTGCCGCTCTCGTCCTCTATGATGTATGTCTCGGGCTTGTAGTTCAGTCCCTCCTTCAGCACATTCTCCACATAGGTGATAGGGCCGCGCTTGCCGGCATTGGCGAATTTCATGGAGATGAAAGCGTCGAAGCCCATGCCGCAGGTGCAGAAGAACGGCATGGAGTTGATGATGCCGTAGTCGAGGTCATGGATTTCACACTGGTTGATTACCTCGAGCGCCCCTTTCACGTTGATGGGGATCATCAGATGGCGTGCCAGTCCGTTGCCCGAGCCGCAGGGGATGATGCCGAGAGCCGTCTGGGAATTGACAAGTGCGCGTGCCACCTCGTTGACCGTGCCGTCGCCGCCGACAGCCACGGCTATGTCGTATTTCTCCTCGACGGCCTTGCGTGCCAGTTCCGAGGCGTGGCCGGCATGTTGCGTCTCCGCTATCGTGTAGCAGAACTTGTCCTTGTCGAGTATGTTGTCTATCAGTGTGGGAATACCCGCTTTGCTTATTGTTCCAGAAATCGGATTGAGTATGAAGATGATTTTCTTTTTATCCATAACGTTTGCGATGACTACCGAGAATAACTGTTCATAGTGGATATCTGAATGCAAAATTACGAAAAAAATAGATGATTTGAGCAACGGATATAAAATATTTTTGTCAAAAAGGCACTTTTTTTACTCCTTTGTGCACTTTATTAAAGTTTTTTTGTACCTTTGCATATTGAAATTTATATTATACGAAAGTATACCTATATAAAAATGGGACAATTATCAGAAAAATTCAAGAGTTATCGCCTGCCACAGAAGTTCATGGAGGCAGGTGTGTATCCTTATTTCCGTGAGATACTCGGCAGGCAGGGTACAGAGGTGGAAATGGGAGGCCATAAGGTGCTGATGTTCGGTTCGAATGCATATACAGGTCTTGTCGGTGACAACCGCATCTGCGAGGCGGCAAAGGCCGCGATAGACAAGTATGGCACAGGATGTGCCGGCAGCCGTTTCCTCAACGGTACGCTTGACATACACGTGAAGCTCGAGAAAGACCTCGCGGAGTTCGTGCATAAGGACGAGGCTCTGTGTTTTTCTACGGGATTCTCAGTGAATGCAGGCGTCGTTGCCATGGTCTGCGGACGTGAAGACTATATCATCTGTGACGACCGTGACCACGCTTCCATCGTGGACGGACGCAGGCTGAGCTTCGCCAAGCAGCTGAAATACAAGCACAACGACATGGAGGACCTTGAGAATATCCTCAAGAAACTTCCTTACGAGGCGGTGAAGCTGATTGTCGTCGACGGCGTATTCTCCATGGAGGGCGACCTTGCCAATCTCCCTGCGATAGTCGAGCTGAAGCATAAGTACAACTGCTCCATCATGGTAGACGAGGCTCACGGTATCGGTGTGTTCGGCAAGAACGGACGCGGCGTCTGTGACCATTTCGGACTTACCGACGAGGTAGATCTCATCATGGGTACATTCTCCAAGTCTCTCGCCTCTATCGGCGGCTTCATTGCCGGCGACTGGGATACGATAAACTTCCTCCGCCATAATGCGCGTACCTATATATTCTCTGCCTCAAATACCCCAGCAGCGACGGCTGCCGCACAGAAGGCGCTTGATATCCTGAAGGAAGAGCCGCAGATAATAGAGCAGCTGTGGGATGTCACGAACTATGCTCTCAAGCGTTTCAAGGACGAGGGCTTTGAGATAGGAGACACGGAATCGCCTATCATACCGCTTTACGTGCGCGATGTGGACAAGACATTCCTCATCACGGCCCTTGCTTTCGAGCGTGGCGTGTTCATCAATCCTGTCGTGCCGCCGGCTTGCGCTCCTACAGACACGCTGGTAAGATATGCGCTCATGGCGACACATACAAAGGAGCAGGTAGACCGCTCGGTAGAGATATTGAAGCAGATATTTGTAGAGCAGGGTGTGATAAAATAAGACAAACACCTTATACGGGTGCTTTGTTTGCTTGATAATGCAAATGCGGTGAAAGCATATTTCGCCGCATTTGCATTTTTTTGTAGTGTAAACATGGCAACTCTGATGTGTTTTCCTGTTGGGTGATGCGGCGAAAAGTTGTGCAAGTGTCAGAAAAACGAGAGTAAAACAAAAAGTGCCCGACAGGCGACAAATTGGGGATGGTGTATTATAATATATTGTGCACTGCCGAAAATCCTTGATTTATATCTATTGAATTGAGATTTCTCAAAAAAAATCGTTCAATAATTTGCACAGTTCGGAAAATAGTAGTACCTTTGCACTCGCAATTCGGAAATGAGTTCTGAACTTGCAAAAACAAACCATTCGGGGTGTAGCGCAGTCCGGTTAGCGCACCTGCTTTGGGAGCAGGGGGTCCCAGGTTCGAATCCTGGTACCCCGACACAACAAAGAGACTTAGGCACACTGCTTAAGTCTCTTTGCTGTTTTCACCAACTATATAGGTAATTCAGCTTATGTCAAACAAGAAACACAGATGGTCCATTATCCCGGGACAGGAACTTACGGAGATGGATAAGCAGATACTTTACTGGCAGAACCGCTCGAAGAATGTCCCGAGCCGTGACCTCATAAAGACTCCTGAACAGATAGAGGGCATACGCCGTGCCGGTGTTGTCAACACTGGTGTGCTTGACGCCGTTGCTGCGGCTATCCGTCCAGGCATGTCCACACAGGAGATAGACGATATATGCATGGCTTATTGCAAGGAGCATAACGCCGTCCCTGCCTGTCTGGGCTATGAGGGCTTCCCGAAATCCGTGTGCGTCAGTGTCAACGAATGTGTGTGCCACGGTATACCGAAGCCAAACCAGATACTGCATGAAGGGGACATCGTCAATGTCGACTTCACTACTATTCTTGACGGTTACTATGCTGACGCGTCACGCATGTTCATCGTCGGAGGGAAGACATCTCCCGAGTGTGAGCAGCTTGTCCGTGTGGCAAAGGAGTGCCTTGAGATAGGCATGGAGGCTGCCAAGCCTTATTGTTTTGTCGGAGATATAGGCAATGCAATACAGAAACATGCACATAAATATCATTACGGTGTAGTCCGTGACCTTTGCGGACATGGCGTCGGACTGCAGTTTCATGAGGATCCGGACATTCCGCATTACGGCAAGAAGGGGGCGGGTATGCTCCTTGTGCCGGGCATGGTGTTCACCATAGAACCGATGATAAACATGGGAACCTATAAGGTGTTCATCGATGCCGACGATCCGTTCGGCTGGGAGGTCATTTCCGAAGACGAGCTTCCGTCTGCACAGTGGGAACACACTCTTCTCATGACGGAGACTGGGCTGGAAGTCTTGTCTTATTAGAATATTGATGTTTAAAAAGAGGAATGAATGGAGAAAAGACCGATATTCATTTTAGCGATAGAGTCTTCTTGTGATGATACATCGGCAGCAGTGTTGCGTGACGGTGTGTTGCTGAGCAACGTGACGGCTTCGCAGGCCGTCCATGAGGAATACGGCGGTGTCGTGCCGGAACTGGCGTCCCGCGCCCACCAGCAGAATGTCGTCCCTGTCGTCGATGCCGCGCTCAAGCGTGCGGGAGTGGGGAAGGAAGAGCTCTCGGCTATAGCTTTCACCCGTGGCCCGGGTCTTATGGGGTCGTTGCTCGTGGGAGTGAACTTCGCGAAAGGCATGGCTCGCGCCCTTGGCATCCCTCTCATAGATGTTAATCATCTGCAGGGACATGTCATGGCTCATTTCATCAAGGAGGACGACGATGATGACAGTCAGCCTCCGTTCCCTTTCCTGTGTCTTCTCGTCAGTGGCGGCAATTCGCAGATTGTCAAGGTGAATGCTTATAACGACATGGAGATACTCGGCCAGACGATAGACGATGCAGCAGGGGAGGCGATAGACAAATGTTCCAAGGTCATGGGACTTGGATACCCTGGAGGACCTATCATAGACCGCCTTGCGCGCCAAGGCAATCCGAAGGCTTACCAGTTTGCGGAGCCGCATATACCGGGGATGGACTACAGCTTCTCGGGACTGAAGACCTCGTTTCTCTATAATCTGCGCAAGTGGGTTGCGGAGGACGCGGACTTCATAGAGCATCATAAAGAAGACCTTGCGGCTTCTTTGGAATGGACTATCGTGGATATACTTATGAAGAAACTGAAGCTCGCTGCAAAGACGACGGGCATCAAGCATGTCGCCGTGGCTGGCGGTGTATCGGCAAACAATGGATTGCGGAACGCATTCCATGACTATGCCAAGCGTTTCGGCTGGACGGTATATATACCGAAATTCAGTTATACTACGGACAATGCCGCCATGATAGGCATTGTCGGCACATATAAGTATAAGGACAATGATTTCTGTCCGATAGATGCTCCGGCTTTCTCTAAAGTGACATTCAAGTGAGAGGCTTAGCTTGCAGATTCCTTTTCATGAGTCGCTACACTTGCGGAACGGGAGGCAGGCTTGGCAGTAAATATAAACAAAACTAAACCCTCATCACATCCTGAGGTGAAATCCTTTCTCCAGTGTAGCGTCTGGTGGCAGGATGCGGATGTAGAAACATTATGGAATTTGGAAATAAGGTACTCAGTAAGGAACTGCTTTCTTTGCTTTATGAATCAGATAAGACTGTAGGTACAGCGGAGAGCTGTACTGCTGGCGGTATAGCAAGTGCTATAACAATGGTTCCGGGCGCGTCAAACTATTTCAAGGGTGGTATCGTAAGCTATTGGGATGATGTAAAGGTCAATGTGCTTGGTGTCGATGCTGACATTATAGAGGAGAAGACGGCGGTCTGCGAGGAAGTGGCAAAGCAGATGGTTGCCGGTGCAATCAATGCTCTCGGTGTAGACTATGCCGTTGCTTCAACAGGCTTTGCCGGCCCTGGCAGTGAGGGCGATATCCCTGTCGGCACGATATGGATAGCCTGCGGAAACAAGGACGAGCAGATTACTCTCCAGCTTACGGACGATGAGGGACGTGACGAGAATATAGGCAAGGCTGTGATGGAAGCCCTCAAGCTCCTTCTCGATTTTGTCAGTGCACATGAGCCTGCACGTGTCGGTGACGAAGTCGTGGAACTGACAGCTGAATAGGATAAGGATAGCCATCCTCTGTTTCCTTTGCTGAAATTGCTTTATACAATATGAAGACGCATAAGATATACGAGGCGTATGACCAGATGATTACGCTGATAGGAGACAATTACAACATCTTGCAGTCGTTAGGCCGCTTTGGCATAAACCTGGGTTTTGGAGACAAGACCGTTGCCGAGGTCTGCGAAGAGCAAGGTGTTGATACCTATACATTTCTGGCTCTTGTGAACTTTTCGATAAATGGATTCAAGGAAATAGATGATGTAAGCAAATTGTCTGTGGACACGCTTCTGAGCTATCTTCGTTCGTGTCACCGGTATTATCTTGACTTTCAGTTGCCGTTTATCCGTAAGGAACTGACGCAGGCTCTTGACGAGCGTGACGGTCTTGCAGGCCTGATACTGAAGATATACGATGAATATGCTCTTTCCATCCATCAGCACATGAAGTATGAGGAGAAGGAGGTGTTTCCCTATGTGGAACAGCTCCTGGAAGGAAAATCTTCTTCTACGTATTCGATTGATGTATATTCGCGTAATCATGACCATGCGGAGCAGAAGTTGCGCGAATTGAAGAATATCATCATCAAGTATCTTCCGTCGGATGGCATGGGAAACAATCTCCTGCTTGCGGCACTTCATGACATATTCAACAATGAGGAGTGGCTCATACAGCATACGGAGGTGGAGGAGCGTATCTTCATCCCTGCCATACGTCATCTTGAAAATAAGATGCGCCAGAATGATGTGTCGGTGAAGATATCCAGAATGCTTCATCAGAACAAGAGTCAGGATGGTCTGTCTGCACGTGAGAGGGATGTTGTCGTTGCTCTTGTCCAGGGAATGTCCAATAAGGAGATTGCCGACCACCTGTGCATATCTACCAATACGGTGATAACACACCGTAGGAATATTGCAAAGAAACTGCAGATTCATTCTCCAGCAGGACTGACGATTTATGCCATTGTTAATAATCTGGTGGACATATCAAGTGTAAAATTATAAAAACTTTGCACTGATTTTTGAAATTTTCACCAAAAAACTTGCTCATATTGATAAAATTGTATAATTTTGTGCAAAAATTCAGAAAGACATTAGTTTGAAGAAAATATCGTACATATTAGTTTATATATTTTGTCTGACATCCATTCTCGGATGCCAGTTGAATCTTTGGCCGGATACCGATGTCGCTGACGAAGTGCGTATAGAGCGTTATGACCGCGTACAGAGCAGGTTTCTTACGACTGGGGACTATTCTGCTCTTCAGCAGATGAACACGCTGTATCCTATGGAGACCCGTACACTGATAGAGAATATGCTGGAGATAGGTAATGTAGATCAGGAGGATATCAACGAGCGCCTTCTTAAATTCTATCAGGATCCTACGCTTCAGAATATAATCTCCGAGGTCGGGAAGCAGTATGCCATGATGGACGATATCAAGGAAGAGATGGCTTCAGCTTTTGCTTTCCTGCATGAGGAGCTTCCTGAGTTTGAGATTCCGAAGATATATACTCAGATCGGTGCGCTTGGTCAAAGTATAATCATAGGAGACAATAATATAGGTATATGTCTTGATAAGTATCTCGGTGCTGATTATTCTGTTTACAAGAAGTATTATACACCTTCACAGACCAGAGCCATGACGCGTGAGAATATCGTGCCTGATTGTCTGCTGTTCTATCTGATATCTCTGTATCCGCTGGATAATTTTGAGACATCGCCGCAGAAAGTCAGGGATGCGCATATAGGAAAAGTCATGTATGTTGCCAACAAGGCTCTTGGGAAATCATTCTTTGATACTCCAGATGTACATCGATTCGCGGAGTTCCATAAGAAACATCCTGACTATACCTTGAGAAAAATACTTGAACAATGAAGAGAATAGTTTTATCACTACTTATGATGATTGGCGTGTCGGCATTTGCCGGTACGCCTTTTACTCTTGAAGACGCTGTCGGCAGGAAGTTCCGTGCAGAGCGTCAGATGTCTGTAACTCCGTTGGTTGACGGCGAACGTTATGCTTGCCTGTCTGACGGGAAAGTCCTGTCTTACAGTTTCAAGAATGGCAGGCAAGACGGTGTGCTGTTTGATTATGCGGCGGCAAAAGGCTGCACAATCAAGGGAGCGGAAGCGTTCATCATGTCGCCTGACGGCAGGAAAATGCTTATAGCTACAGACGTTAAGTATATATACCGTCGTTCTTTTACGGCTATATGGTATGTATATGATATGCAGACAAATACCTTGTCGGGCTTGTCGTCACGGCCTTGCCAGTCTCCGGTATGGAGCAATGATGGCTGTAAGATAGCTTATGTCCGTGAAAACAACATCTATCTCTTTACGGTTGACGATGCTGCAGAGACGCAGGTTACATTTGACGGAAAGCGCAATGAGGTGATTAACGGCATACCTGATTGGGTTAACGAAGAGGAATTCGGTCTGTCATGCTCCCTTTGCTTCAATGCAGACGGCAGCCAGCTATGTTGGATAAAATATGACGAGTCTGATGTCAAGACCTTTGATATCCAGCTTTATAAGGGACTGAAGGGGGCGAAAGAGGAATATTCTGACTATCCTGGATATTATTCCTACAAATATCCTAAGGCAGGTTATGACAATGCGAAGGTCACTGCATGGAGTTATGATATAAAATCTGGCAAGTCAAGACAGTTGAATGTCCCGTTGGACGCCGACGGATATATATGCCGTCTGTTCCAGACCACGAGCGCATCCAATGTACTGTTTGTCACCCTCAACCGTCATCAAGACAAGATGTGTGTCTATGCGACGAACCCTGTTACGTCGGAGGCTAAGCTTATTATGAAAGAGGAGGCAGACAAGTATGTCCCTGAGGTGGCATACGATTTCGTGCTTACTGCCGACGGTTTTGTCATGATTTCAGACAGAGACAACTATCGTCATATCTACCGTTATGCAATGGATGGCAGGTTGTTGCAGGAAGTCTGTCCGGAGAAGATGGATGTCACCGCAGTCTATGGCGTTGACAGAAAGACCGGCGACATATACTACCAGGCTGCCCCTACGCCTATGACACGCCATGTCTATGTCGCGCACCGTAATGGCAAGATAGAGAGACTCTCAAAGCTGGACGGAACGAACAGTGCGACATTCTCTGCCACGATGAAATATTACTTCAATACCTGGAGCGACCGCAACACACCTTATGTCTGCACATCCAATACAAACAAGGGAAAGGTCCTCTCCACGATACTTGACAATAAGGCCCTTCTTGATACGCTGGCGCAATATGACATGCCGAAGAAAGAGCTCTTCTCCTTTACTACTTCGGAGGGTGTCGTGCTCAACGGCTGGATGATGCGTCCAACGGGCAGCACCTCACGCAAGTGTCCTGTCATAATGCACCAGTATTCCGGTCCGTCGTCACAGCAGGTGCTTGATTCATGGCGACTTGGCTCCATGGGTGAAGGCGCTATATACGATGCATATCTATGCTCTTTGGGCTTTATCGTCGTCACGGTTGATGGCCGTGGCACAGGTTGCCGTGGCGCAGAGTTCGAGAAATGCACATATCTGAATCTCGGTGTTCTTGAGTCTAAAGACCAGGTAGAGGCCGCCATGTGGCTGGCAAAGCAGGATTATGTCGATGCCGACCATATCGGAATATGGGGCTGGTCTTACGGAGGCTTCAATACCCTTATGTCCATGAGCGAGGGCAGGGAGGTGTTCTATGCCGGTGTCGCCATAGCTCCGCCAACAAACTGGAAATACTATGACTCTGTATATACTGAGCGTTTCATGCGTACACCAAAGGAAAATCCTTCCGGATATGCGGAAAATCCTATTTCGCGCGCATCGAAGTTGCATGGAAAACTGTTGCTCTGCCATGGCACAGCCGATGATAATGTCCATCCGCAAAACTCATACGAGTATGCCGAAGCTCTTGTGCAGGCAGACAAGGATTTCCGCGAACTGCTCTATACCAACCGCAACCACAGCATTTTCGGAGGCAATACACGCCGCCATCTGCTTCGGCAGGTTGCAGAACATTTCGTAAATGCCATGAAATGACGGTGCTACATAAAGCCTGTAAAGGTTAAAAACAATATGATAAAACAAAATTATTATGCAAAATATGAAACAGTCAGGTGAGTTTGAGTTCAAGGGAGGTTATCTCAACGGTTTCCTCATGATTGCCATAGCCTTGGTGCTATGGTGCATCACGGTATATGCCATAGTCAAAGGCATAGTCAATGCAGATGCAGACGAGCCATGCGCTTTGTGGTTCGTGCTGGGAGTCATACTGTTCATCGTCTCCATAATATGCTCTTGCGGATTCTCGCTGCTTGAACCGAACGAAGCAAAGGTGATGACATTCTTCGGCAAGTATGTCGGCACATTCCGTCAGAATGGCTACTACTGGCTCAATCCGTTCATGAGTGTGAAGAACGTCAGCCTCCGTGCACGCAACCTTAATGCAGAACCCATAAAGGTCAATGACAAGGCTGGTAATCCTGTCCTTATCGGACTTGTCGTCGTATGGCGGCTGAAAGATACATACAAGGCGATATTCGACATAGACACTGATGTCTCAGCTTCGGCACAGACGCTCAACAGCGCTTCGGCACGCATGAACAAGTTTGAGCGTTTTGTGGCGATACAGAGCGACTCCGCACTCCGCGAGGTAGCAGGAATGTATGCCTATGACAACGAGAACGGGGAGGATAATGAGGTGACGTTACGCGACGGCAGTGCGGAAATCAATGAGGTCTTGACCAGCAAGCTCAATGAGCGTCTTGAGATGGCAGGCCTTGAGGTCATGGAGGCACGCATCAATTATCTTGCCTATGCGCCGGAGATAGCGGCCGTCATGCTTCGCCGTCAGCAGGCCGCCGCGATAATCACTGCCCGCGAGAAGATAGTCGAGGGTGCAGTGAGCATGGTGAAGATGGCTCTTGACAAGCTCTCCGACGAAGGTATCGTGGAACTTAACGACGAGAAGAAAGCCGATATGATAGGCAATCTGCTTGTCGTCCTCTGTGCCGACGAACCGGCACAGCCTGTGGTGAACACAGGGAAATAGTTATTGGTGGTTTGGTTATTTGGTGGTTTAGTTGTTTGGTTATATGCTATATGCCCCAAACCATCAACTAAACAACTAAACCACCAAATAACCAAACCACCAACGACGTTTTTTGTTTCTGCGGTTAGGCGGTTTTTCGGTTATGCGGTTACATGAAAGGTAATCCCCGTATAACCGAAAAACCGCCTAACCGTAAAATCCTTATACCAGATTCTCGACTTTTGCGATATTCTTCTCGATAAGTTCCTCAGGCACCTCGTAGTTCTGGAGGTTTCCTGCAAGGTAGTTGTCGTATGCCGCCATGTCTATGAGCCCATGTCCCGAGAGATTGAACAGTATGACTTTCTCCTCACCTGTCTCGATGCATTTCTTGGCTTCCCTTACTGCAGCGGCGATGGCGTGGCAGGATTCCGGGGCAGGGATGATGCCTTCTGCCTTGGCAAAGAGCACTCCGGCCTCGAACGACTCCAGCTGGTTTATGTCGACAGCCTCCATCAGCTTGTCCTTGAGCAACTGCGAGACGATGACGCCTGCTCCATGGTAGCGCAGTCCGCCGGCATGGATATTGGCCGGCATGAAGTCATGTCCGAGGGTGTACATAGGGAGGAGCGGCGTATAGCCGGCAACGTCGCCGAAATCGTAATGGAACTTTCCGCGTGTCAGCTTAGGACAAGAAGCCGGTTCGGCAGCTATGAAGCGTGTCGTCTTGCCATCCTTGATGTTGTGTCGCATGAAAGGGAAAGCTATGCCGCCGAAGTTCGAGCCGCCGCCGAAGCATCCTATCACGATGTCAGGATACTCGCCAGCCATCTCCATCTGCTTCTCCGCCTCCAGGCCTATGATGGTCTGATGCAGAGTGACATGGCTCAGCACCGAACCGAGCGTGTACTTGCAGTTGGGAGTCGTGCGTGCCAGCTCCACAGCCTCGGAGATAGCTGTGCCAAGAGAGCCCTGGTTGTTCGGCTCGCGCGTGAGAATGTCCTTTCCCGCACGTGTAGACATGGAAGGCGACGGAGTGACCTGTGCGCCGTAAGTCTGCATGATAGAGCGGCGGTAAGGCTTCTGCTCGTATGAAATCTTCACCTGATACACGGCGGCCTCAAGTCCGAAAACCTTTGCCGCGTATGACAGCGCCGCACCCCATTGGCCGGCACCCGTCTCCGTTGTCACATTAGTCACGCCCTCCTTCTTGCAGTAGTAGGCCTGCGCGATGGCAGAGTTCAGCTTGTGGCTGCCCACAGGACTGACAGACTCGTTCTTGAAATAGATATGTGCAGGAGTGCCGAGCGCCTTCTCCAGCCCGTAGGCACGCACGAGCGGAGTGGAACGGTAGTATGCGTACAGCTCGCGGACCTCCTCGGGGATGTCTATCCATGCATGTTCCTGGTCAAGCTCCTGACGGCTGCATTCCTCACAGAAGATAGGATAAAGGTCCTCGGGTGTCAACGGCTTTTTCGTTGCCGGATTGAGCGGCGGCAACGGTTTGTTGACCATATCGGCCTGGATGTTATACCACTGTGTGGGAATCTGTTCCTCGGAGAGGAAATAGCGCTTCTGTCTTTTCATGATTTTTTATATTCGGTTATTGGTTTTACGGTTTTTACGGTTTTCGGTTGGGCAGTTTGTTGGTTATTGGTTTTCGCCTGTTTGGTTATACGGCATTAGGTTGCAGGTATTGGGCAGTCAACCTAAAACCTTAAACCATCAACCACTGCACCACCATCTCACTTTGACTGCAAAATTACTTATTTTCTTTCAGACTGCCAATATTTTTGCCGATTTTCTTTCAATTCCGTGCGGATGATGCCGTATTTCATTATATTTTCATGCTCTCGCTCATGTCGAGGCCTTATGTTCATGAGCAAAACGCTATGGATGGAAAAACAAACGGTGACCTTTTACCGCATGAAAGGTGACCCTTTACTACATAAAAGGTCACCTTTTATCGTAACAAGGAGAATAGGTTGACTGGTAATTATTATCAATTATTCTTGTTTTCTGAAATTATATTAATAAACCAGACAGCCTGTTAAAAAAGACAAACAAATAGAGGCCATATACAGAAAAGTTTGTAATTTTACAAAATCAGGTGTGTTGCCGTAAACGTAAAATGGCAATTACGCAGTAGTACCAATAGCATCAAATTTTTTATGGGCAAGTGAAGTGACAAGGTGGACTGATATCAAGTTTCGGATGTTTTTCTTCTGAGAAGATTGGATTTGTGGCTTGAATCATTTCTTATGTGCCTCGCTGTCAGATGCTATTGTGAGATATATGTGCAGGAACACGTATTCATTCTTGCGTATGTAAACAGATAGAATACGAAGTGGAACTAACATTAATATTCAAGAAACAGAAAAGAAGTACGGAACGCAAAGGAACTTGATAGCTGGTAAGGCTACATTCCACAATGTTGTGAGAAATCCGCCGTGTTGAAATGCCGGCAAAAACATTAACAACAAGAAGCGTGTCCATCCAATAAACTTGAAATGAACATATAAACATATTGAGCTTTTAGCTCTTGTTCTCTTTTACATGAAACCGCCAAAATTTCAACGACTGAGAACAAGCAGACTGAAGGTTCACGTTTATAGGCGTGAACCATTCTGTGCTTGTTAGTCGTGCAGGTTACTTGGCGGTACCTATGTAAAAGGCAAGCAGAGGAATGGTATCACGCTTTTTTCTTACAGAAAACAAACATGAAACAACAAATACAAAAACTTCTGCTACTCGTTGTGGTAACCCTCTTCGCAAGCGGCGTCTATGCGCATGATGCGCTAATAGATGGGATTTACTACAATTTGAATGGGACAAGCATGACAGCAAGTGTGACATATCGCAGTTCTTCCTACTATTATACAGATAGATATACAGGTGATGTGGCTATTCCTCAGTCAATAACATATGATGGAAAAGAATACATCGTGACAAGTATCGGAGATGATGCGTTTCATGCTTGTGACAGACTAACTTCCGTCACCATCCCTTCATCCGTGATAAGCATCGGAAAAGCTGCGTTTTATGGTTGCATCGGGCTGACTTGCGTTAGTATCTCTTCGTATGTGACAAGCATCGGAAACAATGCGTTCGGCGAGTGCAGCGGGCTGATTGCTGTAAATGTTTCATCGGACAATCCTGTATATTGCTCTATTGATGGCATTTTGTATGACAAAGACAAGACAACCATAATAACATGTCCCAAGGGTAAAACCGGTTCTATCAATATTCCTGAAGGTGTGAAAAGTATCGGGAATAATGCGTTCTACAGGTGTAGTGGATTGACTTCTGTCAACATACCAGAAGGCGTGGTAAATATCGGTAGTTGGGCGTTTGAAGGGTGCAACGGACTGACGTTCATAAATATCCCTTCGTCTGTGACAAACATCGAACCTGCTGTGTTCAGAGGGTGTAGCGGATTGACTTCTGTCAATATACCATCGTCCGTAACAAGCATCGGTAGTTGGGCGTTTGAAGGGTGTTGCGAACTTGCCTCCATCAATATACCAGAAGGTGTGACAAGCATCGGAGATGGTGCGTTCGCTGATTGTAGCGGACTAGCTTCTGTCAGTATACCCGAAAGCGTGATAAGCATCGGAGAGAAAGCGTTCGGTGGGTGCAACGGACTGATTGCAATAAATGTTTTGTTGGGCAATCCTACATATAGCTCTATTGACGGCATCTTATATGACAAAGACAAGACAACATTAATAAGGTGTCCCGAAGGAAAAACCGGCTCCGTCAATATACCCGAAGGCGTGGTAAGTCTCGAATACTCTGCGTTCAGTAATTGCACAAGGCTGACTTCTATCAATATCCCTTTGTCTGTGAAAACCATAGAAAATGCTGTGTTCTCTGGTTGCACCGGGCTGGCTTCTGCCAGTATACCCGAAAGCGTGACAAGCATCAGTGGCTATATGTTCTCAGGCTGTACTGGGCTGACTACTATCAATATCCCTTCGTCTGTGACAAACATCGAGAGCTCTGCGTTCAGTGGGTGTACTGGACTAACTTCTGTCAACATCCCTTCGTCCGTAACAAGCATAGGTAGTTGGGTGTTTGAAGGGTGCAGTGGGCTGACTACTATCAGCATTCCTTTGTCCGTGACAAGCATCGGAGACTCTGCCTTCAAAGGGTGCACTCTGAAATCTCTTTATTTATTTTGTAAATTATCCTCCTATAATAAATGTTTCGTCGGGCTTGACTCTTCTTCCATAATTTATGCGTATGGTTCGGAAATAAATACAATCTCTAAATTCTGGTCCGGACAAATTGCAGACATAGATATCCCCTACTCAATTTCCGCACGTCAATACTTGCAAAGTGTAGAGTTTAAGGTTATCGCCAATGAGTATGTTCAGGCTATTTTGCAAAGCGTCAAATTTGGAGATACCGAAGTTACACCTAATGAGAGCGGCATGTACGTGATAACTGGACTTTCCTTCGGTACTTCGTATGACATTATAGCAACCTTTAAGAATACAGACGGAGAAACAATTGCCATAACGAAGACGGTGAAGACCTTAGAACCGACGGTTGGAATCGGAACCGGAAGTCTTTACAAACAAACAACAATGGCAATCTCGATAAGCGCAAGTTCCGACCAAACGTGTTCGGCAGATAAGAAAGGATTTGTTTTCAATAATAAAGAATACGACTGCACGAACGATAAAGTTGTACTTGGCGGACTTACGCCCAATACAACTTACACAATCTACCCGTTTGCTGAATACGGTGCAACGCGAATTAGCAACCAATATGGTCTTTCTGTAAAGACTGCCTCTCTGAAGCCAGCTATCACCGCGCTGAATGTAAGCCCGACCAGCATATCTGTCAAGGGAAGCTATACAGAAGATGACGCCCACGTGTTGGAAGCCGGTTTTAGCGGACAAAATGCTGGAAACACATTGAGCATGACCGGACTTAAACCAAATACATCTTACACCGTGAGCTATTACGTCAAGACGAAAGAAGGAAGCAACGAGAGCGTAAGCAAGACCTTTACTACTCCAGCTTTGGAACTGACTACGCTGCAGCCACGTTGCGTGTCGAGCACATGCGCCATTGTGGCAGCCGAAACGAACATCAGCGATGATGAGACGAATGTGGGCTTCCAATGGAAAAAGTACGATGCCCCCGAATCGCTCAAACCCAGCGAAGGCTATGCCGCCATCTATGACGGGCAACTGGAGGGCTACATCCGCAACCTGCAATCCACGTCTTACTATAATGTGAGAGCGTTTTACAAATCGGGAGACGGCACGTATTATTACGGAGACTGGGTGACATTCGACCCGAGCGATTTCAGTTATTTCGAGCCGACAGTCCATACCTATGAGGCTACTGAGATTGGCAGCAACAGTGCAAAGGTGAAAGGATATGTGCTGGCAGGTACGGATAACATCATAGAACAAGGATTTGAATATTGGGTTACAGGTGTGGCTGAAAGCAAGGCTATGAGCGTGAAGGCTGTCACTGATAATAATAATGTTACTACTGTTTTCGGCACGGGACAGGTGATGACCGCTACGCTTACAGGCCTGCAGCCAAGCAACACTTATCGTTTCCGCACGTTCGTGAAGACAGCTTCCAGTATCACATACGGTGAGGAACAGACATTTACCACAGAAGCATCCGCCACAGGCATTGACTATGCGGTGACTGAAGAGTCAAGTCCTGTCGCCACAGGTTATTATGATATTAATGGGCGCAAGTATAATGATTTACAGAAGGGACTGAATATAATCCGCTATTCTAACGGCTCCGTTCGAAAGATTTTTATAAAGTAAATATTTTTTACAGCTTGTATACATGGGATGTGCTTCATCAAATAGGCGCATCTCATGTATTTATAATCTACTCTTCTCCTGTACTTATATCACGTTGAACTACATACCCATACATTGGATTACCGATTGGAGAATTAGGCAAGATATTCGTGTTCGATAAGGGGATACATCATTATAAAAGCAGGAGATTATATCTCTGCTTATTCATATAAACAGACAAGAATCATACTGGAATGATCATGAAAAGCATGAATATACTGTAATTGGGCAATTCTGGAATTGTAACCATTCTGGCCATTCATGGACGCTGGTGTGTGGCCTGAATAGTTGTACTCCACTTGATTCACATTAATTCTTGTTAATTCTTTTGTCATAATGCCCTTTTACAGGAATAATTTGAGTATATTTGCAAACATATACAGAATATATCAAGACAAACAAATAAAAACCTTAAGGAATTATGAAAAAGTTCAATGATCCTGATTTCCTTCTCGAGACCGAGACAGCGAAAGACCTCTACCACAATCATGCGGCGAAGATGCCTATCATCGACTATCACTGCCACCTTATCCCGCAGATGGTTGCCGAGAACAAGAAGTTTGACTCCATAGCGCAGATATGGCTTATGGGCGACCACTACAAGTGGCGCGCAATGCGTTCAAACGGCATCGACGAGCGCTTCTGTACAGGCAAGGACACTACAGACTGGGAGAAGTTCGAGAAGTGGGCAGAGACTGTGCCTTATACATTCCGCAATCCTCTCTACCACTGGACACACCTTGAGCTGAAGACAGCCTTCGGCATCGAGGAGACTCTCAATCCAGAGAATGCTAAGGAAATCTACGACAAGTGTAACGACATGATCAAGAACGACCCGAAATTCTGCCCGCGCGGAATGATGGAGCACTATAATGTGGAGATTGTCTGCACAACAGACGACCCGGCAGACTCTCTCGAGTGGCACAAGGTAGTGAAGGCAGACCCTACAGCAAAGACACGTATGCTCCCTACATGGCGTCCTGACGCAGGCATGAATATCGAGGCTGCAACATGGAAGGCTTACATCGAGAAGCTCGCAGAGGTGGCTGATGTGGACATCAAGGACTTCGCGTCGCTCAACGAGGCTCTCCAGAAGCGTCACGACTTCTTCGACTCTATGGGCTGCAGGCTCTCTGACCACGGCATAGAGGAGTTCTATGACGAGCCGTACACAGACGCGGAGATCGACGCTATCATGGCGAAGGCTCTTGCCGGTACTACACCTACAGTAGAGGAGCAGCGTAAGTACAAACATGCTTACCTGAAGGCTCAGGGCAAGATGGACTATGCTTCAGGCTGGACACAGCAGTATCACTATGGTGCTATCCGCAACAACAACTCCAAGATGTTTGCACAGCTCGGTCCTGATACAGGTTTCGACTCTATCGGCGAGTTCACGACAGCGAAGGCAATGTCACACTTCCTTGACGAACTGAACACAGAGGGTACACTCGCAAAGACTATCCTCTACAACCTCAACCCTTGTGCCAACGAGGTGATTGCCACTATGCTCGGCAACTTCCAGGACGGCTCCGTTGCAGGCAAGATACAGTTCGGTTCAGGCTGGTGGTTCCTCGATCAGAAGGACGGCATGGAGAAGCAGATGAACGCTCTCTCTGTACTCGGTCTCCTCTCACGTTTCGTGGGTATGCTGACAGACTCCCGCTCGTTCCTCTCTTATCCACGCCACGAGTATTTCCGCCGCACTCTCTGCAACCTCCTCGGCAACGACATCGAGGCAGGCATCATACCTTTCACAGGCTATGAGGAGAAGCGCGTGCGCCAGATGGTAGAGGATATCTGCTACAATAACGCAAAGAACTACTTCCAGTTCTAATCGACCGCATACAGCTTTAAGGACTCTCTCGTCAAGGGAGAGTCCTTTTTTGTTTTAACACATAAGTAAGTCACCCAACTTAATGTATAGTATACATGGCACAGCACAATGACGAGATGAATCTTGCCTGGCAGTATATCGCCGGCACGCAGACGAGCGTGTTCCTTACTGGCAAGGCCGGTACGGGCAAGACGACATTCCTCAAGCGTCTGCGCGAGCTGTCGCCGAAACGTATGGTAGTGCTTGCGCCTACAGGTGTTGCCGCGCTGAACGCTGATGGCCAGACGGTGCACTCGTTCTTCCAGCTTGACTTCAAGCCCTTCATACCTGGCGTCACGAACAATCCCGATGCAAAGAGACGCGGGCGTCCGCCGAAGGACAAGAAATATTTCAGCATGTCCAAGCAGAAGAAGAATCTTATCCGCACCATGGACCTGCTTGTGATAGACGAGGTGTCCATGGTACGCTGTGACCTCCTTGACGCCGTGGATGATGTCCTGCGAAAGTACCGCGACCCGCTGTCGCCTTTCGGCGGCGTGCAGCTTCTCCTTATCGGAGACCTTCAGCAGTTGCCTCCTGTAGTGAAGGACGAGGAGTGGAGCCTGCTGTCGCAATATTACGAGACGCCGTACTTCTTCAGTGCACAGGCTTTGCAGCATCTCCCGTATGTCACCATAGAGCTGCAACGCATTTACCGTCAGCAGAACGAGCATTTCGTCTCCATCCTTTCCGCCATTCGTGAAAACCGTGTGACGGCCGATATCCTGTCGGCCTTGAACTCGCGCTATGTCCCCGGTTTCCGTGAGAGCGAGGACTGGATAAGGCTGACGACGCATAACGTCATGGCACAACGGTATAATGACAGCCGCCTTGCTGCCCTGCCGTCTCCTGCCGTCACGTTCAAGGCGAAGATAACAGGTGATTTTCCAGAACTGTCCTTTCCTACCGACGAGCGTCTGGTATTGAAGGCAGGAGCGCAAGTGATGTTCCTGAAGAATGACAATTCGCAGGAGAAGCGTTATTATAACGGCAAGATAGGGCGTGTGGAGGAAATCTCTCCGCGCGGACTTGTCGTCTCCTGTGCTGGAGACAACGGGAGACGGTATAGGATAGAAGTGCAGCAGGAGGAGTGGGAAAACAAGAAATATATCATAGACGAAGAGACTAAGGAGATACGCGAGGAGGTGGACGGCACGTTCCGACAGTATCCTCTGCGCCTTGCATGGGCTATTACCGTGCATAAGTCTCAGGGACTTACCTTTGACCATGCAGTGATAGACGCGAACAGCGCCTTCACCCATGGGCAGGTGTATGTCGCCCTGTCACGTTGCCGTACACTCGAAGGACTCGTGCTCTCCGCTCCGCTTGATGCTGGAAGTGTCATTACCGACCAGAAAGTCAATGACTATGTATCGACATCATTGGCATCATCGGCCGACAGTGTAGACCGTCTGCCGCGTCTGCGGTATGAATATTACTACCATCTGTTGCAGGAGCAGTTCTCGTTCGGCAAACTTGCCTATGATTTCGAGTATCTCATGCGTGTGGTATGCACCAATCTGCATAACTCGCATCCTGCTTTCGTGGACATGATCCGTGATGCCCAGCCACGTATTCTCACAGAGCTGGTGGCTGTCGCAGACAGGTTCAAGGTGCAGTATGACACTATACTCTCCCGTTCGGGTGTCAATTATATTAAGGATGAGCAACTTTGCCGACGCATTCATTCTGCTTCTGAGTATTTTCTTGCTAAGGTCCAGGACATACTCTCACCTGTAATGGAAGCATCAGCCGTTACCATAAACAATAAAGCCGTAAAAAAACAGTATGGCAATGCGCTCGACTCCCTGCGTCTCTCATACAGCATCAAGACAGGAACACTGAAGACAACTCTGGAATATGGTTTTGATGTGAAACGCTATGTGGAGAGCAAGGCCAAGTCATCCATAGATGATGAGGCTGGACGGAAAAAGAAAAAATAGGTCAGGATTGAATCCTTGTATACAAAAGATATAAACCCAAATCGGTCATTAGACCGACATACGGTAATGTTCTGTTATTGTTATATGGTCTTTTCGTTCGTTTCGCCTTTCTCTTCGCTGTCTTGCTTCCCGTTCCGTCTCGCCATAGCCCGCTATGCCGTCGCCGAAGTGGTCGCAATACAACGGAGATAAAAACGAAACGAAGTGAAATCTAATGACCGATTTGGGATAAGCAAAATGCGGCCAGATATATGAAAACGGCAACAGAGCAAAGAAGATACTTCAGCCCTGTTGCCGTTTTTTATGTAACATGTGTCTTTGTTGCCTTTTATTCTCCAAATTTTATAGTCTTTGCAGGTTGGATACGTGATACAAGGAAGCTCGGCATTGTGAGCACCAGCGTGCAAATGATGAAAGTCCCGACATTGATAAGCAGGATAGCAGGAATGTTCAGTTCTACAGGCACTTCCGATACATAATATGTCGCTGGGTCAAGTTTCACTATACCTGTGTATCTCTGCAACAGGCATATACCTATACCGAGTATGTTGCCAATGACAAGTCCCTTTGCTATGATGAACATCCCGAACCAAAGGAATGTATGGCGTATCACACTGTTTCGTGAACCGAGGGCTTTCAGTATGCCTATCATCGGCACGCGTTCAAGTATGATGATGAGCAGTCCGCTGATCATTGTTACGGAAGCCACGCATATCATCAGTGCGAGTATTATCCACACGTTGAGGTCAAGAAGGTCGAGCCAGGAGAATATCTGCGGATTGATTTCCTTTATGGTGGAAGAGACATACGTGTTGCCGTAGCAGTCTTTGGTGCGGTTGACTTTATGTATCAGCCATTCTGCCGTCTCGCCGATGCTGCCGAAATCATTGACAGTCATCTCCACTCCGCTGACCTCATCGCTGTCCCAGCCATTCAGCTTCTGTACGGTATTGAGGTCGCAGAATACCATAGACTCGTCGTATTTTGTAAGGTTTGTCTGGTAGATGCCCGATATTACAAATCTCCTCATGCGCACATTGTCTTTTCCGAGGAAATATGCCAGCACCCTGTCTTTTACTTTCAGCCCCAGCTTGTCAGCCATTATCTTTGATATAAGAATCTGAGGTTGTGCCGGTTGTCCGTCCTTCTTGTAAATGGATGCAGGTATAGCGCCGTCAATGATGCTTCGGGCTATGAAGGTGGAGTCCCATTCCTGCCCGACACCTTTCAGCATGATGCCGAGAAAGTCGGTGTCGGTCTTCAGCAGTCCCTGCTTCATGGCATACCTCTGCGTGTGGTTAACACCGGGAGCTTTCCTCAACACGGAGAGCATCGAGTCCGACACACCTATCTGGGCCATATTGTCATTCTGCACGTTTGAGAAATTCTGCACGACGATATGGCTTCCGAATCCGATGACCTTGTCACGTATGGTATGCTTGAATCCGAAGACAACGGCTACGGAGACAATCATCACAGCAATTCCTGTCGCCATACCGAGTGTGGCGATACGGACGGCCGGCAGCGACACTCTCTTTGTGTCGCCGGAGTCGTTGTATATCTTTTTTGCAAGGAATCTGCTGAGCATCAGTCCTCCATGATATGTCCCGGATATGCCTCAAGAGCCTTTCTCAAGACGATGAGGGCATGTTCAAGGTCGTTTTTCTTCAGCACGTATGCAATACGTACCTGGTTTATTCCTGCCCCAGGAGTAGTATAGAATCCTGCAGCAGGAGCCATCATGACGGTAGCTCCCTCATATTCAAACGACTCAAGACACCAGCGGCAGAACTTCTCGGCGTCGTCGACAGGCAGTTTCGCCACGGTGTAGAATGCTCCCATAGGGATAGGGGAGTAGACACCAGGTATTCTGTTGAGACCGTCTACAAGGCATTTGCGGCGCTCTACATATTCATCGTATACGTCTCTATGATATTCCTCTGGAGCATCAAGTGATGCTTCCGCGACAATCTGTCCGATAAGCGGTGGGGAGAGACGTGCCTGACAGAATTTCATGACGGCGGCACGCACCTCGGCATTCTTCGTGATTAATGCGCCGATGCGGATGCCACACTCGGAATATCGTTTTGACACGGAGTCGATGAGCACGACATTGTCCTCTATTCCTTCCAAGTGGCAGGCAGAGATATATGGCGAACCGGTATAGATATATTCGCGGTAAACCTCGTCAGAGAAGAGATAAAGGTCATATTTCTTCACCAAGTCGCGTATCTGGTTCATCTCGCGGCGTGTATAAAGATACCCGGTAGGGTTGTTCGGGTTGCATATCATGATGGCACGTGTACGCTCGTTGATAAGTTCCTCGAACTTCTCGACCTTAGGCAGGGAGAAGCCCTCCTCGATGGTTGTGGCGATGGTGCGTATCTTTGCTCCGGCGGAAATCGCGAATGCCATGTAATTGGCATAAGCCGGTTCAGGGACGATAATCTCGTCACCAGGATTCAGACAGGCAAGGAATGAGAACAATACAGCCTCCGAGCCACCTGCGGTGATGATGATGTCATCGGCAGAGACATTGATATTGAACTTCTTATAGTAACCTACAAGTTTCTCTCTATATGACAGATAGCCTTGCGATGGTGAGTACTCGAGAATCGTGCGGTCTATGTTTTTCAGGGCGTGCAGGCCTTCCTGTGGAGTAGGGAGGTCTGGCTGGCCGATGTTCAGATGATAGACCTTCGTGCCGCGCTTCTTTGCTGCGGCTGCCAGAGGTGCCAGCTTTCTGATTGGCGATTCCGGCATCTCATGGCCTCGGATTGAAATCTTTGGCATATTGGGGATTGTTGATTTGTGAATGAAAAAGGTAAGCCCTGCTGTGGGCATATATTATTGGCAAAGGTAGTGTTTTTTTCTGATGTCACCAAATATTTGCAGGATTTTAATTTCTTTGTTATTAAAAAAGGTATAAACGTTTTGCCAAGTCGTGGAAAATTGCTAAATTTGCATCCTAATATGCGCACTCCAAGACGTGGAGCGACGTATGAATATTCAAAACGAAAGGAATAAAACTACAATAAAAATGGCAAAGAAATTCGCTGAGCACAAGACCCTGAACCTCACAGATGTCAATAACGAGGTTCTTGCTTTGTGGAAAGAAAAAGATGTTTTCCACAAGAGTATCGACGAGAAAGAAAGATGTCCACAGTTCGTATTCTTTGAGGGACCTCCGTCCGCTAACGGACATCCGGGTATCCATCATGTCATGGGACGTACGATAAAGGATACATTCCTCCGCTATAAGACTATGAAGGGATACCAGGTGAAGCGTAAGGCTGGCTGGGATACCCATGGATTGCCGGTGGAACTCTCTGTGGAGAAAAGCCTTGGGATAACAAAGGAGGACATAGGCAAGAAAATCAGCGTTGATGAGTATAATGACGCTTGCCGCAAGAATGTGATGATGTACACGGATGAGTGGACACAGCTGACGGACAAGATGGGCTATTTCGTTGACCTTGAGCATCCTTACATTACCTATGATATAAAGTATATAGAGTCTCTCTGGTGGCTCTTGAAGCAACTGTATGACAAGGACTTGCTGTATAAGGGCTACACGATACAGCCTTATTCGCCTGCGGCAGGTACAGGACTGTCGTCTCATGAGCTCAACCAGCCTGGATGCTATCGTGATGTAAAAGATACTACGGTGACGGCACAGTTCAAGGTCGCTGACGAGAATCCGCTCGGCATAGACACAGAGCTTCCGCTCTATATCCTTGCATGGACGACTACACCATGGACATTGCCTTCTAATACAGCGCTGTGTGTCGGCCCGAAGATAGACTATGTAGCCGTGAAGGGACATAATCCATATACAGGTGAGGAAGCCGTATATGTCCTTGCCGAGAACCGTATGGGCGCTTATTTCCAGCCTTCAAAGGACGAGGAAGGAAACGATGTCCCTGTCGAAATCCTGTGGCGTGGCAAGGGTACGGAGCTTGTGGATGTCCATTATAGCCAACTGATGCCATGGGTGAAGCCTTGTGCGCTTGAGAATGACAAGGTTGTTGTAAAGGAAGCTGAGGCGTTCCGTGTCATCTTGGGTGACTATGTGACGACAGAAGACGGTACAGGCATTGTGCATATAGCACCGACATTCGGTGCAGACGATGCTAAAGTGGCAAAAGATGCCGGAATACCTTCACTGTTTGTCATAGACAAGGCAGGAGATACCCGTCCTATGGTGGATTTCCAAGGCAAGTATTTCGTCAGGGAAGACATGGATGAAGAATTCGTCAGCGCTTGTGTGAATGAGAGCTATTGGAAGCACTCCGGCGACTATGTCAAGAATGCCTATGACCCGAAATACAATGTCGGTGGCAAATATGATGAAAAGGCCGCACAGAAGGATATGGACCTCAATGTGGTCATCTGCCTCGAGATGAAGGAGGAGGGCAGCGCATTCAAGATAGAGAAGCATGTACATAACTATCCGCATTGCTGGCGTACAGACAAGCCTGTGCTCTATTATCCTCTTGACTCTTGGTTTATCAGGTCGACTGCAAAGAAGGACCGTATGTTTGAACTCAACAAGACCATCAACTGGCATCCGGAGTCAACTGGCTCAGGACGTTTCGGCAAGTGGCTTGAGAATCTTAATGACTGGAACCTCTCACGTTCACGCTATTGGGGCACTCCGCTGCCTATATGGCGCAACCGTGATACTAAGGAGGAGATATGCATCGGTTCGCTTGAAGAACTTTATAACGAGATAGAAAAGTCGGTTGCCGCTGGCGTCATGGAGAGCAATCCTTTGAAAGACAAGGGATTCGTTCCGGGAGACATGTCGCAGGAGAACTATGACAAGATTGATATCCATCGTCCTTACGTTGACTATATCAAGCTCGTCGGAGAGAGCGGTGCTGTGCTCACCCGTGAGCTGGACCTCATTGACGTATGGTTTGATTCCGGTGCCATGCCTTATGCGCAGATACATTATCCGTTTGAGAACAAGGAGGCTCTTGACTCTCGCCGCGTCTATCCGGCAGACTTCATTGCTGAAGGTGTGGACCAGACACGTGGATGGTTCTTCACGCTCCATGCCATCGCGACAATGGTATTTGACTCCGTGGCATATAAGAATGTCATCTCCAACGGTCTTGTGCTTGACAAGAACGGTGTGAAGATGTCCAAGCGTCTGGGCAATGTCATCAATCCTTTCGACTGCATTGCAAAATACGGCACAGACCCTGTCCGTTGGTATATGGTGACAAACTCGTCTCCATGGGATAATCTGTCTTTCGACCCGGATGGCGTGAAGGAAGTGACAAGCTCATTCTTCATTAAGCTCCATCAGGCATATTCGTTCTTTACACTGTATGCCAATGTTGACGGATTCGACTATTCCGAGGCCGATGTCCCGTTTGCAGAGCGTCCGGACTTTGACCGTTGGCTGCTGTCGGAACTCAATACGCTGGTCAAGGATGTAGACAAGTATCTCTCCGACTATGATGTCACTCCGGCAGGAAGACTCATACAGTCGTTTGTCGTGGACAAGCTCTCTAATTGGTATATCCGTCTGAACAAGAAACGCTTCTGGGGTGGCGGCATGACTCAGGACAAGCTCTCCGCTTATCAGACACTGTATGTATGTCTTGATACGCTTGCACGTCTTGTGGCTCCTGTGTCTCCGTTCTACGCCGACAGGCTTTTCCTCGACCTTAATGCTGTTACGGGCAAGGACAAGGCCGAGAGCGTACACCTTGCAAAGTTCCCGGAGGCTGATGTCTCAAAGATAGATACGGAGCTCGAGCGCGCCATGCAGGTTGCCATGCAGGTGACATCTATGGTCCTCTCGTTGCGTAAGAAAGTGAAGATTCCTGTAATACAGGCGTTGCAGACAATCTCTATTCCGGCGACGGACATGGAGATGCGTAAGTGTGTAGAGCGTATGGCTTCTGTCATTCTTGCTGAGACCAATGTCAAGGAACTCACATTCATCGAGAGCGGTGCCGGCATCCTTGTAAAGAAGGTGAAATGTAATTTCCGCACGATGGGTAAGAAGTTCGGCAAACTCATGAAGGACGTCAATGCTGCCGTAATGTCTATGACTCAGGAGCAGATTGCAGAGCTTGAGGGGAATGGCTCTATCAGTCTTGATGTTGCAGATACTGTAGCACTTATCGAGCGCGAGGATGTGGAGATAATCTCAGAGGACATCCCTGGCTGGACAATAGCACAGGAAGGCACTGTCACTGTGGCGCTTGACATCAATATCACTCCAGAGCTGAAAGAGGAAGGCCTTTCACGTCTTGTGATAAAGCGCATTCAGGCTATCCGTAAGGAGAGCGGTCTTGAAATTACCGACCGTATCGTTGTCAAGATAGAGGACAAGCCAGAGTTGGCTGGAGTAATAAAGAACTTTGGGGAGCATATCTCTGCACAGGTTCTTGCCAACGAAATCACCCTCGGTGATGCTACGGACGGCATAGAATCTGAGATTGGAGAGTTTACTGCCAAGATTCTCGTTGTCAAGGCGTAGCGCCTTTCTGTTGAACATTCAGTCAAGACGGTTTGCGTCTCTTTGTATCAGATGTTGAACGAAAAGAAGAAAAAACAGGGAATTGTCGCGATCTTGCTGGTCGCGTCAATTCTCATCATAGACCAATGGATAAAGATTGTGGTGAAGACCTCCATGTCGCTTTATGAAAGCCATGAGGTGACATCATGGTTTTACATCACTTTCGTCGAGAACAACGGCATGGCTTATGGCATGACTTTCATCCCCAAGTATGCCTTGAGCATATTCCGTCTCGTGGCAATATGTGTCATAGGGTGGTATCTGTGCCGCCAGATAGTGAGCGGAGCACGCTGGATATATGTCGTGCTGCTGTCGATGGTGCTTGCCGGTGCAGCGGGCAATCTCATCGACTGCATGTTCTACGGCATGTGTTTTACACAGTCTACACCGGACTATGTAGCCTATGCTGTACCCTTTGGCGAGGGATATTCGGGCTTCCTTACGGGCAAGGTCGTGGATATGTTCTATTTCCCGCTCATAGTGAGTACCTATCCCGATTGGATTCCATATTTCGGAGGACGGCCGTTCATATTCTTCCAGCCGGTCTTCAACTTTGCCGATGCAAGCATCAGTTGCTCTGTAGTGGCACTGTTGCTGTTCTGCCGTAAAGAGCTGTCGGAGATAGGGATAGCATCCAAGGCGGAGTCCAAGGATGATTAATATGAAAAGTATGAATCTGCAGATATTGAAAAGGAATATTCTTTACATATTGTTCATGTCTGTGCTGACGGTAGCCTGCGAATCATCGCGTCCTTCATACGTTCTTGACGAGGACGAGATGGAGGATGTGCTGTATGATGTCCACAGAGCCCACTTCTCGTATTCTGACTATAAGGACCGCGAGAACGGTGCCCGTCAGTATGCGCTGTTCCTCAATGTGTTGAAAAAACATGATGTAACGCAGGCTGAATGGGACTCGTCCATGGTCTATTATACACGCAATGCCAACGAGCTGGAACGGATATACGAGAGGCTTTTTGAGCGGGTCAACAACGAGGCGATAGCTATGGGCGCAGGTGTCGGAGAGATGACGGACACCACGGATATATGGAATGCGGAGCGGCAGATGCTTCTCTTTGACTATCCGCCGTATACGACAAAGACATGGGCTGTCGAGACAGACTCCCTTCTTTCTCCTGGAGACCGCATAACATTACGCTTCTCAGGCCTTTTCCTCTCAGATAAGGCCGCCCATGCAGTCACGGCAGTCCTTGCACTCCGCTTGGACAATGACAGTATCGTGACACGCAACATGACCTGTTCAATGTCTGGTCCAAACACACTTGTAATAACTGATGACAAGGCTATAGGCATAAAGTCCGTTTATGGGATGTTCATGATGCGCAGGCCTGCTGATTTGACAGGAATCTCTGCATCGGAGTCAGTACAGCATCAGATATTCTCACTTTATGATATCCGTCTTTCTCATGAGCCCGGTACGGTACAGGCTTTACCAGAACTTCCGCATAGACAGCTGGAGGGGCCAACGCAGACACTCTCGCGCGACACAATGAAGACTACAATCCAAGAACCTCAAAACATAAAGCAACATGGCACGAAAACCCGCTTCAACACATTACCGCAACGAGTTAAGGAGTAATATCCTCACAGAGGCGTACAAATTGTTCCTGAAGAATGGTATCCGCGCTGTCAAGATGGACGACATTGCACACCATCTCGGCATCTCCAAGCGTACGCTTTACGAGATATATGCCAATAAAGAAGATGTCGTTCTTGAGAGTTTCAGGCTGCATATCGAGACATCCAAGCGTGAACTGCAGGAGAAGATGAGCCATACAGACGATGCCATGGATATCCTCACGGAGTTTCTCAAGATGAGATTCAACGAGATCAAGGACATGAATCCATGCTTCTTTGAGGATATCCGTATGTATCCCCGTGTCTTGGAATTTTTCGAACATCGCAATGAAGAGCACAAGGCGCAGACGCATGAGTTCTTCCGCAAAGGGCAGGAACAGGGGTACTTTATCACAGGGCTGAGATTTGATATCATCGATGATGTAGGCAACAGCGTTGTCGACAATTTCCGTGGTAGTGGGAAGTATGCAGACAAGTCGTACCCTATAAAGGATGTTTTCCAAATCATGATGATATTCTTTGTCCGCAGCATGTGCACCATAAAGGGCATCGAGCGGCTTGACAAGACAATATTGAACAACGAATAGCTGAAGGACGTATGAAGAAGATAAAGTGGGGCTTCATCGGATGCGGTGAGGTGACGGAGAAGAAGAGCGGTCCGGCATTCAGGGAAGTGGAAGGCTCGGAGGTCGTGGCGGTCATGAGCCGCACCGTGGAGCGTGCACGCAGCTATGCCATGCGACATAATATAAAGAGGTGGTACACAGACGCTGCTGAACTGATAAACGACCCGGAGGTCAATGCTGTATATGTGGCGACGCCGCCGTCATCACACCCCATATATTCCATCATGGCGATGAATGCCGGCAAGCCCGTTTATGTAGAGAAGCCGCTTGCCGCCAGCTATGACGACTGTGCCCGTATAAACCATGTCTCGCTCACGACAGGCGTACCTTGCTTCGTAGCCTATTACCGCCGCTATCTGCCTTACTTCCTTAAAGTCAAGGAACTTGTACAATCCAATGTCATAGGAAAGGTGCAGAACGTGCAGATACGCTATTCCTGTCCTCCGCGACAGGAAGACCTTAACCCTGACAATCTGCCGTGGCGTGTACGTTCGTCCATAGCAGGAGGAGGCTATTTCTATGATATGGCTCCACATCAGCTGGATCTGCTTCAGGAACTCTTCGGACTGATAACTCATGCCCGTGGCTATTCTTCCAACCGTGGCGGACTGTATGAGGCGGAAGACAGCGTCAGCGCCTGCTTCCAGTTTGAGAACGGTCTTGTCGGTTCCGGTTCATGGTGCTTCGTTGGCCATGAGTCGCATAGCGAGGACCGTATCGAGATACTTGGAAGCAAAGGGACGATCTGTTTCTCCGTATTCAATTTCGACCCGATTCATCTCCGCACTTCTGAAGGCTTCCGAGAATTTGACATACCAAATCCGGAACATGTGCAGCAACCGCTCATCAAGACCATTGTGGAGACGCTTCAGGGTATCAACACCTGCGACTGCACAAGTCTTTCCGTGACTCCTGTCAACTGGGTTCTTGACCGTATATTGAAGAAGATTTAGCCGTTTAGTTGTTTGGTGGTTTAGTTGTTTAGTAGTTTGGTTATCAGTTCTCTATACAGGCTATTACTGCTATTTCGGCTATCTGCCAAACCACTAAACCACCAAACCACTAAACCACCAAACCACTAAACCACCAAACCACTAAACCACCAAACCACTAAACCACCAAACCACTAAACCACCACGCTGATACGAATCGCCCACATATTGTTTCTGTCATGTCTGTGCGGAACTGTCTCTGCACAGACCGACACTGCACAGACCGACACCGTGCAGGTCGATTCTATCATGTCTGTCCCGACGGTGAAGGAGAAAAAGCCGTCTCTGTTCAAGAGGATAGGGAAGGGCATCTCGAAGATTATCAGCGAGTTTGATAATGTCGATACAAGCTATATCGAGCCCCAGCACTATAAGTTCCAGGCGATGCTCCAGTCGACCACCAACCTTGAGTCCTACGAGATACGCCAGAAGAACGGCGCATCGGTGACCTTTGCCCCGGAGACTTCGACCAAGATAGGCCCTTATGCAGGATATTCGCTTATATTCCTCGGCTATACGCTCCAGTTCAACAACCTGCATATCGCCGACAACGCCAAGACTTTCAATCTCAGCCTCTACACTTCATTGATAGGTGTCGACTTCTATTACCGCAAGATTTCTGACTTCCGCATGACAGACGTCAAGGCTGCCGACGGTACGGCTGTAGACGTCTCGCCCCTTGTAGACAAGCATTTTGAGGGCTTTGACGTGAAGCGCTGGGGATACAATATCTACTACATCTTCAATCACCGCAAGCACAGCTATCCGGCTGCCTACAACCAGTCTACCTGTCAGAGACGCTCGGCAGGCTCTCCGCTGGCAGGCTTCGGATACTCGAAGTATGCCCTTTCGATGGACTGGAACAGGATTGTGGACATGGCATCACAGTATGTAGAGGAGTACAAGGACAAGATGGAGGGTATGCAGTTTTTCGAGAATATCGACTACAGCTGCTATTCGCTCTATGGAGGATACTCCTACAACTGGGTCTTCGCCCGCAACTGGATGCTGGGTGCCTCGCTTACGGCAGCACTGACATACAATAAGTCGAGCGGAGAGCAGATGCGGCTTGAGAAGTTCTTCAGCGACTTCAAATTCTCGAATATAAGTTTCGATGGTGTCGGACGCATGGGCATCGTGTGGAACAACACACGTTGGTTTGCAGGCGTCTCCGGACAAGTCCACTCCTTCGCCTACAGCAAGTCGCAGTTTTCTCTCCGCAATACCTTCGGCAACATCAATATATATGTCGGTGTGAACTTCGGCAAGAAGAAACGCTACCGCACACCTGGAAAGTTTTTTGAGTTATGAAAAGAATCCTCCTGCTCCTGTTTTCCCTTACGGCAGTCCTCTGCAGTGCCGCTCCGAAGGTCGACTTCCAGTCGTCGGACAAGACACTTGTAGAACGTCTCCTTACTTCCCAGACCTCTTTGCGAGGTAAGACCATGGGAGAGACAGTCCTCCATTTCGCCCGTGCCCTGAAAGGCATACCCTATGTCGGCGGCACACTCGACAAGGCCACGGAAGAGCGCCTTGTCGTAAATCTCCGCGCCCTCGACTGCACGACATACGTGGAGACAGTCCTCGCCCTCGCCCTCTGTTCGCGCAACGGCGAGACCTCCTTCGACGACTACTGCCGCCATCTGCGCGACATACGCTATGCCGACGGCCGCGTAGAGTACACCGCACGCCAGCATTACTTTACATACTGGATAGAGCAGAACGCGCGACAGGGAATAGTCTCACGTGTAGAGCCTTCTCCTGCTGGTATAAAGACGGGCGACCATCCCTTTACAGCCTGGCAGGACTTCTCCAAGACTCCTGTCAACTATATGTCGACACACATTTCCTCCTACAAGATGCTTTCTGCACACAGGGAATGGCTACCAGGCATCAGACGCATGGAACAGACAATGGCGCAGAGACGCTATCGCTACATCCCGAAGTCGGCACTGGGGAAGTCCAATACAAGGAATCTTCGGCGTTATATCAAGGACGGAGATATAATAGCCATAATCACCTCAAAGAAAGGTCTTGACACATCCCATATAGGCATCGCCGTATGGCATGCCGACAGCCTCCACATGCTCAATGCGTCGCAGATACACAAGAAGGTCGTTGAGGAGCCGATGACGCTCCATACATACATGAACAGGCATCCCACACAGCTCGGGATAAGGCTATGCAGGATGCGGTGATGCGGTTGTTCGTGTTATAGGAAAGGCTATTTCCATAAAACCGCCTTAACCGTATGTATAATTCGCCCGTTGTCCCTCGCAGGAACCGTGTGTGTCCGTATTCCTCAGCATATAATTGCTTAAGTAAGTCTCCCAAATTAATGTATAGTATAAAGCTTTGTTATTTTTGAGATGTTTTCGTCTTGTAACGAAGGAACATAGCGGGGACTATGTGACTGAGAGACAAGGCAAAAACAGCCAAAAAGAACAAGGCTTATACATACAAGATGTAAGTGCTTGCTTTATCATGGATTGTATCGTTTAATTTTGTTGACTTACTTAACAACAGCCCAGCCTTTTGTGTCGGTCTAATTGCCGATGTGTGTTATGACGGTGACCTTTTGCCTTTTCATGTGTCACCTTTTGCATGGCAAAGCCTCACCTTTTATAAGGTAAAGTGTCACCCTTTTTTCTGGTGTTGTTTACCAGCTGTTCTTCGGTTGTCAGTCATGCTTTGTGAGAATGTAGACTTTTTGCATATTAGGCCTCTTTTTCCTGACTTTGAGACTAATTTATCGTGAATTGTTAAAAAAGGAAAATTATTTATTCCCTCGTTTGTCAGATTAATAAAATTTATTACTTTTGCACTTACAGACCGCCTCGCAGAAGCCCCGGTCTGGGGTTAAGTGAGGCTGGGATGTGTTAACCACACATAAGAAAGCGTTTATCCGCGCTGATTCTTGACTGTCAGAAATTCTCGCAAAATTTCATATCTATGTCAAGGGTTGAGCAACGGTAGATGCCCGTGGATATATGTCTATCCAGTATCCGGCACGATATTTCATGTGAAATATAGCCGGACACATCGATTGCATATATAAGCGTGGGCTTCTGCGTTGCCGTCCGACATAGATAGGCAATGCGAGAAGCCTCTGACAGTAGGACGGTGACAGGTACAGACTCCTACGCTTTTCACATTTAATACTATAGGGCCAACGAGGGGACGACCGAGGCTTTTCATTTAAGACTTATGTTTCTTATGAGCAGATTTACCATTTCCGGTCATGTGTGTAGTAGCCATTTCTATTGCCACTGGTTACATTTGCAATACCCTTTGCGCAGGGGATTGTCGTCGTCCTTAAGATGCTTCTTGGTTATCTTCCTGGTCTTTTCTTCACTGACTCTCTTTGCGCAAGTTAAGATAGGAGAACTTTATTACAATCTTGATAATGCAAAGAAAACTGCAGAAGTAGCATATCCACCTACAAACTGTTATGCATTCACAGAAATCGACATCCCGGCAGAAGTGAACTATGATGGTTGCGTTTATTCTGTGACAGCTATAGGAAAAGGCGCATTTGTAGGTTGTAATTATTTGTTGTCTGTAACCATTCCAAGTTCAGTGCTAATAATAGGAGACTGGGCTTTCAGGGATTGTTCGTCTTTATCCTCTATCACCATTCCCAATTCTGTGAAGACTATAGGAGAAATTGCTTTCTATCAGTGTTCGTCTTTACCATCTATAATAATTCCTAACTCTGTGACATCTATAAAGGCTTGGGCATTTGAGGGATGTTCGTCTTTGTCCTCAGTCACAATATCAAATTCTGTCAGAGCTATTAATAGGGGCACATTTCATGGGTGCTCAGCTCTGGTTTCCGTAACCATCCCAAGTTCTGTGATATCTATATGTGATGAGGCTTTTTTTCAGTGCTCGTCTTTATCCTCTGTTACAATTTCGAATTCTGTGAAAACAATAGGAACTTGTGCTTTCTCCAGGTGCTCGTCTTTATTATCTGTCAATATTCCAAGCTCTGTGACATCTATAGAAAGCTCAGCATTTTCAAGTTGCTCGTCTTTGTCATCTGTCAATATTCCGAATCCCAGCTCGTTGACATCCATTGGTAATATGGCTTTCCAAGGTTGCTCATCTTTATTTTCGATAACCTTGCCTAATTCTTTAGAAAAGATTGATCATTATTCATTTTCTGATTGCTCGTCTTTATCTTCCATTGCCATACCTTACTCTGTAACGGGTATTGGAGTTAGAGCATTTGACGCCTGCAGTTCTATGGAAAATATCATTGTAGCTCCAGACAATACTGCTTATACGTCTGTGGATGGAGTCTTATTCTCGAAAGACATGACAACTATTGTTAAATATCCTGAGGGAAGGAATGGCCATTATGCCATTCCTAATTCTGTGACATTTATAGGACGTGATGCTTTCTCAAGAAGCAATAACTTAACATCAATTACTATTCCTTATTCTGTGAAAACTATTGCGAATAGTGCTTTTTCATGCTGCTCGTCTTTGTCTTCAGTAACCATACCAAGTTCTGTGAAGTTTATTGGTGAAGAAGCTTTTTACTGGTGTAGTGACTTAAAGGATTTTGAGGTACTTGCCGTCACACCTCCTACGGTTTACGCGAATTCGTTTGACCATGACGGCTATTATCGTTACAAAAGAATCAGACTCTGGGTACCGTACGAATCACAGGATGAATATAAAAAGCATGAAGTGTGGGGACATTTTGATACTATAGGTGTTATAAAAACAGCTATAGATGAAAATACAATAGACGGCAGGGATGATGCTCTTGTAAAAGTGATCGACGGACGTATCATTGCGCCTGCAGGTTCTCGCGTATTCAATCTCTCTGGCTTTGAAATACATGATGATGATGATCTTCCGACAGGTGTATATGTCGTTGTGACTCCTACACGGCGTTCTATTAAGGTGAAAGTAGATTAGCTCTTATAGATGCTTAATATTGTAACCATCCGTCGCTGTTGATATTTTATTAACCAAAAGGATCTATATATGAAAGAAAAGCTAAAGTTTTGGGCTGATAAGACTGCCCAAGCATATGTTCATCTTGCTGAATCAAATGATCTGGCATTTTACCAGCAGACTCCGCTGAATGACATTACAGAACCTGTCAAGGTTGTTGTCATGGGTATCAATCCTGGCTCAGGTGGCAGTTATACAGACCAGAAAGCCAACGAGGTATGGGCATTGAATAAAGAAGATGCTACAGGTGAACATCTCTTGGCTGGAAACAAGGCGTGGTCCACCCGAGGCACGTGGAGATTCTGGCAAAAAACAAAAAGATTATTGTCGGAGGCCTTTCCTGTAGAGCGTTTTGGGGATAATGACATCATCTACACCAATGCAACATTTTTCAATACGAAAAAAGCGAATCAGTTGCCAAAAGGACTTCTTGAAGAAACACTCCCATACACGATTGATTTAATAGATATTCTTTCACCTCAACTGGTTGTAGCTCTCAGTGGTTCTAACTGTTTCGGGATTCTACGGGCAAAGTATGGTAATGGGTTTGCACAAGAGAAGGTTTTTGGCAATATACTAATAATCGGACGCTTGCATGAACTCACGTATGTCGGTATATATCATCCGGCTTCTTTCTATACCAATCCTCAGGTGGCTTTGGTGAAAAAGTCAATAAAGATAATCAAGGATAATCTTGCGTTGTCACTCTCGGAGATGAAAGAAATGCTGCAAAAGGAGTGTGGCTCAGAGTTGTTGGCGGTTCGGAATTATAGACCGGCGCCTAATGTTTCTTACGATATTGCCCAAGAGGTCATGCATTTAATCGCTAATCGATATGATGTCTTAGAAAAGAAACAGGATGCAGTGAGATTAAAGGTAAACCCTATCTGTGAAGCTGTTGTCGTTGCTCAAAAACGCAAACAGCATGTATATTGGCGTCATATAGATTACAACGGCAAGATTCATTATGACAATCCGAATGCCAATTACTGTTGTACAGCAGAGTTCCTGCAAGTTCTCGGACAATTCGGGTATGAGGTAAGTGCGACTTGTTTGGGAGTTAAGAATATGAGGGCATATAACGGAACATCTGCAGAAGACCTTTGCAATCAGATTATGACAGAGATAAAAGAGATCTCTGCCAGGTTTAATGAAGTTTTATCAAGCAAATAAGTATTTGAACAAAATCAAACGAGACTGTATGCTTCATTAGGCGATAAATTAGGGGCAAACATCAAGAAATGTTTGTCCCTAATAGTCTGTTTGTCAGATACAATGTCTTGGGTGTGATGTAATCCATGCAACGCTATTAAACCCTTGGATTAATGACCGATTGGGATTAATGGGCATTTCGTTTATGAGGTATTGGCTCTAATATTACTAAATTCCAACGGCTTGTTTTTGCCTTTATTTGTGAGTCTGCATCTTGTTTCAGGAATTTATTGTCTTTTATCCCTGTTGCTTAAATTATCTTACGAAAACGTATTTTCTTATAAAAGCCGTTCTCTCTGTCAGTTATTTTTTATATCTTTGCACATTATTTAAGATTCGTGCCGTAGTGTCGTGGATACCACGGAGAACGAGCGGAATACAGAAAAAACAAAAACAGAAGAATGAAGAAGTTTAGACTCGTAGACAATGTCATGGGCTGGCTGACATTCCTTGTCGCGGCTTTCGTCTATTGCTCTACCATCGAACCGACAGCCTCTTTTTGGGACTGTCCAGAGTTTATTACCACAGGCTACAAACTTGAAGTGGGGCATCCGCCGGGCGCGCCGTTCTTTATGCTCACGGCCAATATCTTCTCGCAGTTTGCCAGCGACCCGTCGCAGGTGGCGATGATGGTGAACACGATGTCGGCACTGTTGTCGGCACTGTGTATCCTGTTCCTGTTTTGGTCCATCACCCATCTTACGCGCAAGTTGCTTGTAGGCAGTGATACGGTCATAAGCACGACACGTCTGATAGCCATTGAGGCTTCGGGACTTGTGGGTGCTTTGATATACACATTCTCGGATACATTCTGGTTCTCGGCGGTAGAAGGCGAGGTCTATGCCTATTCGTCGGCGTTCACGGCAGTGGTGTTCTGGCTCATCCTCAAATGGGAGGACAATGCCGACCAGCCTCACAGCGACCGCTGGCTTGTGCTGATAGCCTATATGACAGGCCTCTCTATCGGTGTCCATCTGCTGAATCTCCTATGTATCCCGGCGATAGTGCTGGTATATTATTATAAGAAGAATCCTGCAGCCAATCTCAAGGGGTCTCTTGCTGCGCTTGCGGTATCCTTTGCTATAGTCGCTGCGGTGCTCTATGGTGTTGTGCCGGGACTAATCACTGTAGGAGGAGGGTGTGAACTGTTCTTCGTGAATACCCTTTCATGTCCGTTCAATACAGGCGTCATCATATATCTTGTGCTCCTTGTGGGTACGGTTCTCTGGGCTATCTACGAGAGTTTCATGGGTAAGAACAAGAAGCGTGAAGACATCTCTTTCCTCGCCTCGGTGGGTATGCTTGGCATACCGTTCTATGGCTACGGATGGTCTGCTGCGGTGACAGGTATCGTGGTTCTTGCCATCCTGTGGGGCGTGTTGCAGTATAAGCGTGGTGGAAAGGCGTTTGTCACATCACGGTTCAAGAATACCGCACTCCTCTGTATGCTGATGCTTATGATAGGCTACAGCACATACGCTGTCATTGTCATACGCTCGGCAGCCAATCCTCCTATGGATCAGAACTCTCCAGAGGACATATTCACTCTCGGCAACTATCTCAGCCGTGACCAGTATGGCGACAGACCATTGGCATACGGTGAGGCGTACACGTCGCAGGTGGCTCTGGAGGTTGATGGAAATATATGCAAGCCTGTGATGAAGACAGGTGCACCGATAATACAGAAGGTGGAGAAGCACAGCGAGGATGAGCCTGACAGATATTTCACAGTGCGCACGAAGGATAAGTATGTCTATGCGCAGAATATGCTCTTCCCACGTATGCACAGCTCGGCACACGCACAGCAGTACGAGGACTGGATGGGCGGAGTGCAGGGCACGGAGGTGCCTTTCGACCGTTGCGGCGAGGAGATAATGGTGAAGATGCCGACAATGGCAGAGAATATAAGGTTCTTCCTCTCATATCAGTGCAACTTCATGTACTGGAGATATTTCATGTGGAACTTTGCAGGCCGTCAGAACGACTTGCAGGGCAACGGCGAACTGGAGCACGGCAACTGGATAACGGGAATCCCGTTCATAGACAACATGATGCTCGGAGACCAGTCGCTTCTGCCTGACGAACTGAAGGAAAACAAGGGACATAATGTCTTCTACTGTCTCCCGTTGCTGCTCGGCCTGATAGGTCTCTTCTGGCAGGCATTCCGCGGCGACAAGGGCATACAGCAGTTCTGGGTGGTGTTCTTCCTGTTCTTCATGACAGGTCTTGCCATCGTACTCTATCTTAACCAGACACCGAGCCAGCCTCGTGAGCGCGACTATGCGTATGCAGGCTCGTTCTACGCTTTCGCCATCTGGTGTGGTATGGGCGTAGCCGCGATACTTGACATCATAGAGCGTAAGCTGAAGATGAGCAATGCAGGCATTGCCGCTGTCGTCGGACTGGTATGTCTTCTCGTCCCGATACAGATGGCAAGCCAGACATGGGACGACCACGACCGTTCAGGACGCTATACCTGCCGTGACTTCGGACAGAACTATCTCAACTCCATGCAGGACACAGGCTATCCTATAATATTCACGAACGGCGACAATGACACGTTCCCTCTCTGGTACAATCAGGATGTGGAGGGTGTCGGCACGAACGCACGTGTCTGCAACCTTTCCTATCTGCAGACAGACTGGTATATAGACCAGATGGTGCGTCCGGCTTACGACTCTCCTTCTCTTCCTATCACATGGCCACGTGTAGACTACTGCTCCGGTACCAACGAGTATGTGTCCATAGAGCCGGAATATAAAGCACAGATACTGCAGCTCTACAAGGATAATCCTGAGGCTGCAAAGAAGGCATGGGGTGAGGAGCCGTTTGAGGTGAAGAATATCCTCAAGTACTGGGTTCGTGAAGGTACGGACGAGGAGGGTACGCATATCATCCCTACGGATACTCTCTATCTTACTGTCGACAAGGAGGCTGTGAGGAAATCCGGCATGATGATGGCTGCCGATACCATACCGGACAGGATGATTATCTCTCTTGCTGGCAAGCGTGCGCTTTACAAGGGCGACCTCATGCTCCTGGAGATGCTTGCCAATGCCAACTGGACGCGTCCACTATATGTCGCTCTCACAGTGGGACAGGAAAACTACATGAATCTCGGTGATAACTTTGTGCAGGAAGGTCTTGTCAACCGTATCACTCCTTTCACCACAAATGTGGAAGGCGCAAGGAACTATGATACGGAGCGCGTATATAATAATGTGATGAAACGCTTCAAGTTCGGCGGACTTGACAAGAAGGGGCTCTATCTCGATGAGACGGTATCGCGCATGTGCTATACGCACAAACGCCTGTTTGCCGGTCTTGCCCTGAACCTCATAGCCGAAGGACAGACGGCCAAGGCAAAGAAGGTGCTGGCTTACATGAATAAGGTGATGCCTGAGTATAATGTCCCGACGTCCTATCTCTCAGGAGGCCTTGACATTATCCGCTGCTACGCACAGCTTGGAATGAAGCAGGAGGCTCTGCGCATTGTCGGCAGCATGTGGAAGAACTGTCAGCAGTATATGCGCTGGTACATGTCTCTCGATGCAAACCGCTTCAGTCAGGCACAGCGCGACTGTCTTTATCAGATATATGTCATGCGCTCGCTCATAGACCTGACGGAGACCGTTGATACAGCGCAGGCTGACAAGATGGTGAAGCAGCTCTCGGCGACAGTGTATGCATACCAGAACAAGGGCGGAATAATTCCTGACGAGTTTTAAGGTAAGGAAGTGAACCAAATCAATGTATGATATAAAACGCAGTTATTTTTGAAATGTCTTATTCTTGTAATGAAGGAACATAGCGGGCTATGTGACGGAGTGGCAAGGAGGAACAGTCAAAAATAACTGCGTTTATACATGCAAGCTCAAGGCATTTGCTTTATTATATAGTTTAATTTAGTTGACCTGCTTATGTTTATAGAACAACCGTCAAAATGGTTGCGATGGCTTTACCCTAAGGCATTGTGGCGTATGGACGAAAACGAGCACTCGGTATATCTGACCTTTGATGATGGCCCGATACCGGAGTCTACTCCGTATATCCTCAAGACGTTGCGCGAGTTTGACATAAAGGCAACCTTCTTTGTCGTTGGAGACAATGTCCATAAGTATCCAGACCTGTACCGTCAGATACTTGAGGACGGCCATCAGGTGGGCAACCACACTTACAATCACATCGGGTCTGCACGCCATACGATCAGTTTCTTTGAGAGGAATGTCGACAAGTGTTTCAGGGTGATGGACGAGTATAATCCTTTCCTTCAGAAAACCTGTGGCGATTCTGACAGGAAAGGACAGATACGTGGGCAGAACCTTCTGTTCCGTCCGCCTCACGGCTGGATGCTCCCGACACAATATCTGCGGTATAAGAACAAGTTGCGTATCGTGATGTGGGATCTTGTCACGCGTGACTATTCCAAGCTCCTTTCCCCGTATGATGTGGTGCGCAATGTGAAGAACTACACCCGAAACGGCAGCATAATAACATTCCATGACTCGTTGAAGTCAATAGACAAGCTGTATTTCGCCCTGCCGGCATCGTTGAGATGGCTTAAGTCGCAGGGATATGAGTTCAAGACTTTCGATTGATTTTCAGAAGACAGGATTATACTTGCAAGATTGACATTTTGACATCCGATAGATGCCAAAATGACATGAGAACCTCAGAGGCATGACCTTTGAGGTTCTTTGTTTTAGAATGACACCGTCGGTATATAGCATATTGACAGTTGTCGTGATAACGAAAAGGATATAACAGAAGCATATAAAAGAAAGGAGTAAACCATGAACAATTACAACAGAAGCAATGCAGGGAACGATGCAAACACCTCCCTGCAGCATCTTCCTAAGTATGCAAAGAATCTTGTGGAGGATGCACGGCTGGGAAAACTTGACCCGGTCATCGGCCGTGACGAAGAGATACGCCGCGTCTTGCAGATACTCTCGCGCCGTACTAAGAACAACCCGATACTCATCGGTGAGCCTGGTACGGGAAAGACCGCTATAGTAGAAGGGCTGGCGCAGAGGATTGTCAGAGGCGATGTCCCGGAAAACCTCAAGCGCAAGCAGCTGTACACCCTTGATATGGGTGCGCTTATAGCAGGAGCGAAGTATAAAGGTGAGTTTGAGGAGCGTCTTAAAGGCGTTGTGAACGAGGTGGTACAGTCTAACGGCGAAATCATCCTCTTCATAGACGAGATACACACGCTTGTAGGCGCCGGTGCAGGCGATGGTGCCATGGATGCCGCAAATATCCTGAAACCAGCCCTTGCCCGTGGCGAACTGAGAGCTGTCGGTGCAACGACCCTCAATGAGTATCAGAAGTATTTTGAGAAGGACAAGGCTCTTGAGAGAAGGTTCCAGACCGTCATGGTCAACGAGCCGGACGAGCTGAGTGCAATTTCCATCCTCCGTGGCTTGAAGGAAAGATATGAGAACCATCACAAGGTCCGTATCCAGGATGATGCCTGCATTGCCGCCGTACAACTGTCGGAGCGATACATCTCGGAGCGTTTCCTGCCGGATAAGGCTATAGACCTGATGGACGAGGCTTCGGCAAAGCTCAGGATGGAACGCGACTCCGTACCAGAGGAGCTTGACGAGATAAGCCGCAGGCTTGCACAGCTGGAGATAGAGCGTGAGGCTATAAAGCGTGAGGACAACAAGGAGAAACTTGCACAGCTTGACAATGACATTTCCTCTCTCCGCAAACAGGAGAAGGAATTCCGTGACCGCTGGGAGGGAGAGCGCCTCCTTATCAATAATATCCAGCAGAAGAAGGAACTTATCGAGCGTCTGAGATTTGAGGCAGACAGAGCCGAGCGTGAAGGCAACTATGGCCGTGTGGCAGAGATACGGTACGGTCAGATGCAAGGTCTTGAGGCAGAACTCAAGAAGGCGCAGGCAGAACTGCTTTCCAAGCGTGACGGACAGCCGGGAGACTCTTCCGCACTTGTACGTGAGGAGGTTACGGCAGACGATATCGCAGAGGTCGTTGCCCGCTGGACAGGTATACCTGTCAGCAAGATGATGCAGAGCGAGAAGGACAAGTTGCTGCATCTTGAAGACGAGCTCCACAAGCGTGTCATAGGACAGGACGAAGCCATCACGGCTGTCTCTGATGCCGTCCGCCGTTCCCGTGCCGGACTGCAAGACCCGAAGCGTCCTATTGCCAGCTTCATCTTCCTTGGCACTACAGGTGTCGGAAAGACAGAATTGGCAAAGGCTCTCGCCGACTATCTCTTCAACGATGAGACAATGATGACACGTATAGACATGTCAGAGTATCAGGAGAAATACAGCGTGTCAAGACTTATCGGTGCGCCTCCGGGATATGTTGGATATGATGAAGGTGGCCAGCTCACGTAGGCTGTCCGCAGAAAGCCTTACAGCGTAGTGCTCTTTGACGAGATAGAGAAGGCTCATCCTGACGTGTTCAACATTCTCCTGCAGGTACTTGACGACGGCAGGCTGACGGACAATAAGGGACGCACGGTGAACTTCAAGAACACCATAATAATCATGACGTCCAATGCCAAGCGTGAGATGCTCCATCAGATAATGAGACCTGAGTTCCTCAACCGTATCGATGAAATCATCGACTTCCACAGACTTTCCGAAAAGGAGATAAAGGAAGTGGTACGCATACAGGTCAACAAGGTTATCGGTATGCTTGCCGAACAGGGATTCACGCTCAAGGTCAGTGATGCCGCGATGGACATTCTTGCACGTGAAGGCTATGACCCGGACTTCGGAGCGCGCCCTGTGAAGCGTGCTATCCAGCACCTGCTGCTCAACGAGCTGTCGCGTCAGTTGCTGAGCGGAACAGTGGTTACCGCACATCCGATAAATGTCGACGCTTCAGGAGAAGGGCTGACGTTTACAAATAAGTAAATGCTGTCTGTAAAACACGCTAAGCTCTATCCTCCAATACGACATGGGCTGTCTATGAATAAGTAGCGGATTACAGATATAAGAATATAATGAAAGTCGGCAGAGTAGGGGCGACGCCCTGTCTCTGCCGACTTTTTTATGTGATTGGCCTCCTGTGAATGTTATTCAGCAGCAAGTTTTGCACGGATAGCCTTTGTCTCCTCTTCATATCCAGGCTTCTCGAGAAGTGCAAACATATTCTTCTTGTAAGCCTCTACGCCAGGCTGGTTGAAGGCATTGACGCCGAGGAGCTGACCAGACATGCCACATGCTATCTCGAAGAAATAGATGAGCTGGCCGTAGTTGTAAGCATCGAGTTTCTCGATGGAAATCAAGATATTAGGAACACCTCCGTCAACGTGTGCGAGACGTGTGCCGAGCTCTGCGTTCTTGTTCACCTCGTCTATGCGCTTGCCAGCAAGGAAGTTAAGACCGTAGAGGTTCTCCTCGTCAGAAGGGAACAGCAATTTATTGTCAGGATTCTCTACAGAGATGCATGTCTCGAAGATGGTGCGCTCGCCGTCCTGAATCCACTGACCCATGGAGTGAAGGTCTGTAGTGAAGTCGCAGGAAGCAGGGAATATGCCCTTCTTGTCCTTACCCTCAGACTCGCCGAAAAGCTGCTTCCACCATTCAGCGTAGAAGTGGAGCTTTGGCTGGTAGTTGATAAGAATCTCTATCTTCTTGCCGTTCTGATACAGAGCGTTACGTGTTGCGGCATAGATAGCTGCCGGATTCTCCTCGAAAGGAACATCAACGGCACACTGCTTCTCCATAGCCTGTGCACCGGCAACAAGCTGCTCGATGTCTATTCCTGCACATGCGATAGGGAGAAGGCCTACAGGAGTAAGTACGGAGAAGCGTCCGCCGACATTGTCAGGGATGATGAATGAGCGGTAGCCCTCCTTGTCTGCACATGTACGCGCAGCACCTTTCTTCGCGTCTGTCACTGCGACAATGAGGTCTTTTGCCTTTTCCTTGCCTACCTGCTTCTCAAGCTGTGTCTTGAGCAGACGGAAGGTGAGCGCGGTCTCTGTTGTCGTACCTGACTTTGAGATATTGATGATGGCAAATGTCTTGCCCTCCAGATACTGTGTCAATTCATAGAGATAATCCTCGCCGATATTGTTTCCGGCAAAGACAACAGCAGGAGCTGACGCGTCTTTTACAAGCCACTGGAAGGAGTTTGAGAGACCTTCTATAACGCATTTCGCGCCAAGATAAGAGCCTCCGATGCCGGCAATGACAATCACCTCGGCCTTGGAACGCAGGTCCTGTGCCACGGCCTTTACCTCAGCGAGGAACTCTGGAGTGATGGATGATGGGAGATGAAGCCATCCGAGGAAGTCGTTTCCCGGTACAGTACCCTCTTCGAGTCCTTTACGTGCAGCTACAGTCTGCTCCTTGAGTGCCATGATAGCGCCTGCAGGCAAGAACTGCTGCGCCTTCGTGATGTCTAATGAAATGCTTTTCATGTGAATAGTTTTTATAGATTTTGTAAATTACGGTATGTTTCTTTAGTTTGGTTTGTCAGTCTTTGTGTGATGAAAGATGGTTTTGCAAGCTATCATGCCATTCCTCACACGTCAACAGTCGTGCGAGGAATGGCATGACATGAATTTATTCTTCCATCAGTTTCCTGTAGCGCGGACGCTTCACTTCGTCAGTGCCGAGACGCTGCGCCTTGTTTATCTCATAGTCTGAGTAGCTTCCCTCGAAGAAGAACACGTTGCCGTCTCCTTCAAAAGCGAGGATATGGGTGCATATACGGTCGAGGAACCAGCGGTCGTGTGAGATGACGACAGCACATCCGGCGAACGACTCCAGACCTTCCTCCAGTGCGCGGAGAGTGTTGACATCGATGTCGTTGGTCGGCTCGTCGAGCAACAGCACGTTACCTTCCTGCTTCAGTGCGAGCGCGAGCTGCAGACGGTTTCTCTCACCTCCCGACAGCACACCGCAGAGCTTGCCCTGGTCATTGCCGGAGAAATTGAATCTGCTGAGATATGCACGTGCGTTGATGTCCTTGCCTCCCATGCGGAAAGACTCCGTACCTCCCGACACTACATCATAGACAGTCTTGTTCGGGTCTATATCCTTGTGCTGCTGGTCGACATACGCCAGCTTGACGGTATCACCTACTTCGAATGTTCCGGCATCAGCCTTGTCAAGCCCCATGATAAGGCGGAAGAGGGTAGTCTTTCCTGCTCCGTTAGGACCGATGACACCTACTATGCCGTTAGGCGGCAGCATGAAGTTGAGGTCTGTGAACAGTTTCTTCTCTCCGAAAGCCTTTGCGACATGCTCGGCATTGATGACCTTGTTGCCGAGACGTGGACCGTTGGGGATGAAAATCTCAAGTTTCTCCTCGCGCTCCTTCTGCTCTTGGTTGAGCATGGCATCGTAACTGTTGAGTCGCGCCTTGCCCTTTGCCTGTCGCGCCTTGGGAGCCATGCGTATCCACTCCAGTTCACGCTCAAGGGCTTTCCTGCGCTTCGACGCGCTTTTCTCCTCCTGCGCCATGCGTGATGTCTTCTGGTCGAGCCATGAAGAGTAGTTGCCCTTCCATGGAATGCCCTCGCCACGATCCAATTCAAGTATCCATTCAGACACGTCGTCAAGGAAATATCTGTCGTGGGTCACGGCAATCACCGTGCCCTCATACTGCTGAAGGTGCTGCTCGAGCCAGTCTATAGACTCGGCGTCGAGGTGGTTTGTAGGTTCGTCGAGGAGGAGGACATCAGGCTTCTGCAGGAGAAGTTTGCAGAGAGCGACACGTCGGCGCTCGCCTCCCGACAGCTTGTCTACAGCCCAGTCTCCCGGAGGACAGCGCAGGGCGTCCATGGCTCTCTCTATGCGTGAGTCCATATTCCATGCGTCGGTGCTGTCAATGATGTCCTGCACCTCTGCCTGCCGTGCCATGAGCTTGTCCATCTTGTCAGGGTCTGAATAGTATTCCTCCAAGCCGAATTTCACGTTTATGTCGTCATACTCCTTCAGTGCGTCATAGACATGTTGCACACCTTCCTGCACATTCTCCTTCACCGTCTTTTCTTCATTGAGCGGAGGATCCTGTGGCAGATAGCCAACGGAATATCCGGGGCTCCACACGACATCGCCGGATGTTGGCTGTTCGATGCCGGCGATGATTTTCATGAGCGTGGATTTTCCCGCACCGTTGAGACCTACGATACCGATCTTGGCACCGTAAAAGAAGGACAGGTATATGTTTTTCAGGACTTGCTTTTGGTTTTGCTGGATGATTTTGTTGACACCCACCATTGAGAAGATAACTTTCTTGTCGTCTACTGTAGCCATTCTGTTTGTTCTGTTTTTATGTTTTGCCTACAAAGTTAATAAATTTTTCAGAGAAAACGGAAGTGCTATTGTTAATTTTGTGAAAATCATTTTGTCTGTCGGTATAATTGCTTCATGGCGATTTGATTCCGTCGGCTGACAGCTGTAGATGGTAATGCTGGCTTTGTAGGGATTACTCTGATAAGTAAGTCACAAAAATTAATGTATAGTATAAAGCTTTGTTATTTTTGAGATGTTTTCGTCTTGGAACGAGGGAGCATAGCGGGCTATGTGACTGAGCGACAAGGCGGAAACAGCCAAAAAGAACAAGGTTTATACATACAAGATGTAAGTGCTTGCTTTATCATGGATTGTATCGTTTAATTTTTTTGACTTACTTATTATAATAGGTATAGCAGCACTTTCCCTTGTCCTTGCACGCTCTTACGCCGAAAGAGTGTTCACGGTGGTTCCTGCATGCATGAATCGTGTGGACTGATGGGAAAAATCGGTAAATCCATGAGCGGTAAAGGCTTTTCTTCTATTTGTTGTAACTATTTGATGATTAACACCTTATTACATATCCATGCAAACTTGCATTAACGGGGTCGTGAAAGGTCACCTTTCATGCTGCAATAGGTCACCTTTTACATTGCGAAAGGTGACCTTTCACATGGTAAAATGTCACGGTCTGTACAGCACGGAAATGGCGGGACTTTTCCTTGTGACGGTCTGATTGGCTATTTGGGGGTGAATCTTGCATTCCGTTTTTGGCATGGATTTTGTAGTATGCTATGGCAGGAATATAATGACAAACAAATAAACATAAAACTATGGCAAAAGGAAATATTGGAGTTACGACAGAGAACATCTTCCCTGTCATCAAGAAATTCTTGTATAGCGACCAGGAAATCTTCCTTCGCGAGATGGTTTCCAACGCTGTTGACGCGACACAGAAGCTGAAGACTCTTGCACAGAAGGGCGAGTTTTCGGGAAGCGTCGACGGCTTGAAGGTGTCTGTCTCTCTCGATAAAGAGGCAAAGACACTGACAATCAGCGATAACGGTATCGGTATGACCGAGGAGGAAATAGACCGTTACATCAATCAGATAGCCTTCTCCGGCGTTACGGATTTCCTCGAGAAGTTCAAGGACGATGCCAATCAGATAATAGGTCATTTCGGTCTCGGCTTCTACTCTTCGTTCATGGTGTCAGACAAGGTGGACATCGTGACACTGTCATATAAGGAGGGCGCAAAGGCTGTGAAATGGACCTGTGACGGTTCGCCGGAATACGAAATCACCGATGCCGAGAAGGAAGGCCACGGTACTGACATCATCCTCCATATCTCTGAGGACAGCAAGGAATTCCTGGAGCAGCAGAAGATTCAGGAGCTCCTCAACAAATACTGCAAGTTCATGTCTGTTCCTGTCGCTTTCGGCAAGAAGCAGGAGTGGAGCTCAGAGGAGAAGAAGATGGTCGACACTGCCGAGGACAATATCATCAATGATGTCGAGCCTATGTGGGTGAAGACTCCGTCGTCGCTCACCGACGAGGACTACAAGACCTTCTACCGCACACTGTATCCGATGTCTGACGAACCTTTGTTCTGGATTCATCTCAATGTCGACTATCCGTTCAATCTGACTGGTATACTGTATTTCCCGAAAGTTAAGTCAAACCTTGAGCTTACACGCAACAAGATACAGCTGTACTGCAACCAGGTGTTCGTTACAGACCAGGTGGAGGGCATTGTGCCGGAGTTCCTCACACTGCTCCACGGTGTGATAGACTCGCCTGACATTCCGCTCAACGTGTCTCGCTCTTATCTCCAGAGCGACGCTAATGTCAAGAAAATCAGCACTTATATCACAAAGAAGGTCGCTGACCGCCTGAAGTCTATCTTCAATGACAACCGCAAGGAGTATGAGGAGAAATGGGACTCCCTGAAGCTTTTCATCAACTACGGTATGCTCTCGCAGATGGATTTCTATGACAGGGCAAAGGACTTCGCTCTGCTGAAGGACATCGACGGCAAGTTCTTCACGTATGATGAGTACAAGGAACTCATAAAGGATGCGCAGACAGACAAGGACGGCAATCTCGTATACCTCTACGCTACAGACAAGGAGGCTCAGTATTCTTATATAAAGTCGGCTCAGGACAAGGGATATTCTGTGCTGATGTTCGACGGCGAACTTGATGTTCCTGCTGTTCAGGTGTTTGAGCAGCATTTCGAGAAGGCGCGTTTCACACGTGTGGATGCTGACATCGTGGAGCGTCTCATAGTAAAGGACGACAAGAAGAAAAACGAGCTGTCGGCAGCGGAGACTGACAACTTGTCAGCCGTATTCCAGAGCCAGCTCCCTAAGATTGACAAGGCACAGTTCAATATTGAGGTTGAGGGACTTGGCGCAGAGCAGAAGCCTGTTGTCATAACACAGAACGAATGGATGCGCCGCATGAAGGAGATGTCTCATCTTCAGGCAGGAATGTCGTTCTATGGCGAGATGCCTGACTCGTTCGGCATGGTTCTCAACTCAGACCATCCGCTTATCGCTAAGGTGCTCAGCGATACGGAGACTGCTTGCGCAGACCAGCTGAAGCCTATCGACAGCGAAATAAAAGGCCTTGAGGCACGCAAGGCTGTGCTCGAGCAGAGCAAGGCGGGCAAGAAGGATGACGAGATTCCTCAGGATGAGAAGGACGATCTCGCGAAGACCGAGAAGGACATCACCGCACAGAAGGATGCACGCAAGAAGGTGCTCGCCGACTATGCGCAGAAGAATGATGTCGTTCATCAGCTCATAGACCTTGCCCTCCTGCAGAACGGCATGTTGCGTGGCGAGGCGCTTGATAAGTTCCTCTCTCGCAGCATCAGCATGATAAAGTGATTTCCGTACGGCCTTCACAGTGTGGAAGGCGCGCGATGATATGAAGACGGGATACCTGAAGGCGTATGATTGCCTTTCGGTATCCCGTCTTTTTGCTGAGCAAATCATTATTTTATATAAGTATAAGAACAAAGTCGCTGTTGTTGCAAATGTCTACTCTTGATGGTTCTTACATCAAATGTTTATACCCGTCTGAATTGGAATATACATAAAGAGAGACTTATGCCTGAGCACAAGCCTCTCTTTATGGTATTTGTATTGTGTCCTTGCCCTCAGCGGCAAAGGCTTATCTTATTTTATAAACAGCATTTCCCTGTATTTCGGGAGAGTCCACAGCTCATCGGCAATGAGCAGTTCGAGACAGTCTATCTCGCTCCTTATCTCCTCCATGACAGGGACTACCGTGTCGTGATATGCGACAGCCTTCTCCCTCTCGGAGGAAATCCTGTTGGCTACCTTCCTGTTTGCGACAAGTGTAGTCACTCCAGCCTCTATACGCTCTATGCGTTCTGCTATCTCGCGTATGATTTCCTTGTTGCGATGGGTGAGTTTTCCGCACTCGTCGTCCTCGAATATCTTGTACATGTTCTCTACAAGTTCTACGAGTTCAGACTGGTATCTTGTAGCCGTAGGGATGATATGGTTGAGTGAAAGGTCGCCGAGTACACGGGCTTCTATCTGCACTTTCTTGGTGTATGTCTCCCATTTCACCTCGTTACGGGCCTCAAGTTCACATCTTCTCATGACTCCCATGTTCTCGAACATCCTTACGCTGTCATCGTCAAGGTATCTGTCGAATACGACCGGGCAGGAACTTTCCGTATCAAGACCTCTTTTCTTGGCCTCTTTCTTCCACTCTTCGGAGTATCCGTTGCCGTCGAAGTGTATCGGTTTGCATGTGATGATGTCTTCCCTGAGCACTTTCACCACAGCCTCAAACTTCTCTTCTCCTGCCTCTACACGTGCGTCTACTCTCTGGCGGAAGTCAACAAGGGCTTCTGCTACTGCCGTGTTGAGCACTATCATTGCACTTGCACAGTTAGCCTCCGAACCTACGGCGCGGAACTCGAATCTGTTTCCTGTAAAGGCAAAAGGCGACGTTCTGTTCCTGTCGGTGTTGTCCATGAGGAGTTCTGGGATGACAGGGATGTCAAGTTTTACGGCTTTCTTGCCTGCGAGGTTGAAAGCATCCTTGCTGTCCGACTTCTCAAGGGCTCCGAGAAGCTCGGACAACTGTCTTCCGAGGAAAGAGGAGACGATGGCCGGAGGAGCCTCGTTGGCACCGAGTCTATGTGCGTTTGATGCTGACATTATCGATGCTTTGAGCAGTCCGTTGTGCTTGTAGACACCCATGAGTGTCTCCACGATGAAGACCGTGAATCTGAGGTTGTCCATCGGTGTCTTTCCCGGTGCGTGGAGGAGTATGCCTGTGTCTGTTGTCAGCGACCAGTTGTTGTGCTTTCCTGAGCCGTTGATTCCTGCAAAAGGCTTTTCATGTAGCAGACATCTGAAGCCATGCTTCCTTGCTATTCTCTTCATGATGGACATGAGGAGCATGTTGTGGTCTATGGCAAGGTTCATTTCCTCGAATATCGGTGCCACTTCAAACTGGTTTGGCGCCACTTCGTTATGCCTTGTCTTGCACGGTATGCCGAGTTCAAGGGCCTTTATCTCCAGCTCCTTCATGAATTGTGCGACTCTCTCGGGGATAGTTCCGAAATAATGGTCATCCATTTGCTGGTTCTTTGCCGAGTCATGTCCCATGAGGGTTCTTCCTGTCATCACCAGGTCGGGCCTTGCTGCATAGAGATCTTCGTCTACAAGGAAGTATTCCTGCTCCCATCCGAGGTTTGCAGAGACTTTCTTTACATCGGGGTAGAACAGTTGACATACGTCCGTTGCCGCTCTGTTTACGGCTGCCAAGGCCCTGAGAAGCGGTGCTTTGTAGTCGAGGGCCTCGCCGGTATAGGATATGAAAATCGTCGGTATACACAGCGTATCGTCGATGATGAACACCGGTGAGGTTGGGTCCCATGCCGAGTAGCCTCGTGCCTCGAATGTCGCTCTGATACCTCCTGACGGGAATGATGAAGCGTCTGGCTCCTGCTGTATGAGGAGCTTTCCCTCAAACTCCTCAATCATTCCGCCCTTATAGTCAGGCTCGACGAAAGCGTCGTGCTTCTCTGCTGTTCCCTCTGTGAGCGGCTGGAACCAGTGCGTGTAGTGTGTCACTCCGTTTTCCACAGCCCACTGCTTCATGCCTCTTGCCACAGCATCGGCTATGGAACGGTCGAAAGGTGCACCGTTGTCCATGACGTCTACCATCTGTTCGTAGATTTTTGCAGGGAGGTATCTGTACATCTTCGAACGTGTGAAGACATACTTGCCGAAATAATCGGAAGGGCGCTCTTTAGGCTCTTCAACTATTATTGGTTTCTTCTTTGATGCAGTGATGACTGCGTGGAATCGTAGATTTGTCATGTGCTATGTATGAGTTTACTTATATCCGAAAACGTTGCAAAGTTATATAATATTATTTAAATTAAGGTGTATACAGTCTCCCTTTTATATTTTTTTTGCGATAATGGAAGTTTTTAGGAAAAAAGTGGAGAAAAGTTTTGTCAGTTCAGAAAAAAGTAGTACCTTTGCACTCGCTAAGAAACAAGGATGGTTTTCTGGTGCGTTAGTTCAGTTGGTTAGAATGCCAGCCTGTCACGCTGGAGGTCACGGGTCCGAGTCCCGTACGCACCGCTTCCTTGATTCGATAAACAGCACATTGGTGCGTTAGTTCAGTTGGTTAGAATGCCAGCCTGTCACGCTGGAGGTCACGGGTCCGAGTCCCGTACGCACCGCCAACAAAAAAGTCAACCACTTACAATAAGCGGTTGACTTTTTTTATGTCCTTTGCTTTCCTGTCAGACCTAAGGTTCGGAGAGACAGGAAAGGGTTCACTCTATAAATATGGGCTCACCCGACAAACATGGGGAGGTGATGGCTCATCAGCGGAAACCGAAAGGTTGGCTAATGATATATGTCTAATATCAGGAATGTCCTGCGGTTTGTGGCGACAATAGCGAATACACAATCGCTGATATATGTGCTGCTACTTTTGAGGCTTGTGATTCGTTGCCCTTGGAATCTTTGACAAATATTGCCAATGTGTAGTGCGTGCCGTTTGGTAAAGTGATATAGGCAACATCGTTATGGGCGGCAAGAACTCCGTTGTTGGTGTAGCCGGAACCTGTTTTGTGGGCAATGGAAACTTTTTCCTTTCTAAGAAGTGGGGCAGCTATACGGTCTTTTCCAGTGGCGCATTCTCCTAATGATTTCATGATGAATTCTTGTTTTTCCCGGCTTACGAGGGTGTCGGTAAACAACCTGTTCATGAGAATTGCCGCGCCAAGTGGTGATGTGTAATTGGAATAGGCTTTGGCATGGTCTGCGGACATCTCTGACTCTTTATAAGCTATCTGGAAACTCTTACGGGGAATGAGCGTGGCAATGAAACTGTCTGTTTCTGCAATATCGGCCAATCGTTCAAACATGATGTTGCTTGCATTATTGTCGCTTTTAATGAGCGTATAACGCAATAATTCTTTCACAGGCAAGGTTATCGGCGACTCAGGGTGTTCTTTCATCATGGGGCTCCATGTCATAGGGTCAAGTTCTTCTCTTTTGATAGTCAATAATGTATCAAGGGAGAGGGCGTCTTTGTCGAATCTGTTGCAGATTGCCAGTGCCTGATGAACCTTAAATACGCTCATCATGGGGTAGATGCTTTTGTCATTTACGGTGACGGTATCTGTATTGTTAATGATGACAGCTACTCCGATTTCACCAGGACAGGATGAGGTTATTCGTGAAATGCTATCTGTCAGGACATTTGTCAGTGCAGTGTTCCCGTTCTTGTCGGTAGCTGGATTGTGGTGCATTGCTGATGCTAAGGCTGTAATGCAGATTAGAGCTATGAATAAAACAGCGTATGTTTTTCTTGTCTTTGTCATAATTATATTGTGATTAGGATTATTGTATATTACATGATTTCAGAGTTCCGATATCATTGTCCTCACGGGTGTATAACTGAAGCCCTGATTAAAAAGGAAAAGCCAAGTCACTGTTGTATTAGCGACTTGGCTTTTCCTTTTCTGTGATCCGCTTGGGGCTCGAACCCAAGACCCCAACATTAAAAGTGTTGTGCTCTACCAACTGAGCTAGCGGATCTCCATTTCTACCTTATTCTCATAAAGCGAGTGCAAAGGTACTCATAAAAAATGAAATACGGAAATGTTAGGCGAAAGAAAGGCGGTTCCTTAAATAATATTAACAGAATATGCCCGAGATAGCGTTGGCTTTTTATGAATTATCCGTAAATTTAGGCTTAATTGTAGAATGAGACCTAACTGTAAAATGTTAGGCGGAAATTTACATCCGTAGCATTTTTTGCAAATATGGATTCTGACAACAGGAATTATCTGTCATCAGAATCCACATTAATTATAATAGGGAGTTTCCCTTTCTTGGAAATATTTAGAGAACTTTCTTGTAGAGCTCTACAATCTCGGCCTCTGTCACATCGCGCGGATTGCCAGGAGTGCAGACATCTGCGATGGCCTGTGCTGCGAGTGCAGGGATATCCTCTTCCTTGATGCCGAGCTCTGTGAGTGTCTGCGGGATACCTACACGGATAGAGAGAGCCTTAACGGCGTCTACGGCAGCCTGTGCGGCCTGCTCTGCTGTCATGCCGTCGGTGTTTACGCCCATGGTCTTTGCTATGATGCCGAACTTCTCGATGCACTTAGGCATGTTGAACTCCATAATAGTAGGGAGGAGGAGAGCGTTTGCCACACCGTGTGGGATGTCATGGAGAGAGCCCATAGGATGAGCCATGCCGTGTACAAGGCCGAGACCGACATTGGAGAATGCCTGTGCTGCAATGTACTGTGCGAGAGCCATACCTTCGCGTCCGACAGGATTTGTAGGTTCGTCGACAGCGATAGGGAGATTCTCTGCTATCATCTTGATAGCCTGAAGCTCATACATGTCAGACATTACCCATGCGCCCTTTGTTATATAGCCCTCTATGGCGTGTGTGAGAGCGTCCATGCCTGTTGCGGCTGTCAGTCCCTTAGGGAGAGAATACATGAGTTCCGGGTCTACGATTGCTACGGCAGGGATGTCGTTAGGGTCTACGCATACCATCTTTGCCTGACGCTCCTCGTCTATGATGACATAGTTGATGGTAACCTCTGCACCTGTGCCTGCTGTTGTAGGGAGTGCGATGATAGGCACGCTCTTCTTCTTTGTAGGAGCGCAGCCCTCAAGGCTTACTATGTCAGAGAACTCAGGGTTGTTGGCAACGATGCCGATGCCCTTTGCTGTATCCATTGACGAACCGCCGCCGATGGCGATGATGCAGTCTGCGCCTGAAGCCTTGAATGCCTCCACGCCCTGCTTTACATTTGTCACAGTAGGATTAGGCTTTATCTCCGAGTAGATCTCGTAAGGGAAGTTTACACTGTCGAGAACCTCTGTGACTTTTGCTGTTGTACCTACTTTGATGAGACCCTTGTCTGAGCAGACCAATGCCTTCTTCAGGCCCATGCGGTTGAGTACTTCCGGGAGTTCCTTGCGGCATCCCGCGCCGAAGTATGATACTTCGTTTAGAATGAATCTTTGTGCCATAAATGTTTTTGTTAGCTTGATTTGTTTTTTATATTGAAGTTATTTTCTGTATGTTTTCATTGCTGCTGTTTCATGTCGGTATTCGCAGTTCCAGCCTGCTCATTGACCGTCTCCGCCTGCATGTCCACGTCGCCAGAGACATAGCGTTTCCAGTATGTGAGTATGATTGTCGTCAGCGGCAAGGCTATGATAAGACCGATGAATCCGAGTAGAGAACCCCATACGGAGAGCGACAGGAGGAGTATTGCAGGGTTCATGCCCATGGCCTTGCCCATAATCTTCGGTGTGACAATCATGTCTATTATTATCTGCACGATTATGAAGATAGCCACTGCCGATGCGAAAATCACCCAGAAATTCTGTCCTGTATCGGCGGCTTTCATGAGCGCGAGGAACGCTGTCGGTATGAGTGCGAAGGTGTGCAGATACGGCACGAGGTCAAGTATGCCTATGAGTATGCCGAGACCTATTGCCATAGGGAATCCGATGATGGTGAATCCGATGCAGAACAGTATGCCCATCGTTAGCGCGACAAGTGCCTGGCCGCGGATGTAGCTGTTCATTGCCACCGAGACATCGCGCATCAGAGACTGCACGAAAGGGCGGTTATTGACAGGGAACATCTTTACCCAGGCCTCTGTAAGTTTCTCGTAGTCAAGGAGTATGAAGAACATGTACAGCAGTGTGATACACGAACCGACGAAGCTCTTTATAAACGAGAATGTCTCTGTCACTACACTCACGACACCTGGGGCTGTAGTCTTCACAAGGTTAGTGAAATCTTTGGAATGGAAGAACTGCTCAATCTCCGCACGGTAAGTGACGAACATCTCGTTCAGTGCCTCAGGAATGCTCGTCACATGGGCGTGCTGGTGTATATAGTTCGTCGCTATCACGCCGAGTTTCTGAAACTGGTCTATCATCGGCGGGATAATGGCGAGTGTCACTCCCGTGAGCACCGACGCGACGATAACCACCGTCACTATTATAGACAATGCACGGATGCGGATACGCATGACACGCTCTACGAAAGTGACGATAGGAAACAGCAGATAGGCAAGTCCCCATGCCACGAAGAACGGAAGCAGTACACTGCTGAGGTAATTCACGGTAAGGAATGCGGCCACTGCCAGAAATGCCGCCATTATCCACCGGATAAAACGGTCAAATGTTATTTCGCTTTGAAGCATTGATGTCTTTCAGACGTTCTCTGCATTGTCGTTGCAGACTGTTTATAATAATGACTACGGGCGTAAGACATGCCTGCGCCATAGGTTGCGTCCTCGGTAAGCGATGGCTGATGCCAGACTTATTTCACCTGTATCACAAGATATTTGCTTGTAGACCAGAACAGTTCCGGATTGGTGATGCGCAGTACATACTGCTTTGACGCATCCTGCTGGAGCGTATATGCCGTGGAAGGGTGGGAGGTGAGCAGCTTAGCCGATTTGGAGTAGAGCTTTATCTCTCTGTCTACACGTACATCTACCTTGGTGAAGTAGTTCTTGTTGAAGTTTGCACGGAGCACCTTTCCTTTTTCAAGGATATGGTTTTCAGACAGTTCCTTCTTTGTTCCGAAAGCATACCATGCAGTGTTGAGCTGCTTGTCCTGATTGGAAATCGTTGCAGACTTGCTTGCCGACTCGCTCTTCAGTTCGGCGACATCATTGTTGAGAGAGGAGACAGCCTGGTCAAGTTCCACGATGCGCACATCCTTAGCGTTGAGTTCCACGCGGAGATTCTCCAGCTGCTTGTTCTTGTCCTCCAGCTGTGCCGTGAGATTCTCTATAGTCTTCTTGAGCTGTTCGGCAGCGATGCTTCCCTCGCGGCTCTGTCTTTGGAGCTTGGCTATCAGTTCGCGGTTGTGCTTCATCTGCTGTGCGATGAACTCGATGTCGGAGCGTATCTGCTCCTTGCGGCTTGTTGCCTCGCCGTCCTTTATGACAGTGACACGCTCCTCGGCGATACTTATCTGGCGGAAGCCCTCCTGTATCTCGTTGAGAGTGCCGAGCATGTCGTTTATCTCGTTGTTTTTCTGCTCGATGACACGCTGCAGCGAGTCACGCGAATCTGTGTTCTCTGTCGACTGGTTCTTGCTTGTGTTCTCACATGCGGTAAAGCACATAAGGCATATAGCCAAATAGATGATATTCTTCATATTGGTATTCATTTTGTATTAGTCATTGATAGTCTCGGTGTTTTCCTGTAGATTGGTGTCGGCATCCCTGCGTCTGCGCCTCTCTTCCCTGTTGCCTTTCGACTTTACAGGTTCGGCACCGGCAAGGATTATGACAATCTCGCCCTTTGGCGGAGTGGCCGTGAAATGGGCTATAACCTCTGTCAGCGAGCCTCGTACAGACTCTTCATGTATCTTGCTTATCTCCCTGCATACGCTCACCTGACGCTCTTCGCCGTACATATCGGCAAACTGCAGCAGTGTCTTCAGCAGGCGATAGGGCGACTCGTAGAATATCATGGTGCGCTCTTCCGTCATGAGCTGTTCGAGGCGTGTCTGCCGTCCTTTCTTCTGAGGGAGGAATCCCTCGAAGCAGAATTTGTCGCAGGGGAGTCCCGAACTTACCAGTGCAGGCACGAAAGCCGTGGCACCGGGCAGTGTCTGAACCTCTATTCCTGCCGCGACAGCCTCCCTTACGAGATAGAATCCAGGGTCGGAGATTCCGGGAGTGCCGGCGTCTGTCACAAGACATATAGTCTGTCCAGCCTTCAGACGCTCCACGATGCCTGCCGATGTGCCGTGCTCGTTGAACTTATGGTGTGCCATCAGCGGCTTGTGTATGTCATAGTGTTTCAGGAGGATGCCCGTCGTCCGGGTGTCCTCGGCGAGGATTATGTCGGCCTCTTTCAGAAGACGGACAGCACGGAATGTCATGTCCTCAAGATTTCCCACAGGTGTGGGCACGAGATAAAGTGTTCCCATAACTATCCGCAAAAATACTCCTAAATTCCGATATGAGCAATAAAAAGTGTATATTTCTTTGGATTTTTAAATTTTCTTTGTAATTTTGCGTTGGATTTCATCCGACCGTTTTTTGCCGAGGCAGGATGGAATAGGCTTGTCCGCTGCCTGCACAGGCTTAATGAATACATAACAGCAATACATAAACTCCCAATGACTGATAATATACAAGGTGAGATGAGACGCCACGGACGCATAGAGGTCGTGTGCGGCTCGATGTTCTCTGGTAAGACGGAAGAGCTCATACGCCGTATGAAGCGTGCAAAGTTTGCCAAGCAGAAGGTGGAAATCTTCAAGCCGTCCATAGACACCCGCTACAGCGAGGCGGATGTGGTAAGCCATGACAATACCACGATTCCCTCCACGCCGGTGGAGTCCTCAGGCTCCATACTGCTGCTTACCAGCGACATAGACGTCGTGGGCATAGACGAAGCCCAGTTTTTTGACGATGGTCTTGTCCAGGTCTGCAACGAGCTTGCAAACAGGGGCGTGAGAGTCATCTGTGCCGGTCTCGACATGGATTTCAAGGGAGTGCCCTTCGGACCGATGCCTGCTCTGATGGCCATTGCCGACGATGTGACCAAAGTGCACGCCATCTGTGTCCATTGCGGTTCGCTCGCTTATGTCAGCCACCGCATAGTGGAGGGCGACAAGCGCGTGCTCCTCGGCGAGACAGGGGAATATGAGCCTTTGTGCCGCAAGTGTTACGAGAAGGCAAAGCTCATGGCGTCTGCCAAGCAAGGGTGAGCCTTGTAATATAAAATAAGGTGTATGGCAATCGTTTGATGACTTCTCCGCAGGGCAGCATACTCTGCCAGACACCCTCTTGAAACGAGGCGAAATATTGTTCAGGCATGGCATGACGGATGGATGATTCGTCATGCCATGCCTTTTTTCTGATGTTTTTTATGTGGATGCAATGCTTCGGAAACGGTATTGTAACTGATGTGTTACAGTGCGTGTTGTGTCGGTGGCATGAAAATCGTGCCAGCCATTAGATTTTCTATTATAACGGAAATCTCTAAAAACGTAACTTGCATGTTTTTAGTTGATTGCGAATCGTATGGAAAAAGGTGACACTTTATCAGGCAAAAGGTGACCTTTTGCCCAGTGAAAGGTAACCTTCTGTATACCGAAGGGTCACACTTCGTCTCGTGATGCTTTGTGTAAAACTTGACGGATGATGATGTGAAACCTTTCCAAACAATAACAATGTATCTGCAATGATTGGATTATCCATGAATATTGTGGTGGCTTTGCGTTTGGATTTCATCAAAAATATACAACATCCAAACGCCGGAAGTGACCCGGCTGGGACTCAAACCCAGGACCTCAGGAACCGGAATCCTGCGCTCTATTCAACTAAGCTACCAGGCCATTGATGTTGCAAAATTAATGATTTTTTCCCGAACAGCGTCGCTTTTTATGGCGGAGAATATTATTTTATACTTTATTAACCTCTTTTTGCTGTATGCAAAATGTCAACAAGTGTTGCCGTATTTTGAAAAATATGATAGCAAAATGATGAATTTTGATGACAAAAGTTGCGTATATGGGATTTTATTCGTAACTTTGCGCCTGGGATTAAAAAACAAGAAATCATATACGATAATGAGTAAATTGATTAAGCCTGCAGGATACAAGGCACTTTTGGATACGACACAGACAGAACAGGGCATAAAGCTTATCAAGGAGTTTTTCCAGCAGAACCTCAGCACAGAGCTGCGTCTGCGCCGTGTCACGGCACCGCTTTTCGTGCTTCAGGGGCTTGGCATAAATGACGATCTGAACGGTGTGGAGCGTGCTGTGACATTCCCTATAAAGGACCTTGGAGACGCCAAGGCGGAGGTGGTGCACTCTCTTGCAAAGTGGAAACGCATGAAGCTCTCGGAGGACAGTATCGCTCCGGGATACGGCATATATACGGATATGAACGCCATACGTGCCGATGAGGAGCTGGATAATCTCCACTCCTTGTACGTGGACCAGTGGGACTGGGAGGCGGTAATCACGGAAAACCAGCGCACACAGGCATATCTGCGTGAGGTGGTGGAGCGCATATACGGCGCGATACGCCGCACGGAGTACCTTGCCTGCGAGTGGTATCCGCAGCTGAAACCTTTCCTTCCCGAGAAGATACATTTCGTCCATGCCGACGAACTCCTGCGCATGTACCCGGACCTTTCGCCGAAGGAGCGCGAGGACAAGGTGACGGAAAAATACGGTGCGGTGTTCATTATCGGTATAGGCGGAAAGCTGTCCGACGGCAAGAAACACGACGGACGTGCCCCGGACTATGACGACTGGTCTACTGTAGCGGAGGACGGCACCGTCGGACTTAACGGCGATATGCTTATATGGTATCCTGTGCTTGACCATGCCGTGGAACTCTCGTCCATGGGTATCCGTGTAGACAAGGAGGCTTTGCTCCGCCAGCTTGAGATAGAGGGCGAGGAAAGCCGCAAGGAACTGTATTTCCACAAGCAGCTTCTTGACGGCAAACTGCCTCTCACAGTAGGCGGAGGCATAGGGCAGAGCCGTCTCTGTATGCTGATGCTCCACAAGGCACATGTAGGTGAGATACAGGCTTCTATATGGCCAGAAGAGATGCGCTGTGAGTGTGATGAGGCTGGAATGCCTCTGATTTAGTGCCTTTCAGCGGTGCTTCACGGCCGGTAGTTGCGCTTTGGGTTCTTTTGGCGGTAAGGAAAACCGCTTTAGCTGCGGAGCATATAATATAATATGTAAGGATATTTCTTGGTGATTCTGTAGTCTGTATGATGCAGAATCACCAAGTTTTTTTTCTGTCAGACATCGGTCTTTTGGCAGTGAACGCTTACTGTGCATGTTCTTCTCTTGCGGCTTTTCTTCTCTTACCGAATAGCTTGCAGAGTGTCTCTCAGTCTGCATGAACACTACAAATATGTCATGAAATTCCGATAATAAGCAGATTACCGACATGTAGGTATTGCAGGAACAGGAAAAAGTATGTATCTTTGCATCCGGAAAATAAACCGAAATGTTTTTGTATATGAAAAAGATTCTAATGTTTATCGTTGCCCTTGCGGCGACAGTCCATGTTTCAGCGCAGATGCCGGGCAGGCTTGAGTTTGTCGGAGACGGCAGCTTCTGGCTCCCGGCAATGTCTGATTTGCCGAAGACAGTACAGAAGGGTGATGTCGTCACAGTGACTTTAGGTTCGGACGGCATGTCAAGTATCACTCTTCCACAGATGACCTATACGGCAATGGGCGTCACGGTCAGTTCGTTTACCATAACCGATGCACGGTGGAAGATGGACATGCCGACGATGGTTTCCACATGGGAGGAGCAGGAATTCACGACTACAGCTGTAGGGACAGACGGCAACAGTAAGGCTGTAAGTGGAAAGATGTCTGCGGAATATGTGCATAAAGACAAGACATTCCATATCATCCTGACTTTCAAGTATGGAAGTATGCCGTTTGAGATAATCTACGAGCATACGGGCGTCTATGTCAGTACGGCGATAGATGCTGTAGACAATGACGTGAATGCATCCGCTGACGGCGCGTCGTGGACTGTCTCGGGACAGCGTGTCTCTTCATGCTCGAAAGGCTTGCTGATAAGGAACGGCAGGAAGTATCTTGTCAAGTGATTTTCCCGAATGCCGTGAATTATTGCGTGGCAAAATTTGGAGAATAGAAAAAAATATGCTACTTTTGCAATCCGAATATGGAGAAAGCAAAAGTAGCATATCTTTTAAAACATGGGTATAATGAGTTCCGGCCGAAGGTTGCACTGTTCGATATGGACGGCGTGCTTTACGACTCGATGCCCAATCATGCCAAGGCGTGGCGTGAGTCCATGGCGAGCTACGGTCTCGACATGAGTGAGGAAGATGCCTATGCCTTTGAAGGTATGCGCGGATTCGAGACGATAAAGATTGTCGCCGGTAAGCAGTGGGGCAGGGAAATATCAGACGATGAGTCGGCTGATATGTACCGTGTCAAGTCAGACTGTTATTCCGCATGTCCTGTTGCCATGATGATGACGGGCACATACGCCCTCCAGCAGGAGATGCGCCGCAGCGGTCTGGATATCGGTGTCGTTACCGGCAGCGGACAGCATTCTCTGCTTGAGCGTGTGAAGTCTGACTATCAAGGACTCGTAAACGAGAATATCTTTGTCACGGCACTGAACATAAAGAAGGGGAAACCTGCTCCTGACCCTTATCTGAAGGGTATGCAGCTCGCAGGAACCATGCCGTGGGAGACTGTCGTTGTGGAGAATGCACCGCTTGGAGTAAGGGCGGGTGTCGCGGCAGGAGCCTTTACGGTAGCCGTAAACACTGGTCCTCTGCCCGACGAGATGCTGCTGAAGGAAGGTGCAGACCTGCTCTTCCATTCCATGGATGAGTTCCGCAGCGAACTGCACAGGATACTCTCTCCGTATACGAAGTAATGAGAATGATGATTCATATACATGGGATAGTCCGTGGATTTGAATACAGATTTAATGTCTAACCTTAAATATTGAAGATTATGACGCCTCACAACGGTGCCCAAATGGGCGATTTCGCCAAGACAGTGCTTATGCCTGGCGATCCACTTAGATCAAAGTTCATTGCAGAGGAATTCCTTGAAAATCCTCGTCTTGTCAATGAAGTACGTAATATACTTGGTTATACAGGTACATATAAGGGTGTCCCGGTGTCTGTAATGGCTTCGGGAATGGGTATGCCGTCGATAGGTATATATTCTTATGAGTTGTACCAGTATTACGGTGTGGAGAATATTGTGCGTATCGGTTCTGCTGGTTCGTATGTCGAGAGACTTAATGTCCGTGATGTCATTCTTGCCGACAGGGCATACAGTGACTCTACTTTTGCACAGAAGACAAGTGGGGTAATGGACAAGACCATGTACCCGAGCGCAGAACTTAATGCAAAGATCATGGAGACGGCCGAGCTTCTCGGCATCGACTGCAAGAAGGCTGTAGTGCATTCGAGTGACGCTTTCTATACCGCACCAAACGTCGGCGGTTGGCAGGATATACGCGAACAGACGGGTACGGAGTGTGTGGAAATGGAGAGTTTCGCCCTCTTCCACAATGCAAACATGCTCAACAAGCGTGCTGCCTGCATACTCACCATCTCGGATTCTTTCTGCACTAATGAGGTGCTCTCTGCCGAAGACCGTCAGAATTCTTTCCGTGAGATGATGAGACTTGCATTGGAATCCGCGATATCCTTTTAAGATATGACTCCTGGGCCTTTGTGAACCAGGAGCTGACGGATGTCGGGTGGGAACTTTGTTTTGTAACTCCTGTGCCTCGCACATACTATACGGGCAGACAAATGAGTTTGTGATTACGTGTGCATATTGTATGCATCAGTATGGGATATCACAGACTTGTTTGTCTGCCCGTTGTCTGTTTGCAGTATGTACGGTCTGAGATTATAATGCTTTACGCCATGTTCTGCCTATCATATTTATCGGGTGTCCCACCGTTTTACAATTAGACCTGCAATCATGTATAATCAGTCATGACATGTATATATAAAAAGAAAACCAAGAATCATGTGACTCTTGGTTTTCTTTGTTGGGGTATCCGGACTCGAACCAGAAAAGGCAGGACCAGAATCTGCAGTGTTACCATTACACCATACCCCAATTTCTTAGCTTCACCCTTGAAGCTTGCAAGTGATTTCTCAATTGCGAGTGCAAAGGTACGGAGTTTTTCTGAATTCTCCAAACTTTTTGCGGATTTTTTTTTCGAAAACCTCTATTTTTCTATAATCATTACATAAAAAAACACAAAAAACAGCTTTCAGCAGTGCTTATTCCATATAAATAGTGTACCTTTGCAATCAAAGGAAACACATATATAACTGAGATAAAAAAGTAAACATAAATTATGACAGAAGAAATAAAGAAACTTGTAGACAAGACTGTTGAGGCTATACAGGATAAGAAAGGACGAGGAATTACGGTCATAGACCTTTCCGGCATTGACGGTTGTATCACAAAGGCGTTTGTAATCTGCGAGGGTGGCTCTCCTTCCCAGGTCGATGCCATTTCCGATAATATCGAGGAGAAGATGCGTACAGACTTGAACGAAAAGCCGATGAGGGTCGTGGGACGCGAAAACAGTGTCTGGGTCGCAATGGATTATGTGGACATCATGGTTCATGTCTTTGTCCCTGAGACACGCGAGCACTATGATCTGGAACATCTGTGGGCAGACGCTCCGTCGGAAGTCATACCAGACATAGACTGAATGGTATAAGGCACTTGCCGTTTCAGGACTTCCTTTGGGGACGTTGTCTTGGCAGACGGCGAGTGGAATGAGAGATATAATAGATACATAATTATATATATCGAACAAAGTTCGACTATGGCAAAATCACCAGTAGGAGGCTTCGGGCCGGACAATATGCCGAAAGGCCCGAAAATGCCACGATTCAATCTTAATTGGCTGTATGCGATAATCATCGTCATACTTGCCTATTTCTTTTTCACCGGCGGTGGAAACATAGGGAAGCAGTCGTCTACGGAAGCTACATACAGCGACTTCAAGCAATTCGTTAGCCACGGATATGCATCCAAGATTGTGGTTAACAAGAGCGAGTCTTCCCTTAAAATGTATGTAAAGGCGGAACATGTCCGTCAGGTATTCCATGCGAGTGCCAAGCAGGTCGGTGTCAATCCGTATGTCAATGTGAACTTCGGTTCCGTTGAACAAGTGGAGAAATTCCTTGACGTGCAGCAGGCACAGAAGCATTTCAACGGAAACCTCGAATATGAAGTCAGCCGCAACGGCATCTGGGAGATAATCCTTTCTTTAGGTCCGACGATATTCTTCATAGCAGTCTGGATATTCATCATCCGCCGTATGAGTGGCGGTTTCGGTGGCGGAGGCTCAGCCAGTGGAGGCAGTATCTTCAATGTCGGCAAGAGCAAGGCTCAGGAGTACGGCAAGGATAATCCTCACGACATAACATTCAAGGACGTTGCCGGACAGGAAGGGGCTAAGCAGGAGGTTCAGGAAATAGTGGAATTCCTGAAGAATCCTAAGAAATATACCGACCTCGGAGGTAAGATTCCTAAGGGCGCATTGCTTGTAGGCCCTCCGGGAACAGGCAAGACTCTCCTCGCCAAGGCTGTTGCCGGCGAGGCAGGAGTGCCGTTCTTCTCCATGTCTGGTTCGGACTTTGTCGAGATGTTCGTCGGTGTCGGAGCGTCCCGCGTCCGTGATTTGTTCAACAAGGCAAAGGCAAAGGCTCCGAGTATCATCTTCATAGACGAGATAGACGCTGTCGGCCGTGCGCGCTCCAACCATCCAGGAATGGGAGGAAATGACGAGCGTGAGAACACACTCAACGCCCTTCTCACTGAGATGGATGGCTTCGGCACAAACTCCGGCGTGATAATCCTTGCTGCAACAAACCGTGTCGACATGCTCGACAAGGCACTTCTGCGTGCCGGACGATTTGACCGTGAGATACATGTCGAGCTTCCTGACCTTAACGAGCGTAAGGCTATCTTCAAGGTTCATCTGCGTCCTGTCAAGGTAGACAAGGATCTTGACATCGAGCTCCTTGCACGTCAGACACCGGGATTCTCTGGTGCGGACATTGCAAATGTATGTAATGAGGCAGCACTGATAGCCGCCCGTGCAGACAAGAAGGCCGTCTCTCAGCATGATTTCCTTGCTGCTGTAGACCGTATCATCGGCGGTCTGGAGAAGAAGACCAAGGTAATGACATACGAAGAGAAGAAAGCCATAGCATATCATGAGGCGGGTCATGCGACAGTAAGCTGGTTCTGCCAGTACGCCAATCCTCTTGTCAAGGTGACAATCGTCCCTCGTGGCAGGGCTCTCGGTGCTGCATGGTATCTTCCTGAAGAGCGTCAGATAACGACAAAGGAGGCCATGCTCGACGAGATATGTGCGCTCCTTGGCGGCCGTGCCGCAGAGGATGTCTTCCTCGGCAGGATATCTACAGGAGCGATGAACGACCTTGAGCGTTCCACGAAGGCGGCATACTCCATGGTGGCGTATGCCGGCATGAGCGATGCCCTTCCTAATCTCTGCTACTACAATCAGGACCAGTATTCCTTCACCAAACCATATTCCGACGCTACTGCCAGGCTTATAGATCAGGAGGTGCAGAAGATGGTAAACGAACAGTATGTCCGCGCAAAGGAACTGCTGGACAAATATAGCGAAGGGCATAACGCATTGGCACAGCTTCTCATAGACAAGGAGGTCATCTTTGCAGAGGATGTCGAGCGCATCTTCGGTAAACGCCAGTGGACTTCCCGCTCAGAGGAAATCCTTTCCTCTGACGATGACGCGGAGAAAGCCGCAGGCATTGCACCTGTTGTGACAGAAAAACAGCAGGACGGAGACGCGACAACCGACAAAACCAATATAGACGCGTGATGCGTGTAAATATCAAAATACTATGACAGACAAACAGAAAAACCTGATAGTGAGGACCATAACGGGTGTGCTCTTTGTGGCAACCCTGGTCACTTGCTTTATGAAACCGATATCAATGGTATTCCTTTTCACACTGATAACAGGAATGTCCATGTGGGAGTATACAGGACTTGTGAACAATAATGTGAGCAATGTCTCCGTAAACCGTTTGATCTCGACCGCGGCAGGCATGATCCTCTTCTTCTCGACCTTCGTTTTCGTCAGCGGACTGCTCACGGCCGAAGTGTTCATACCTTACCTGCTGACAATAGTATATCTTTTCGTCAGCGAGCTGTACACGGGAAATCCTAATCCGCTTGCCGACTGGGCATATACCATGATGGGGCAGATGTACATCGCATTACCGTTCTCGACGATAAACATCCTTGCCTTCCAGAATGTAGACGGATATGTCGAGTACCAGTATCTGCTGCCTCTGAGCGTCTTCATCTTCTTGTGGACCAACGATACAGGTGCTTATTGCGCGGGCTCGCTGTTCGGAAAGCATAAGCTGTTCCCACGCATCTCGCCGGCAAAGTCATGGGAAGGAAGCATCGGCGGCGGAATATTTGTTGTTGTAGTGGCTGCACTCATAGGCTATTTTTCATACGTATGGGCGGCATACAGTGACCCTCTGCCATTGACATCGTATATAGCGAAATGGGTAGGACTGGGCATAGTCGTCGCCGTCTTCGGCACATGGGGCGACCTCGTGGAGTCGCTCATCAAGCGCACCATAGGCATAAAGGATTCTGGAAACATACTTCCCGGTCACGGAGGAATGCTCGACCGCTTCGACTCCTCGCTTCTTGCCATCCCTGCCAGTGTGATATATCTCTATGCCCTCCAGTATTTCATGCCGTGAATCTTTCGGGTGTGTCCTGGGAATGATGCTTTTCTGTCTTCCCGGAACACACCCGAACTGTTTTCATGCATGGCCCTATGATTGTGATATATAGACAATAGTGCAATCGTATGGCGTTTACACTATACCTGAAAACATAAAAACAATTACAATGTATACAGAAAAATTATTGGCGTTTCTTGACGCCTCTCCAGTCAATTTCCTTGCAGTGAAAAACGTATGTGACACGCTTGACAGGAGCGGGTATACGCGAGTGGATGCCGGAGACCCTCTGCCGGCTGTAAAACCAGGCGATAAACTGTACATGACAAAGAACGATTCTTCTGTCTTCGCCTTCCATATCGGCCGCCGTAGCCTCGGCGATGCCGGCTTCAGGATGATATGTGCCCACAGCGACTCTCCTACATTCCGTATCAAGCCTAACGCCGAGATACGTTGTGAGAAGGGAATAGTGAAGCTGAACACCGAACTGTATGGAGGCGCGATAATGTCTACATGGTTCGACAGGCCGTTGTCCCTCGCCGGACGTGTAATACTGCGCACAGCCGACCCTATGCAGCCTGAGACACGCCTCCTGCATATCCAGCGTCCGCTTTTGCAGATATCCAATCTCGCCATACACTTCAACCGTCAGGTGAATGACGGTGTGAGACTTTCAAAGCAGAAAGATATGCTCCCGATAATGGGCATCGTGAACGACGAACTCGAGCGCGACGGTATGCTCATGACGGCTGTCTGCAACGAGCTGAACGCCGATATTGCTGCCGATGCTCCACGGATAGAGGCAAAAGACATCATTGATTTCGACCTGTATCTTTACGATACGACTCCAGCGTGCCTCTTCGGTATGCACAATGAGTTTATCTCCGCCGGCCGACTTGACGACCTCTCTATGGTGCACGCCGGCATGGAAGCCATGATAAGTTCCTGTGATACAGTGCCGGAGGTGACGAATGTCCTCGCCATATTTGACAATGAAGAGACAGGGTCGCAGACCAAACAGGGTGCAGGCAGTCCGTTCCTCATGTCGCTCATAGACCGTCTTGTCCTTGCGCAGGGCGGTACGGCAGAAGATATGTACCGCGCCGTGGAGCACGCCTTCATGATAAGTGCCGACAATGCCCACGCCTGGCATCCGAACTATTCGGAGAAGTATGACCCGACAAACCATCCAACCCTCGGCGGCGGTCCTGTGATAAAGTTCAATGCCTCCCAGAAATATGCCAGTGATGCCGTCTCTGCAGCGGTATTCCAGCAGATATGCGAGCGTGCCGGAGTGCCTTGCCAGCGATTTGTCAACCACAGTGATGTCGCCGGAGGCTCTACCCTTGGCAATATCCTTGCGTCCTCACTTCCTCTCCGCGGTGTGGATATGGGCAATCCTGTGCTCGCCATGCACAGCGTCCGCGAGACGGGTTCGGCGGCAGACCATGAGTATTGCACTGAGGCTTTCATCGAGTTCTACAACGGGAAGATGTAACCCGTGGCATTAAGACCCATGCTTCTGCAAGATGATATGCCATGCCTTGCGAGACAAGGCTGTCGGTCGTAGAACATATTGATAACCAGTCTTTTGCGGATGCGTGAAGACAGACCTGATAAAGTGTCACCTTTTACAGAGTAAGAGGTGACACTTTATATTATAAGAGGTGACACTTGACAGAATAAAAGGTCACCCTCTTCACAGTCTCTTGTGAGGGAGGGGTTTTAAACCCAAATCGGTCATTAGACCGACCTACAGTAATATTCTGTTATTGTTATATGGTCTTTTCGTTCGTTTTGCCTTTCTCTTCGCTGTCTTGCTTCCCGTTCCGTCTCGACATAGCCTGCTATGCCTTCGCCGAAATGGTTGCAATACAACGGAGATAAAAACGAAACGAAATGAAATCTAATGACCGATTTGGGTTTAAAAGAGGACAGGTAGTTGGAAAAAGCAGACGGGTTGGATATCCATGTGTGAATATCCAACCCGTTTTTGTTGTCATTATACTTATTAGAAGACAGGCGAAAACACCTTTCTTCTTTAGTATTCCTCGTCATCGAGGTCATCGACGGTGATGTCAAGATCCTCAGGCTTCTCGTCGATTGTCGTGCGGTAGCTTTCTGCTGTGAGAGCATCCTCGTCGAGATCTTCGTCCTCGTCAGGCATATTGTATGTGTCCTCTGGCAGATCCATGTCCTCGTTGTCGCCGTCCTCGTCGTCAAAATGTGAGCGGTTGTCGTCACCGAGGAGTATGGAATGCTTCTCTACCTTCGGCTTTGCCTTGGCGAAGATAGCCTCAACCCATGAGCCCTTTTCTATCTCGAGAACCTCAAATCCGTCATTGACCTTCATCTCGTACATGCCGCCCTTTTTCTTCAGACGGTCCTTAGGCAGAGTGGTGGTGCTGATGTCGAAGCCGTGCTCGATGATGTCACGTATGCCCTGTGACAGCGAGTCCCATCCGCCGCCGAAGTTGCGCTCCAGCACTTCTACGAGCTTTGCCGCGGAGATGTGTGTGATATTCTCATAGGAAAGGTCGGTGACACGGTTTATGGCGCGCTTCTTTATGCCCCATTTCTTTGTCCCCTCTCCGTAAGGCAGCTCCGCGACGGTCATGCCGCGCGCCTCGTATTTCTTTATTACCTCCGGTTTGTCGACTTTAAGTTCCTCAAGTTCAAACGCACCATGCAGTATGTCCATATAATGGCGTCCGTTTTCCCGGATATCATCCTCCTTCTCGGCGGCCTGCCAAAGGCTCACGACATCGTTCTCCTGCAAGTCCCATGCATTGCCTTTTGTCACATTGGCGAGGGAAGATATTCCTTCCTGATTGTTGTTTTTCGTCATATATGTTTTCTGTTTTGTTAAATTTGGGTGCAAAGGTAAGACTTTAATAATGTATTTGCAAGATTTTAGATTATATTTTTTGTTAATTCGTGTTTATTTCTTAATTTTGCAAAGAGAAATTATCCGTACATTACAGACCGTAAAAAAGCAATCACAACAGTCCATGAGCCAGCCATTAGCAGAACGTATGCGTCCGCGCAATCTCGACCAGTATATAGGCCAGCAGCATCTTGTAGGCAAAGGTGCTGTATTGAGAAACATGATTGAGGCGAAGCGCATCTCCTCCTTTCTCCTGTGGGGACCTCCGGGTGTCGGCAAGACCACGTTGGCTCAGATAGTGGCGACACAGATGGAAGTGCCTTTCTACACCCTGAGCGCAGTGACGAGCGGCGTCAAGGATGTGCGTGATGTGATACAGAAAGCCGAGGGCAACAGGTTTTTCCAGACGGCAAGTCCGATACTCTTCATAGACGAGATACACCGTTTCTCCAAGTCACAGCAGGACTCGCTCCTCGGGGCTGTGGAGAAAGGCACAGTGACCCTTATCGGCGCGACGACAGAGAATCCGTCGTTTGAGGTCATACGCCCATTGCTCTCGCGTTGCCAGCTCTATGTGCTGAAATCATTGGAGAAGGACGACCTGCTGCGGCTTCTTGACCGTGCCATACATGAGGATATCGTCCTCTCGCAGAAGAAGATAGAGGTGCGCGAGAGCGGTGCCTTGCTGAGATACAGCGGCGGCGATGCCCGCAAGCTGCTCAATATCCTCGAACTCGTGGTCGAGGCGGAGGGAAGCGACGACATTGTCATCACCGACGAGACGGTAGCCACGCGCCTGCAGCAGAATCCTCTTGCATACGACAAGGACGGGGAGATGCACTATGACATAATCTCCGCCTTCATAAAGAGCATCCGCGGCAGTGATCCGGATGCTGCGCTCTACTGGATGGCAAGGATGATAGAGGGTGGGGAAGACCCGCAGTTTATCGCGCGCCGTCTGATAATCTCCGCCTCCGAAGACATCGGACTTGCCAATCCTAACGCCCTTCTCCTCGCCAACGCCGCCTTTGACGCTGTCATGAAGATAGGATGGCCCGAAGGGCGCATACCTCTTGCCGAGGCTGTGGTGTATCTTGCCACCTCGCCTAAGAGCAATTCGGCATATAATGGCATAAACGCTGCCTTGGGACTTGTCCGGGAGACTGGCAATCTGCCCGTACCTCTCCATCTGCGCAATGCACCTACGAAACTGATGGCAGAGCTCGGCTACAGCGACGGCTATAAGTATTCCCACGACTATCCCGGACATTTCGTGCGTCAGCAGTTCCTGCCCGACGAGTTGCAGGAGGCGCGTCTTTGGCACGGACAGCACAATCCTGCCGAGGAGAAGCTGTATCAGAATATGCTCAACTGCTGGGGAGACCGATACAAGGAATAATCGGGGAGACAGTATGCGTATACCATGCTTTATTGTGTTTTATGCGCATAATTAAGCAATATTAACGTCATCAAGGGCTTAAAATTTGGAATATTGGACAAAAAACAGTAAATTTGCAGATGATTTCGGTGTTTTGCCGTGATCTGATAGCTATAAACTGAATATTAAAACTAAAATCAGCGCCTATAGAAAGATATCTACTTAAATAATAAAAAATTTAAGAAGAATGAACAATTCAGACAGTGTAGCCTCGCTGTCTGCTCTTACCAATGAGCAGTTGGCAGTAGCATACATGGATGGGAACAACGGCGCTTTTGACTTGCTGCTTGAACGCAACAAGACAAAACTATTCTCGTATATACTTTTTGTCGTACGTAGCCGTGATGTGGCAGATGATATCTTTCAGGATACTTTCGTGAAGGTTATCGTCAAGTTGCAGCGTGGGGAGTATCGGCCTTCCGGCAAATTCAGCGCATGGCTCACACGTATAGCCCATAATGTCATAATGGACAGGTTCCGCTCACAGCAGAACAGCTCGACGGTAGATGTGGAGAACGAGATGGCAAGGGTAGAGGGCGACAGCCTCACCGACGAGCCTGTGGAGAACTCTTTCATCAATGAGCAGACATTTACCGATGTCAAGCATCTTATGGACAATCTTCCGCCTCTCCAGCGCGAGGTGGTCTTCATGCGCTATTTCCAGGAAATGTCGTTCAAGGAGATAGCCGAGGCGACAGGCGTGAGCATCAATACCTCTCTCGGACGTATGCACTATGCCGTGAACAATCTCCGCAAAATGGTTAAAAACAACAACATGGAGCTACACATCGTGTAACTCCATGTTGCTCCTCTTGTCACGGTGACAGCCACATGTCTTTAAGAGCCTTATCGTATATGTTGTGGCTTCTGGAAACGAGATACGGACGCACAGTTGTCAACAAAGTCATCTCCGCTTGTTGAATATTTCTTAGCACCATTAGTGGATGTGCACTCAGAGGATACCTTCAAACCCTCTTTTACAAATAAATTCTCAGAGTTCTCTTTGCTAAAAAGAGAATTTACTTTTTTGTCAAACAGAATATGATATTTAGTGTAATGGATAGTATCGTTATCAATGGCCAGATGATACAGAAAATGAGCACATTGATTGGTCTTATAAGGTTTATAATTAGGATTTTCTTTAAGATTATCACAATATCTGGCTTTAGTTCTTATAATTCCAAATCTCCAATCATATAGTAGAACTTCTTTAGATTTACGATTAAAACCAATAATTTGTCTATTTTCAATAGGAAGACAATTAGGCGTATTATCATCAACAAGTTTACCAATTATAGAATCATTTATTGTAATCATAAGTTTTATTTAAGTAACTGTTCAAAATTAATTTTGAACAGTTACTTAGGTATATTGTTAGATAGCATAAAAGTGGTGCTATCACTATAAGTGATAACACCACCACCAAAAACAATAACATAATTACCTAAAACATAACATCAAAAAGCAATCTCAGAACTATATTCATGACTACACTTATTATAGTTATAATCATAATAAGTATCTTTACGTTTTTAGGTTTATCATTTATTGTATAAAGAGCTTTATTATCTCTTATAAGATTAGTATTACTTTCTTTATAAGTTTTAGCAATTGTTTCTGCATTTATTTTAGCTCTATGCAAAACAGAAATCTTATCATTTGCAACTTCTATATTCTTATCATTTTGCTCTTTTAAGGTTTTAACTTGTGTGTCAAACTTTTCACAACATTCTATTAACTCTAATTTCTTTAATTTTTTGTAGTTCATAATTATTCAAATTGTATATCAGATTCAACATTATTATCTAAATATTTATCACCATAAAAATCTATATTATCAAAATCAGTGTCGCTGAAGGGAGGATTGTTTGTTCTATGGCAAAATTACAAAGGAAAAGTGTAAGGCATGATAAAAATGCCTTACACTGTATGAAATTCTCGTTTTTATGTATGAAATGTCTGTTGTTAATGCTGGCGGCAGGTTTATTTCGGCGCATTGCGATAGCAGAAATATGCCACAATTCCGAATATCATGTTCGGCATCCATGCCGCGAGGGCAGGAGGTGCGCCGGCATTTATGGCGAATGTCGCGCTGATTGTCTGCAACATTATGTATATGAAGCTGAGGGCCAGTCCTATGCCAAGATACATGCCCATGCCGCCTTTGCGTTTCCGTGACGAGAGCGATACGCCTATTATGGTGAGGATAAACGAGGCAAAGGAGGAGGCTATTCTCTTGTGATACTCCACCTCATACTGTACTATGTTTTTTGAACCGCGGTCAATCTGCTTGTTGATATACTCCTTGAGCTGTGGAGATGTGAATGTCTCCTGTTGTCCTTTGGAGAACACGAGGTCCATCGGTTCCATCTGTATCAGTGTGTCCTTCTCGTTGCCGCTGGTGATTTTCTCTCTCATGCCCCTCATCTCGCGCACTTTCCAGTTGGTGGCTTTCCAGTGGTACTTGGCGTTTGAGAGTGTATCATACTGCACACTTGTCGCTGTCATGTGGGAGACGAGTTTCTTGTTCTCGAACTTGTCGAGACAGAATCCGAATCCTATCTTGTGGATATTGTCATAGTGCTGTATGTAGGCGATGACGCCTTTGTCTACCTGTAGCTGCACGTTGTCGGCGGAAGTGTTCTTCTTGTTGTTCTTGTACATCGACTCGAAGTTCTGCCGCACCACGTTTCCTTTCGGTATGACATACGATGCGAGGTAGAATGACATTGCGCTGATAAGGACGCATGATATCATATACGGGCGCATCAGTCGCTTGAAGCTCACTCCTGCGGCAATGATGGCGATGATTTCCGAGTTGCCTGCCAGCTTAGATGTGAAGAATATCACGGCGATGAAGCAGAAAAGCGGTGAGAACAGGTTGGCGAAATACGGCACGAAATTGGCATAGTAGTCGAAGACTATTGCCTGCCATGGGGCGTGATACTGTGTGAATTTCGACAGGTTCTCGTTGAAGTCGAATACAATGGATATGGAGATGATGAGGAGTATCGAGAAGAAGTACGTTCCGATAAACTTGCCTATGATGTAAGTATCGAGACGCTTCATTCCCAATATTCCGCGGATCCTCCTGGAATTGAAGTGGCGGAGGTCTATCTTCTTAAGCCGAGATTGGAGATTACGGAGTTTTTCCATTGTGTGAAATCACCTTTTATTATATGTTCGCGTGCGTCGGTGACGAGGCGCAGGTAGAATGCGAGGTTGTGTATCGAGGCAATCTGCATGGCAAGGAGTTCCTGCGCCTTGAACAGATGATGGAGGTATGCCTTGGTGTATATGCGGTCTATATCACATCCGTCAGGGTCAATAGGAGAGAAATCCTCCTCCCATTTCTTGTTTTTCATGTTCATTGTGCCTTCATAGGTGAAGAGCATTCCGTTGCGTCCGTTACGGGTAGGCATGACACAGTCGAACATGTCGACACCGCGCTCTATGGCCTCAAGGATATTCTGCGGAGTGCCTACACCCATAAGATAGCGAGGTCTGTCCTTGGGGAGTATCTCGTTGACGACCTCTATCATCTCGTACATGATTTCTGTCGGCTCTCCTACGGCAAGGCCGCCTATGGCATTGGCATCGGCACCTTTGTCGGCAATGTATTTTGCCGACTCCCTGCGGAGGTCAGGATATTTGCATCCCTGCACGATAGGCATAAGCGTCTGCTCGTATCCGTACAGTGGCTCGGTCTCGTTGAAGCGTTTCAGGCAGCGATCGAGCCAGCGGTGGGTCATCTGCATGGACTTCTTCGCATAGTCATAGTCTGCCTCTCCTGGTGCACATTCGTCAAAGGCCATCATGATGTCCGCGCCGATGATACGTTCCGTATCCATCACATTCTCAGGAGTGAAGATGTGGCGTGAACCGTCGATATGCGACTGGAAGGTGCATCCCTCCTCCTTCAGTTTCCTGATGCCGGTAAGGGAGAAGACCTGAAAGCCTCCTGAGTCTGTCAGTATCGGGCGCTCCCATCCGTTGAAGCCGTGCAGGCCTCCTGCCTTGCGCAGTATGTCGAGGCCCGGACGGAGATATAGATGATATGTATTGCCGAGGATAATCTGGGCTTTGACCTGCTCTCTGAGTTCTGAGAAATGCACGCCTTTCACGGCACCGCAAGTGCCGACGGGCATGAATATCGGGGTCTTTATCTCGCCGTGTGCGGTAGTTATCGTGCCTGCTCTTGCGTCAGAGGAACTGTCTGTATATTCTAATTTGAATTTCATTTAATTGTCCGACTTGTCGTTATTCTTGTTTTTCGGGACCATGGAATTTGCTCAGTCTTTAGCGGACTGTGTCTTGTCCTTCTCAGTTTCGAAGGAGAACTCGATGGCGTTGTCGACTTTCTCGTCTGTAAGTGCAAAGTCCCACACGTCCTTGACATTCTCTACATAATGGAAGGTTACGCCCGTAAGATACATGTCAGGTATCTCCTCGATGTCCTTCCTGTTTTCGTTGCACAGGAGAATATCGGTTATCCCGGCACGCTTGGCTGCAAGAATCTTCTCCTTGATGCCACCGACAGGGAGCACACGTCCGCGGAGAGTTATCTCGCCGGTCATGGCTGTGTTCTTCCTTACCTTGCGCTGTGTAAGAGCGGAGGCGATGGATGTCGCAATGGTGATGCCGGCTGACGGACCGTCTTTCGGCGTCGCACCTTCCGGAACGTGGATGTGTATGTTATAGTTGTCGAATATGCGATAATCGATCTCCAGCAAGTCCGAGTGCGCTTTGCAGTATTCGAGTGCAAGGACGGCGGACTCTTTCATGACATCGCCGAGGTTTCCTGTCAATGTGAGTTTGCCTGCCTTGCCTTTCGACAGGGAAGTCTCGATGAAGAGTATCTCTCCTCCGACACTTGTCCATGCCAGTCCGGTAACAACGCCGGCATAGCTGTTGCCCTGATAGATATCGCGTGTTACCAGCGGCTTGCCGAGATATTTCTCTATGTCGTCTACTTGGATTTTCTCTGGGCAGGTTTCTGTATCTCCGGAGGTGAGCATCTCCACGGCAAGTTTGCGCAATACCTTGTTTATCTGGCGGTCAAGCTGGCGCACACCGCTCTCACGTGTATATCGTTCGATGATTCGCACAAGAGCCTTCTTGTCGAACTTCAGATCTTTGTACAAACTGTCTGTAAATCCGTTGTCAACCTTGTCACGCTTCACAAGATGCCTCTTTGCTATCTCGTATTTCTCTTCTGTGGTATAGCCGGTGAGCTCTATGATTTCCATACGGTCAAGCAATGGCTGCGGCAGGGTGCCGAGGTCGTTGGCTGTGCAGATAAAGAGCACATCGGAGAGGTCATAGTCGACATCGAGATAGTTGTCGTGGAAGGTGGCATTCTGCTCAGGGTCAAGCACTTCGAGAAGAGCAGATGTCGGGTCGCCGTTGATGGTCTGCTGTGTCACCTTATCTATCTCGTCGAGGATAAAGACCGGATTTGACGAACCGACTTTCTGCAGGGCCTTGATGATACGTCCCGGCATGGCACCGATATATGTGCGTCGGTGACCGCGTATCTCGCTCTCGTCATGCATACCGCCAAGGGAAATGCGTGCGTACTTCCTGTCCATGGCCTTGGCGATGGACTTGCCGAGTGATGTCTTGCCTACTCCCGGAGGGCCGAAAAGGCAGATGATCTGCGACTTATGCTTCAGTTCCTCCTTGTTCTGCCTTGCCATGGAGCGCAGCTTCATTACAGCAAGGAACTCAAGGATTCTCTCCTTCACCTTGTCCATGGCATAGTGGTCGGAGTTCAGAATCTTCTCTGCATGTTTCAGGTCAAGGTTGTCAATGGTCTTCTCGCCCCATGGCAGAGAGACGAATGTCTGGAGATATGTCAACTGTATCTGATAGTCAGGAGACTGCGGGTTGTAGTTGTCCAGCTTGTCATATTCCCTGTCGAAGATTTTCCGTATATCCTCGTCCCATTTTTGCGTTGCAGCCTTGTCCTTGAGGGATTTCTTCTCAGGAGAGCCTTCACTGCCTCCGAGCTCCTCGCGGATATTGCGTATCTGCTGATGGAGGAAGTATTCGCGTTGCTGCTCGTCTATGTCCTCATGGGTCTTTGTCTGTATGTTGAGTTTCAGGTCAAGGAGCTGCAATTCGCGACTGAGGATTCTCAGCAGCTTGAACAGCCTTTCCTTGATGCCTTTTGCCTCCAGAAGCTCTATCTTCTCTGTGGTAGAAATATGGATATTTGTTGCCGAGAAGTTTGTGAGAATTATGTCGTTTGAGATGTTCTGCAGAGCAAAGGAAGACTCGTTCGGGAAGTCATCATTCTTCTCGATATAGTCATTCATGCTGTGGCGTAGTGTCTTCACAGCAGCATTGAACTCCTTGTCGTCGGCGCTCGGCATAATCTCTGGCATAGAGCTTACCTTTCCTTCAAAGTAAGACGGCATACGGTATAAGTCTTCCAACATACAGCGACTGAGGCCCTGCACGATGGCGGTCTTCTGATTCCCCGGCATGTCTATGACTTTCACGAGCTTGGCGTATACGCCGACATCGTATATGTCTTCCTTGGAAGGGTCTTCTATATCCGAATTGCGCTGGCAGAAGACAGCGAAAATTTGGTTGGGGTTTGCCCGCATTGCCTCGATGAGGCCGACACTCTGCTCGCGTCCGATAAGAATAGGGCAGATGACCCCAGGAAACATCACGATATTTCTTGTGGCAAGGATAGGGATAACTCCGTCAAAATGTATGTCAAATAAAGTTTCGATATCGCCCTCGTAGTCGGCAATCATCTGTATATGTGAGTTCTCGTTCATATAATCTTTGTCAGAATTCGTAAGTTTGTTATTTTCTTTGTCCTTGATTTTGAAGCCTATTGAGCTTGCAAAATTACGAAAAAATCTTAGAACAACCGAAAGTTTTGTTTAATTATTACAATAATTAAGGCTTTTCACGGTTATATGTAATAAGTGAATGGGGAAAATCCGTTGGCATCGTGTTTTTGTACTTTTATGTGACTTATGAGCTCTTGGCGTATGTTCTGGTGTTTAGGCATGTCATGCGTATATGAAAAAGTAATGTAAAAGTGCAGTTGACATGCTTCTGCGGAGCGATTGATTCATGATAATAAAGACAGAAAATATTTATAGAGACAAATGGGCAATGACTATTTCCAATTCAAGCAATTTACTGTCCGTCAGCGCCGTGCGGCGATGAAGGTTGGTACAGATGGTGTCCTTCTTGGCACACTTGGCGAGGGTGGCAGACGCATACTTGACATCGGTGCTGGGACAGGTGTCGTATCATTGATGTTTGCGCAACGGTTTCCAGACTCGCATGTGACAGCGATAGAGATTGATGATAATGCATATCTTGATGCACAGGAGAATTTCTTGGAATCTCCTTTCTCGGAAAGGCTCACTCTCGTAAAGGGAGATTTCTGCAAATTTCCCTATGACAGCAGCATGTGGCAAGAGGAGCAGAGGCCTGTTTTCGACAGTATAGTAAGCAATCCGCCGTATTTCGACAATAGTTTTGAGAATCCTGACGAGGGACGTACAAGGGCACGCCATACCTCAAGCCTGTCTTTTCAGGATCTTATCAGCGGTGCTTACTCATTGCTTGCAGATGGAGGCGTATTCTCGGTAAGTATACCAGTGGAGGCTCTCAAGCGCTTCTCGGCAGAATGTCTTATAACAGGATTCTGCCTCAAGCATTGCTATGCCATAAAGACTGTGCCTCGCAAACAACCGAAACGCTTCATACTCGTATTCCAGAAAGGTGTACGGCGCGAGCCTGTAGAGGAGACATTTTGCCTGCTCAATTCCGATGGTACACGTAGCGAATGGTACAGTCAACTGATGAATGATTTTTACCTGTAAACCTTGAAAACCAATACTATAGATATGATTAAAGCAAAGATAATACATGATATGTCGGAGTTGCAGCACGACATGATAGAACTTGTATTTGACAAGGATTCCCCTGATTACATCAGCCAACTGCCATCTTATGCCGGTATCATACCAGACAGGGCAGACAAAACTGCTTTTCCTCTACATGGAGCTACAGTGAAGAGGGTAGGAGTCTTTGTCGATGACATGCCGCAGAATATTGTCATGCGTGTATATAATTACGACCTTGATTATATAAAATTCTGTGGAAACGAATCTGTCACATACATAGAAAACATCAGGCATACTCTCATCCCGGACATTGCCCCTGCCATCAAGATAATAAAATGTGTCCCGTCTTTAGATGCTGCTTCAGAATACATGGAGTGTGCAGATGTCTTGCTGATATGATTTGATGGACATATATTGTGAGAATCAAGTCATTCTGTCTTTTTGCAAAATTTTTATGATTTTATATATTGGAAGTGTAATTGTCTGTTAGCTCAAGAAAGAGATATAAATAATCCAATAATACGCGAGTTCGGGATAATTTCAGAACAATTCCAGCTGTCTTGATTTCTCGACATGTACAGGTAATGCCTCCGGCTTGTTGTCGTAGAAACAGTATGCCGTGAGCGCCCCGCAGATGTTCATGATGAAGTTATGCAGAGCC
>JAFTQG010000041.1 GCA_017462915.1 Prevotella sp. | reverse complement strand
GCACCTATGAGGTACTGCAAATCCTTAGCATGTCACTCACTGACACAACGCATCTCAGAGATCTCTTCGACAAAACTATATTCAAAAATGACAAAGACCGAAGCGGTTCAAGTGAACCTAATTTATTTAATTTTTAAACTCGTCCATTTTTAGTGGACACTAGTGACTTTTATTAATGAATTACCAGTATAAGTCTTATTTTTCAGACTAAATTCATATAGATAATTATTGGAAGTCCATCTATGAACCAATGATGATTCATTTGCTGTTATTATTGCTTTACATCTGCTTCCATGATACTTTAGAACAGCTGTTAAGATTGGTACCGATAAAGCGTATATTAAAACACATAGACAGAAGCTGAAATATACTTGTCCTACTGACATCTTTATAGGAAAAGTCTTGAAATGTGCTTTTTTTCTTATTGACTTTTTCATCGCTTGCCTCCTTTCTTACATTGGGTAAGAAGTCTTTTGGTGTGCGATACAATTTCGGTATTTCTGCTGCTTTCATAAAATATGATTGTTTTTATCCATAGGTTTCTGGTTCAACGGCTGACGAACCTCATATATTAGGCGAGCCTTCATCACTACTATTAATAGAAGATATATTCTTGCAGATATAACCTACGACATACTCTATCGGAGTCGACAACTCAATATCATTGTTTTCAACTAATTCTTCTACGGAAGATTTTACGAGCATCCACAATTCTGATGCTTCATATTCTTTGTATGGATGTTTCATTTTGCAAAACAAGTGTATAGCATTACCTAAACTGTCTGTGCCACGCCTGAAACTTTCGGACGCCATCTTCACCGAATTTCATAAGCGAGTGCTCCGCACGGTCGTATGGCTTCATACAGTCCGGACGGGTCTTGGAAAAGAATTTGTCTGCATAACATATAATCTGCTCTTCCAATGTCTCCGGTATAAGGTCTATATGCGGAAGCGGGAGGTTTTGGCGTATAATCTGTTCTTTTGTCAATCCTGTGCCCGTATGTCTCTCGCACACTCGTGCATAGCGCTCGATTTTGTCTAAAGGCAAGCCTGACTCTTCTCTCAGCATACGTGCTCCAATGGTGCCATGACATATATACGGCTCGGAGCCAAAACACTTGATACCCTCTGCATCACAGCGTATTATGCCAATATCATGAAGCATTGCTGCGGCATATACAAACTCTCGGTCTACGGCTATCTCGGGGTGTCTGTCGAGGATTTGCATAGCATAGTCCGCGACGTTACGACTATGTACATAAAGTATATCCCGAAGCTTACTGGCCCCGGGATAGTACATATCTATGATTTTATCAAAGTCCAACATAAATCAGTTGTTTTTTCAGACACGTCAGAATAATATTATGACTGTCATGATGATATTTTGCAAAGGTCACCTTCTATCATGCGGCAGGTCACCTTTCGTATACTCAACCGTCATTTTTCGCGCAATGAACTGTCACCCTTAGAAACAGTTTCTTTTAGCTTCTGCCTGTGAGCGTGTTAACTGTATGACTGACAGTATAGTATAGCATAAAAGCAAAAAAACACTTCAGGAATGCTACCACTGGTACAGCATTGAAGTCAAACCGTCATTTCGCAACCTTTTTCTCTGTTACTTCTGCTGCCTTCTGTGCATTGGCATTTGCAGCCATGGCACTGGCTTTGCGGTGGAAAGCTATACGCTGTCCTTTACTGTTCAGGAGTACGAGCGAGTCGTTGGTCATGAAGACAAAGTCAAGAGTGTCGTGTATCTCCGCAGACTTCTGTGGTTGCTTCTCACCGTCTGTGGCCTTTACGCCTCTCATTCTGTCCGTCAAACTGGTCAATATGAGACGTCCATTACGGCATTTCCAGCCCGTGTAGTGTTTTACTTTCGGGTATTCTACAGGACTGTCGTCTTCCAGACTTGAATTCTGCATGACATAACCGACAGGGGAAGCTACACTTGAACGCTTCAGAGTGAAACCGTATTCTCTCGGTACAAGATACGCTTCTTTCAGTGAATCAGGTATTTCATTCAGCTTTCTGCGCAAGGCACGTCGGGACATCTTCGTTGCATCTTTCCATGTCGGGCGCACTTCGTAAGTCCAAGTGCCTTTCAGTTGGTCAAGGTCGACGACCATTGTTGCCTCGGTGCTGTCTTCCGGATTGATTTTGACACCTACCCAATCTCCTATCTGTGGCTGTCCGATGATTCTGCCCATCCTTTTTGCTGTCTCGATATTATATGTTATCGGGTCTACACCATTCTCAAAAGGCAGGAAGACTATGACAGAATCATTCGTGCCGTCACAGGAAAGACCATAGAGCATGGAGTCTTTCTCTTCTGTGACGGCGGATGTTTCTGTATCGGCAGACTTTTTGCCGTTGCATGAACAGATGGTCGCCAATGCAATGGCTGCAAGTCCGAATAAGATATTTCTCATCAAGAATGTTTCTTGTACACAATTATTTATTCACCTGGAACTTTGTACATCCCTCAGCGAAATATGCGTTTATCTGGTTGGCTGCAGCGATTCCGGCATTTGTATTTGCCTCGGCTGTCTGTGCGCCCATCTTCTTCAGAGTGGAGAAGTAGCGACCCTCAAACTTTGCAAATTCAGCATCAGCGTCAGGTTTGATGTCTGTAATATATTTCAAATCCTCGCGGTCTGCCATGAGCTTGAGGAGTCCAGCCTCGTCAATGACTTCCTTGCGGGCTGTATTGATGAGTATGGCACCCTTCTTCATTGTGTTGCAGAGGTCATAATTGATGGACAACTTGGTCTCGTTTGTTGCAGGAATATGGAGAGAGACAATATCTGCTTCCTTGAAAAGCTCAGCCTGCGATGCACATGCCTTCACACCGGCAGCCTCGATGGCTTCTGCCGGACAGAAAGCATCGTATGCTATGACATTCATGCCGAAGCCCTTTGCCACACGTGCAACATTACGTCCGACATTGCCGAAAGCAAGGATGCCGATGGTCTTGCCCATAAGTTCAGAACCGGCCTTGCCATTATAGAAATTGCGGACAGTGAAGACAAGGAGACCGAGTACGAGTTCTGCGACAGCATTTGCATTCTGTCCAGGGGTGTTCTCGACGATGATATTGTGGGCGGTTGCTGCGGCGAGGTCGACATTGTCGTAACCGGCACCTGCACGTACAACAATCTTCAAGTTCTTCGCGCAGTCCATAACCTCGGAGTCAATCTTGTCAGAGCGGATGATGATTGCATCAACATCAGCCACAGCGGCAAGAAGCTGTGCCTTCTCTGTGTATTTCTCAAGCAGTACAAGTTCATTGCCTGCACCTTCAATCACGTTTCTTATGCCAGCAACAGCAGTAGCAGCGAATGGCTTCTCTGTTGCAACTAAAACCTTTGCCATAGGAATATATTTATATGGATGTTAAACAATAGTGTCCTGAATAATCCGGATAAAGCCTCCAGAATATTCAGGACACATGAATATCAAGTTATTAATGGTTAGATTCAAATTCCTTCATGCACGCTACAAGAGCCTCGCAACCTTCAATGCTCATGGCATTGTAGCAGGAAGCACGGAAGCCACCTACATCACGGTGTCCCTTGATGCCGACCATGCCCTTTGATGTGGCGAATGCCATGAACTCATCCTGAAGCTCCTGATACTCAGGCTTCAGTACGAATGTAAGGTTCATCAGAGAGCGACTCTCTTCCTCTGCCGTGCCTACAAAGAGCTTGTTGCGGTCAATCTCGCCATAGACAATCTTTGCGCGCTCCTGCGCCAGCTGTTCCATAGCTTTCACGCCACCATGAGCCTTGATATAGCGGAGATTCATGAGGGCAGAATAGATTGGTACGACAGGAGGGGTATTGAACATTGAGCCTTTCTTGACATGTGTACGGTAGTCAAGCATTGTAGGTATCTGGCGGGATACCTTTCCGAGAGCGTCTTCCTTTACAATGACAAATGTCACGCCTGCCATGGCAAGGTTCTTCTGTGCACCACCGTAAATGAGGGCGTATTTGCTCACGTCAAGAGGACGTGAGAATATATCGGAAGACATGTCGGCTATCAATGGTATAGGAGAGTCGATGTCCTTGCGCAGCTCTGTGCCGTATATGGTATTGTTGGATGTGATATGAAGATAATCAGCATCTGTCGGTATTTCAAAGTCCTTTGGGATATATGTGAAGTTCTTGTCTGCTGAACTTGCGACCTCAACTACTTCACCGAAAAGTTTCGCCTCTTTCATGGCCTTGGTTGCCCAGACACCAGTATTGAGATAAGCAGCCTTCTTCTCAAGGAAGTTGTAAGGAATCATGCAGAATTCCAGTGAGGCGCCGCCACCAAGGAACAGCACCTTATAACCCTCAGGAATATCAAGAAGTTCCTTGAAAAGTGCTTCAGCCTCGTCTACTACGGGTTGGAAATTCTTAGCACGGTGGCTGATTGTCATAAGTGAAAGTCCTGAGTTTTCAAAATCAAGACAAGCTGCCGCAGTCTGCTCAATCACCTCACGTGGAAGAATTGAAGGACCAGCATTAAAGTTGTACTTCTTCATTTTTAATGAGTTTTATATAAGTTTGTAATCTTATCTTTGTCTTTATTTCGTTACAAAATTACAATTTTTTGTCGATATAAACAAATATTCCATGCACATTATTGCTTATCTGTGCGTATTATTGTTGCTTTTTATTATTTTATTCCTGCACTTTTCGCCAAGTTGTCTATCTCCTCAAACTTTTCTCCCATATTCAGATTGAAATAAATGGTGTATAGGAGCGGTATCCATTTCTTCTGCTGTCTTGGTCTGAGCTGACGGAATTTCTCGACATACGGCAAAGCCTGCTTATAGTACGCATTGACCTCATTGCGCTTTTCCCTTGATTCCTTGCCTTGCTTGCTTCTTAACAGAGCCTTGTTGAAATAAGAAGAACCGGCATTGAAATAGGCTTCGGCTATCTTGTCATTGCTGTGGATGATAGAGTCGCCTAAGGCTATGCAGTCGTCATATTCGCCCAGATTTAGCTGAAGTGTGTTTTTTGCAAGTCTGTAGAATAGATTGCCAGGTTCCATCTCCAAGGCTTTCTCAACGACAACCTGCACAGTATCAAGTTGGTTTATCGTTGCATAATAGTCTATCAGGCGAGGGAAGAAGAATGTATTTTCAGAGTGGCTGTTGAATCCTTTCTTCAGATATTCCACAGCTTGCTCCATATTGTTCTGCTCGGAATAGCATTTATAAAGTATCATCAATGCGTATGATGCTTTTTCCTTGCAGGTCAGAGCCTTGGTTTCGTACTTTGCTACATCGGCATAGTTTTTCTCCTTATATGCACAGTATATTGCGAGGTATGCCGCCTTGGGTGCTACAGTATCGGTCTTCTCAAGGTCAAAACTTGCGAACAATGGCTGCTTGTGACAGTCAAGATAGGTATCGAGACATTTGTATGCCTCGCCGTATTTCTTTCCTGCAATATAATACTGCGCGCCACGTATCAGATTCTGGCGGAATGGATTCAGATACTCTGCATTCTTTTTCCTGAAACGCAACTGTACCCTACCCTTCTTGTCTGGCATGGCGTCAATGGAGTCTAAAGATTCGAAGGTATCAATCATGTTGCACAAAGACGAGAACATGGCTGATGTGTCTTTCAACTGTTTTAGATAAAGACTTTCATTATAGTTTTCATATCTTTTCTTGACGATATCCGCAAGAAGAGCATAGTTGCTGAGTCTGTCTTTCTCCTTTTGTTCCGGCATAGCCACGACTTTCCTCATCGTGAGCTCAGCCTTGTCAAGATCTTTATTCTCTTTAAGGCTTTTCTTTGCCTCAAAGATTTCCGTTTTTTGAGCAAGACAACAAGTGCTTACTGATATGCTGAATAACAATGTTATTATCTTATTTACCATTTTCCTGTGATTCCTGCATTTGCAATGCAAAATTATATCATTTTTCCCAAATTTCCAAATGATAATACGTTTATTTGATACAAAACAATAAAACGGGAAAAAGGCATGGAAAAACAGATTAAAATACAGGACGTATGTTATATTGACATGTCATACGCAAACTGTTTTATCTGAGAGACTTAAAGGTTTCAACAAAGATTATATATATAAAATTTTCGTCTGCTACAGTCGCCTTGAAAATGTGAAAGGCTATTGTAACAGACGAAAATATGTGTATGTATATATTTCATGTTGGGACTTGGGTGTCCTCGCATGGAATATGAGATGTCATTTACTTGAGGTTCTCAAGAATGTAGTTTACACGCTCCAATGGGTATGCCCAGTTTACCTGAGCCTTGTCAGGATCTGCAGCTTTGACTTCCTCAATCGTGGTCTTTGCCTTGTTGAGATCTGCAACGATTCCAGCCTTGACCTCTGGTTTTACATTGCCACGTGTATCAGAATTCGCATCAATAGCTGCGGCTGCCTTACTGAGATAGCAGATACCTACGTTAAGTTTGGCTGCAAGGAAATCCGGCTTTGTCTGGAGAGCCTTCTCGTAAGCGGCAATAGCCTCGTCGTATTTGTTCTCTGCCTGTGCGTTCTGACCAACATAAGCGTTTGCCATTGCGTCATTAGGATTTTCCTTGAGACGGGCGTTGAGTGCCTTCTGTGCACCCGCTTTATCGCCAGACTCATCATAGAGGGCAACGAGCTTGCCGAAAACGCCTTCATTGTCAGGGTATTCTTTCGCAAGTTTCTTTACACTGCTGATATACTTCAATGTGTCAATCTGTGCGGCCTTAGCCTGCTCTTCAAGTGCACCGAGTTTCACGGTGATGACATCATTCACAATCTCCTTGTCACCAGACTGCAGAGCGTAATCTGCATATTTAGAACATTTCTTGCCATCTTTGTTGAAATAAGCTGCAAGTGCTGCATAATAACAAATCTGGCCATAATTGGTCTCTGCTGAGAAATCTGTCTTTGAGAAGAGTGCATTCTGGCGAGACTCAGCAAACAGTCCGAAATACTTCTGGGCAGAAGCATAGTCCTTTGAGTTATATGCTTCCAGACCGCAGTTGATAAGGGTATTGCGGATAGGGAGAATACGGCTGGCATTCTTAGACTGGAATTTTGGCTTAACCTGTCCCTTCTCGTTTGGCTCGTTGTCGGCATCATTACAAAGCATAGCGCTCTTTACTGCATTGTAAGCGGCCTTTGCCTTCTTTGCATTCTGCTTGTTCATCTCCGCATCGTCCTTTGAGAGCTGTGCCTTTACAGCAGCCTCTTCAGCTTTTGTACACTCGGCAACAGCAAGGTCGACAAGCTTGTTGTATGCTTTTGCCTTTTCTGTGCTAAGCATAGTTTCTGAAGCGGTTTTCAGCAGATTGTTTGCCTCGCTATACTTTGAGGCTGACATTACCTGCTTGAGACCGTCAGGATTTTGCGCGTTTGCTGCAAGTGACATCATCACAGTTGCAGCCATCAACATAATTTTTTTCATAGTTGAATGTGTTTAGTTAATTATTATGTTAGTTTTCATGTTGTTCTGAAGTTTCACCGTCATTGTAAGTACGGTTGAACTGCTCAACGGAAGCCTGCCCAAGAACCTTGCAGACTGATGCGATGACATCATTCTTCTTTTCAAGGTTGATGAGACGCACGCCTTGTGTGGCACGTCCCTGCAGACGGCATTCTTGAACGGAAAGACGGATAGTGATGCCGGACTTGTTTATGATCATAAGGTCATTCTCATCCTTGACATTCTTGATAGCAACGAGTTTTCCTGTCTTTTGTGTAATGTCCAATGTCTTGACACCCTTGCCGCCACGTGCCGTGATTCGGTAAACATGGTCAACGCCTTCTTCTGCCTCTTGGTTTTCCATGTCAATAGGAGTGCGTTTGCCATAGCCCTTTTCAGAAACGACAAGGATAGACTCTTCAAGTGGTTTGTTGACGACAACCATGCCTATGACTTCGTCGTCTTCACCATCAAGACGCATACCTCGTACACCGGTAGACACACGTCCCATTGTACGTATATCATTCTCGTTGAAGCGGCAGGCACGACCATTACGGGAGGCGATGATGAGCTCATTAGAACCGTTGGTAAGACGTACATCCACGAGGTCATCTCCGTCTACAAGGTTAATGGCTATCACACCATTAGCGCGTGGACGGGAGTACTGCTCAAGGCATGTTTTCTTTACAGTACCATTCTTTGTGCAGAAGACAACATAATGATTGCGTATAAACTCCTCGTCATTCAAACCACGCAGGCGAAGTATCGACTGGATTGTGTCATCAGCGTCGATGTTAAGCATATTCTGTATGGCGCGTCCCTTTGAATCCTTTCCACCCTCTGGCAGTTCATAGCACTTGAGCCAATAGCAACGTCCTTTCTTGGTAAAGAAGAGCATTGTATTATGGAGTGTAGCAGGATAGATGAACTCTGTGAAGTCCTGGTTGCGGTGTGAAACTCCTTTTGAACCAACACCACCACGAGCCTGCTCGCGGAATTCGGAAAGAGATGTGCGCTTGATGTATCCAAGATGAGATACCGTGACTACGACAGGATCGTTTGGATAGAAATCCTCTGGGTTGAATTCTTCTGAAGAGTATTTGATTTCCGTACGACGCTCATCACCATATTTACCTTTGACCTCTTGAAGTTCATCCTTCATTACTTTCTTGCAGAGCTCTGGATCATTAAGGATGGACTGCAAGTAGTCTATAGTCTTCATCAGTTCATCGTAATCGTTGTGCAACTGATCCATGCGGAGACCGGTAAGCTGGGACAGACGCATGTCAACGACATATTTAGCCTGCACCTCATCAAATTGGAATCGCTCCATCAAATTCTGCACAGCTATTGCCGGAGTCTTTGAGCCACGTATGATATGTACGACTTCGTCAATATTGTCACAGGCAACGATGAGGGCTTCCAGCAAGTGTGCACGCTCCTGAGCCTTCTTAAGATCAAATTTTGTACGGCGAATGGTGACATCATGTCGGTGCTCAACGAAATATTTGACGCACTCCTTCAATGTCAGAAGACGTGGACGGCCTTTCACAAGAGCGATGTTGTTCACAGAGAAAGAACTCTGCAACGCTGTCATCTTGAAGAGCTTGTTCAAGATGACATTGGCATTTGCATCCTTCTTGCAGTCAACAACGATGCGCATTCCCTGGCGACCTGTCTCGTCATTCACATTCGAGATGCCGTCAATCTTTCCTTCCTTTACAAGTTCGGCGATATATTCTATGAGCTGTGCCTTATTGACTCCATAAGGTATTTCCGTTATGACAATCTTGTCATGCTGCTCATCGCTTTCTATCTCAGCTTTTGCACGTATTATGATACGTCCGCGACCAGTCTCGTATGCATCCTTTACGCCCTGTATGCCATAGATATATGCCCCTGTAGGGAAATCTGGAGCCTTTATGTATTGCATCAGACCATCTGTATCTATCTCTGGATTATCGATGTATGCACAGCAACCGTCTATCACCTCGCCGAGGTTATGCGTAGGCATATTCGTAGCCATGCCCACAGCAATACCATTGCCACCATTGACAAGAAGGTTTGGCACCTTTGTCGGCATGACAGTCGGCTCTTGGAGGGTATCGTCGAAGTTGTTAGCCATATCGACGGTATCTTTCTCCAAGTCATCCATTATGTGCTCACCCATCTTCGACAGACGACACTCGGTATATCGCATCGCGGCAGCAGAATCACCGTCAATAGAGCCGAAGTTTCCCTGTCCATCAACAAGTGTATAACGCATGTTCCAGTCTTGTGCCAGACGAACCAATGCACCATATACAGAACTGTCTCCGTGTGGATGATATTTACCAAGTACCTCACCGACAATACGAGCACATTTCTTATATGGCTGAGTGCTTACATTGTTTATGCCCATCATACCATACAGGATACGGCGATGGACAGGCTTGAATCCGTCTCGTACGTCAGGAAGAGCACGTGCAACAATGACTGACATGGAATAGTCAATATAGCTTGACTTCATCTCCTGTTCTATGTCAATCTGAAGTATTCTGTCATTATCGACAGTTTGTGTTATATCCATTTTTACGTATTTAGTAGTTTATTTTCGTTCTAACGAGTTTTGCTTGTTAATATTAAGGTACAAATTTAGTGCTTTTTTCAGACATAGAACCCGTCAAATCGAAAAAAAACGCGTTTTTTAGGCTTTTTTACCAAAATACTTTACCTTTGTGCATCATTGTTCCTGCCTACTGGCAGCTGTCATTTTGCCAAAGATGTTTTTTTTCTGTAAGATATTCGGAGAATGCAGTTCTTGTTTACAGAACCGCATCCTTCAGAATCGAGAATCCAGAAATCACTGCATGAAAAAATATTGCTGCATATCATTTGAATGCAAGCTGTTCGAGGCGGGCGCGTAGTTGTGGAGCCATAGACTGGCGGATTGCCAATGTTATGGAGCAGGTGTTGTCAAATTGCTGTGATACAATACGAGGTTGCAGGTCCTTGACTATTTTCATGACATCATTCATTGCAGGATATACAAACGAATACTCGATTTTTTCCTCAATGATGCGCTCTTCTATTACTGAGTTCGTTATGCAGTCAAGTGCCGCTTCACGATATGCAACAATAAGCCCGGACGTGCCTAAGTTTACTCCGCCATAATATCTTACTACAACAATCAGCGTATCCGTCAGTTCTGCCTTAACCAGTTGCCCGTAAATAGGTTTGCCAGCTGTAGAAGAGGGTTCACCGTCATCATTCATGCGGAAGCTCACGCCATCGCCGACACCATCTACTCCAAGAACATAGGCATAGCATACATGCCGTGCATCATAATACTTCTTTTTGTATCCGGCAACAATTTCCTTTACCTGGGCTTCCGTTTCCACATGATGAGAGAAAGCGAGGAACTTACTCCTTTTCTCGGAATAGAATCCCTCACCTTCCTTGCCTATTGTCTTAAAACTGTCTTCCATCAAGAGAGTTTATGAATAACCAATCCTGAACGTAGTTTCGGTTCAAACCAAGTCGCCTTTGGAGGCATGATGTTACCAGAGTCTGCAATATCCATGATCTGCTTCATGGAGACAGGATACAATGCGAGAGCAGCACGCATCTCTCCGCTGTCTACACGACGTTTCAGTTCGCCGAGGCCACGAAGTCCTCCTACAAAATCTATGCGCTGTGACGAGCGAAGATCACCCATCTCAAGGATATCCTGCAGGATAAGGCGTGATGATATGTCCACATCCAGTACACCGATAGGGTCGTTTTCATCAAATGTGCCAGGTTTGGCATTAAGGGCATACCACTCCCCATCAAGATACAGAGCGAACTCATGAGGCTTCTGCGGACGGTACTCCTCTGTTCCCTTATTCTCCACGATGAAATTGTGCGACAGCTTTTCAAGGAACTGCTCGCTTGTGTTGCCATTAAGGTCCTTTACCACACGGTTATAGTCCAATACAGTGAGCTGGGAGGCCTGGAAAGCTACGGCCATGAAATAATTATACTCTTCGTCTCCCTTGTGAGCCGGATTGTTCTTTGCCTTCTCTGTACCGACAAGTGCCGCGGCAGCAGAACGGTGGTGACCATCGGCAATGTATAAAGCCGGCATCTTTGCAAACTCTTCCGTAATGGTCTTTATGTCATTATCGTCGGATACAATCCACAGCTTATGTCCGAAACCGTCAATCGGTGCAATGAAATCATATTCCGGTTCGGTTTTCGCATACTTCATAATCAGCGAATCAAGAACCTCATTATCAGGATATGCGAAGAAGACAGGCTCGATGTTTGCGTTGTTCACACGCACATGTTTCATGCGATCCTCTTCCTTGTCGCGGCGTGTAAGCTCATGCTTCTTGATTACACCGCTCTCATAATCACCGGAATATGCTCCGACAACAAGACCATACTGTGTCTTCTCCTTACCGCCATTGGCAGGTAGACAGGATGTCTGAGCGTAGATATAATACTGCTCTTTGCTGTCCTGCACAAGCCATCCCTTATCCTGAAACATCTGAAACTGACGGGCTGCCTCTTCGTAGACCTTCGGGTCATATTCGCTTGTTCCAGGCTCAAAGTTTATTTCCGGCTTGATGATATGATATAAAGACTTCTCGTTGTCACCGGCTTCTGCACGTGCCTCTTCCGAGTCAAGCACATCATAAGGCCGGGACTCAACTTGCTCAACAAGCTCTTTCGGTGGGCGGATGCCCTTGAATGGTTTCACTATTGCCATAATTCTATTCTATTTATAGTTATTTTTCGTATATGTCATTCGAAGATATCCTCTATGGATACTCCGCTGTCTATGCTGTCCTTGTAACAGGAGTCATAGTCCCTCGGTATATCAAATACCGCCTTCGGGTCGTAGCCGAGAGTCTTGTCGCGATAAACCTTCTTCATGTAATAGCCCCAGATAGGCAGAGCCATTGCTGCGCCCTGTCCAAGAGTCATTGAATTGAAATGGATATCACGGTCTTCGCCGCCTACCCAGCATCCGCTGACAAGATCTGGCGTTATGCCCATAAACCATGCATCGGAATTCCTGTTTGTCGTTCCTGTCTTTGCGCCAATGTCTCCCTGAAGGTCAAACATGTAACGCAGGCGTGAGGCTGTACCGCCATCGGCTACAGCACGGAGCATATCTATCATCTTGTTACATCCTTCCTGTGACAGTACCTCTATCATGCGTGGCTGGAACTCAGCCAGTACATTGCCCATATTGTCCTCTATTCGTGTAACGAACATTGGAGCGCAGCGTATGCCGTTGTTGGCAAAGGCAGTATAGGCACTTACCATCTCGCCTACGCTTACTTCACAAGGACCGAGGCAGAGGGACATCGAAGGATGGATGTCTGGGCTGTCTATTCCATATTTCTGCAACAATGCCACGAACTGCTGCGGATTAAGCCTTGACATCAGGTAAGCGGAAATCCAGTTATTGGACTGTTGCAGTCCCCATTTCAGCGTCACCATTGAACCGTATCGCGCACGTGAACCGTTGCGCGGCGTCCAAGGTCTGCCGGCTACCATATACGTCTGCTGCACATTAGGAGCCATATCGCACGGAGTATATCCGTTCTCCATGGCAAGGGAATAGAGGAACGGCTTGATTGTAGAGCCCACCTGGCGCCGTCCCAGCATCACCATGTCATACTGGAAATGAGAGTAGTCAAGGCCTCCGACATACGCCTTTACAGCACCTGTATGCGGGTCTATACTCATGAATCCCGCACGCAGGAACGACTTGTAGTAGCGTATGGAGTCCATCGGGGTCATAATCGTGTCGATATCACCGTGATATGTGAAGATATTCATTTCCGTCTTCTGGCGGAACGACTGCTTTATCTCCTCATCACTGTATCCAGCCTCATGCATTGTACGCCACCTCTCGCTCTGGCGCATGGCACGTGCAAATATATCAGCCACCTGCTTGCTTGTCAGATCGTCTGTGTACGGGAAATTAGGTTTTGTCGCCTTTCCCTTATTGAATTTCGGCTGGAGATATTTCGCGACATGATAATACACGGATTCCTCTGCATATTTCTGCATACGCGAATTTATACTTGTGCGGATCTTGAGCCCGTCTGTATATATATTATAAGGTGTCCCGTCTTTCTTCTTGTTTTTATTACACCATCCATACAGCGGGTCATTCTCCCAAGCTATCGAGTCGATGTAATATTGCGTACCTGCCCATGACGGATATTCATCACGGTAAGGCTTTGTCGCTGTCATGTATTTGCGCAGGAATTCACGGAAATATGTCGCACTGCCATCCTTATGGTCTATAGTCTTGAAATGCAGTTGCAAAGGTTCCGATACAAATGTATCATATTCAGACTGTGAGATATATTTCGCCTTGAGCATCTGTCCGAGGACTACATTGCGACGGTCCTCCGAACGTTCTCTGTAACGTACGGGATTGAAATATGAAGGATTCTTGCACAGCCCGACAAGTGTTGCCGCCTCACTGACACTGAGGTCCTTTGGCTCCTTGCTGAAATAAGTATTGGCAGCCATCTTGATACCTACAGCGTTATGCAGGAAATCAAAATAGTTGAGATACATGGCAATGATTTCTTCCTTCGTATAATACCGTTCCAGCTTCAACGCAATGACCCATTCGATGGGCTTCTGCATGATGCGCTCAAACTTCGACTCGGCATGGTCACTGTACAGCTGCTTTGCCAACTGCTGGGTAATGGTAGATCCGCCGCCGGCACTTGTCTGCCCGAGCAGTCCGCGCTTGATGACAGCACGCCCTATAGCCCAGAAGTCAATGCCGGAATGCTCGTGAAAACGGATATCCTCAGTAGCAATCAGAGCCTTGACGACATGTGGCGATATGCTGTCATAAGGCACACGGATGCGGTTATCCTTGTTGTGATTCCAAGTGCCAATGACTTTTCCGTCTGAAGAATATATCTGTGTCGCATACTTGTCGATAGGATTCTGCAGATCCTCCACAGGAGGCATGTAGCCTATCCAGCCATGCCAGATGGCTGCGCCAAGCGACAGAAACAAGACAATACCCAGCACGAGCAGAACCCATAGGGTATGTATGAATGTACGTCTCATAATAATTATCAGAGATAAATATTTTTGCAAAAATACAATAATATTTTGACATTTGAGAGAAATTTCGGGAAAAAATGCGTAACTTTGCATCAAATCGTCAAAAAGGCACATTTTTCAAGAATGGAAAAACAAGATTTTGTCACTATTGCCGACTTGTCAAAAGAGGAGATCATGTATCTTCTGGAAATGGCAAAGGAGTTTGAGCTCCATCCTAATCGTGAAATTCTTAAAGGCCGGGTTGTCGCAACTCTTTTCTTCGAGCCTTCTACACGCACACGATTGAGTTTTGAAACAGCCGCTAATCGTCTTGGCGCACGCGTCATCGGGTTCTCTGACGCAAAGGTCACCAGTGCGACAAAAGGCGAGACCCTTAAAGACACTATCCTTATGGTCTCCAACTATGCCGATGTCATCGTCATGCGACATCACATAGAGGGCGCGGCACAATATGCCTCGGAGATAGCGCCGGTACCTATCGTCAATGCCGGCGACGGCGCACACATGCACCCGTCGCAATGTCTCTTGGACCTTTATTCCATCTACAAGACACAGGGAACGCTCGACAACCTTAACATCTATCTTGTAGGTGACCTGAAATATGGACGCACTGTCCATAGCCTCATTACCGCAATGAGACATTTCAATCCCACATTTCATTTTGTCGCTCCGAAAGAGCTTGCCATGCCAGATGAATACAAGGCTTACTGTAAAGACCATGGCATCAAGTTTGTGGAACACACAGACTTCAACGAGGATGTCATAAAAGATGCCGATATTCTCTACATGACCCGCGTGCAGAAAGAGCGTTTCTCTGACCTCATGGAGTACGAGCGTGTCAAGAATGTCTATATCCTGAAACGCGACATGCTGTGCAAGGCCAAAGACAATATGCGCATCCTCCATCCTCTGCCACGCGTCAACGAGATAGCTTATGATGTCGATGACAACCCGCACGCATACTATATCCAGCAGGCTGGCAACGGCCTCTTCGCGCGAGAGGCAATATTCTGCCACACTCTGGGCATAACGCTCGAGGATGTCCGTAATGACAAGACTATAATCTAAGTGTATGAGGTTTGACGGTTGTATGGTTTGACGGTTGTACGGAGATTACTTTTCTTATAACATTGACCTCAATATCATACAACCGCAAGCAACCGCATAACCGTAACACCGCATAACCGTAAAAAAAAAAGACAATCCATGTCCAAGAAAGAACGCATTGTGGCGGCTATCGAGAACGGCACCGTCATAGACCATATCCCTTCCGAGAAGACATACGAGGTAGCCAATCTGCTGAAGGTGCACGAGCTGGACACTCCAGTGACTATCGGCTCAAACTATATATCCAAGAAGCTCGGCAAGAAAGGCATCATAAAGGTTGAAGACAAGTATTTCAGCGACGCAGAGATATCACAGCTCTCCGTTGTGGCACACCGTGTCGTGCTGAATATAATACAGGACTACGAGGTAGTCGAGAAGAAGACTGTCACGCTACCCGACAAGCTCGTCGGCATCGTGAAATGCAACAACCCTAAATGCATAACAAACAACGAACCGATGTCGACATACTTCACCGTAGTAGACAAGCTCTCCCCACATCCTGAGCTGCGCTGCCGCTACTGCGACAAGGTGCAGGATATCGACAAGGTGGAGCTCTGCAAATAACCTTCACCTACCCCATCCCCTGCTCCATGGAAGCAAATACTTCCACACCGAGCAAGCATGAAAACAATTAACCCAAACATAGGTAAAAAGACGACAATGGTAAAAGACCAAGCAATCTTCGATTTAATCGAACAGGAGCACCAGCGCCAGCACAAGGGTATGGAGCTCATCGCAAGTGAGAACTTTGTAAGTGACCAGGTAATGCAGGCCATGGGCTCTTGCCTTACCAACAAGTATGCCGAGGGCTATCCCGGCAAGCGCTACTACGGCGGTTGCCAGGTCGTGGACAAGGTAGAGCAGCTTGCCATTGACCGCGTATGCGAACTCTTCGGAGCAGAGTATGCCAATGTACAGCCTCACTCAGGCGCGCAGGCCAATGCCGCGGTACTCCTCGCCGTGCTGAAGCCTGGAGACTGTTTCATGGGTATGGACCTCGACCACGGCGGCCATCTCTCCCACGGATCGCTCGTAAACACCTCAGGCATCCTCTACCGCCCTGTAGGCTATAAGCTCAACAAGGAGACAGGACGCGTGGATTACGACAACATGGAGAAACTTGCCGTCGAGAACAAGCCGAAACTCATCATCGGCGGAGGCTCCGCCTACTCACGCGAGTGGGACTACAAGCGTATGCGCGAGATTGCCGACAAGGTCGGCGCACTCCTCATGATCGACATGGCACACCCTGCCGGACTCATCGCCGCCGGACTGCTTGACAATCCTGTGAAGTACGCACACATCGTGACATCCACAACACACAAGACCCTGCGCGGCCCTCGCGGCGGCATCATCCTCATGGGCAAAGACTTCGACAATCCTTGGGGATACACCACACCGAAGGGCGTAGTGAAGAAGATGTCACAGCTCCTCAACTCTGCCGTGTTCCCAGGACAGCAGGGCGGTCCGCTGGAGCATGTCATAGCAGCAAAGGCCGTGGCATTTGGAGAAGCCCTCAAGCCTGAGTTCAAGGAGTGGGCAAAGCAGGTGCAGAAGAACGCACAGGTATTAGCGGACGAACTCATGAAGCGTGGCTTCACCATCGTTTCCGGATGAACAGACAACCATTCCATGCTCGTCGACTTCCGCTCAAAATATCCTGAACTGACAGGTAAGGTGGCAGAGAACGCTCTCGTGGCAGCGGACATCACTGTAAACAAGAATATGGTTCCGTTTGACACACGCTCCGCATTCCAGACATCAGGCATCCGTCTCGGCACACCAGCCATGACAACACGTGGCGCAAAAGAGGATATGATGGTTCTTATCGCAGAGCTTATCGAGACCGTGCTCAATGACCCTGAGAATCCGGAGGTCATCGCATCTGTACGCAAGCGCGTCAACGATGTCATGGCAGACTATCCGATGTTTGCATGGTAAACGCAGATAACACATATCGCATTTCCCTGTAAGCTTTCAGGAAAGCGTAAATATGAAAGGGAATGATATGACATATAGAATCATATCATTCCCTTTTTCTGTATGGTTATATCAAAGTCGGTTGTCAGTTTTTAAAGAAATATAAAGGAGAGGGAAATAAAAATGCGGATATTAATTTGGTGAAACAATAATTTATTGCTAACTTTGCAGGGCAAACGAAAAGAAGATGCCTATGTAACAAAACAGACAAAAGACATATAATATAAAAAAGCGTTAGCTTTATTCTTGCTTTCTGAAAATCGGCAAATTTGAAGAAGCACACAAGAGTAAAAGTTGATGCTCACGCCTTTGGCGTGGGCTTTTACTCGTATATGTGTGCATGGTGTTTGCCGATACCTTAGAAAGCGTAGACGAAGTTTGAGTCCACGTTTTTTTATTGTCTCAATCTCTGCTTTTTTGGACTGAAACATTATTTATTATATTAGGCCTTATATTATTAGAATTGTATAACTATGCAACAATTTATTCGAAAATATTTATTTTACGTCACTCTCCTTATCTGCTGTGTGGCTTTCTCTGATATCTGTATGGCTCAAAAATATACAGATTATAAACGTCAAAGGGAATGGGTTGACAGTATTATAAAATCAAAGGAAGGCAAAAATCTAACTTTAGAAGACTTCTTGGCTCCAACTAATAAAATCCCGACAGATTTGCATCCTGTAAATGAAAAGGGTATAAAACTTTATATAAAAGGAAAGACAGATAAAGCCTATAAATATTTTGCAAAAATAAAAAATGAGATTGATAGAAAAAACAAATATAAGAAATACAAACACAATGCGTTACCTATATTGAGAAGCTATGTTAATTATCAATTACTGTATTATCATAATTTCAACAAGTTTGATCCTTATTATGAGGGGGTACCAACAAAATTATTGAACAGTGATAATGCTCGTTATATCGAAAATTATGAATATGATGACCTTACATATTTAATGTTAAGTTCTGCATATGGAAAAGAATATTATAGACCAGGAAATGTTGTTAAATATTTTAGTCCCCAAAATGAAGCATACTGTGTCTGTGATAAAGACAATTTTAAGCATCTGATGTTAAGCAGGACATTCCCTAAGGGTGGAAATAACGTAGAATTAAATTCAGGAAGTAGATATTATAGTTCAGAAGAACCATCATTTAGCCTTTTCTGTGTATTTCATTCTGAATATTCAAGTTATATAGACTTATTCACTTATAAAGATAAATTATCGGCTCTACTGGAAGGATTCAAAACCATTCGAAATTATAAATATGCACTTCCATATCTTACAATGATGAGTCCTAAAAGTAAAGTGTACCAGAAAGATGCATTGGGTAAATCTGCAAAAGAACTTTATGAAATGGCTCAGAAGGCAAACGAAGATGATGAATATCGATTATTCTTGTTAGCAAGAAGTTCTCTATGGGGAAATTTGGATGCGACAATGGAACTGTTTAAGTTCTGTTTTAATGAATGTAATTCAGAAAAGACTGATTTCATAGCGAAACGTTTTTGGAATCGTGCAAAGGACCTTTGTTTAATAATGAAAGAAATGGACGAATACAAAGCAATTATTCCATTGATTGACCAATATTATCAGACATTTGATGAGAATTATAACATTGCTTCAGAAAATCTTGAAAAAAGAAAACGACGAGAACAAGAGCGCAAACTTGCGGAAAAAGAGGCGAAAAGAGAAAGGCGGAGACGTATGTGGGGCAATATATTGGCAGGAGTTGCACAGGCTGCTACGGCCACAATGAATCAGATGTATGGTGGTGGCTATGCAATGACGCCACAAACTTATAGTGTTCCGTCTTATAGTGGAACTATCGCGGCCCAAATGAGTCAGCCAGGTTATTTCAATGATGTATATAACCAAATGATACAGCAGACTATGTCTCAAGCACAGCAACAGCAATGGAATGAGTATCAGAATGCCCAGAGCTTTTTTCAAAAAATGGGAACTAATATCACTTTTGAGGAGTATCAGCAGGGTTTGATAAACGGATTTAATACTGTTGTCCCTCAGCTTAATGTAAATTGGAATAATATAGATTGGAATAATGTAAATTGGAACAATATAGATAGCCAGAGCGTTGATTCGTATGATATGACTACATATTCAGGAAATAGTCCAGGCAATAGCACAGGAACAACGACATCACGAGATATCCTGAATAGTAACGGCGGTGGAGAATGTTTACTCTGCCATGGTGATGGAAAGTGTTTCAATTGTCATGGCAATGGCATTTCCAACAATATGGGAATAACAAAAATATGCGAAACTTGCAAAAACAACCGTGGTGTCTGTCCGCAATGTCATGGAACAAAAGTTGCGTCATGGAATCGTTAACATATTTATATAGATAAAGTTATGAAAACATTATTTATCCCGATGCTCCTGCTTGTTTCAGCTGGAGTGCACGCCCAGGACTTGATAGTGAAAAGCAATGGAGACGAAATCAAGGCCAAGGTTATCAATGTAGAAGAGAGCAAGGTCACTTACAAAAAATGGTCTAACAAGACAGGGCCGACATATACCATAGGCACGGACAAGATATTCATGATAAAATACATGAATGGCGAGAAGGATGTGTTTGGCGGTACAGCTTCCGGCAACAAGATAGCATCTTCCTCCGGTGCTGCCAACGATAATGCTGCGACAGGATATGTAGAGAAGCAACCTGCGGCCAATAATGCTGCGCTTATAAGCAAATATAATCCTCATATTGAGTTTACTTTGGAAGGAGGAGGAAAGGCTCATCGCCAATTGCCTGTATTAGCAATAGAAGATTCATCTATACTTTCTAATGAGGATATAGAGATGAGTTTTGTAAGGAAGACTGTAAGTTCATCACATGATGTTATTGTCCTCCGATATTATATTGAAATAACAAATAAAACACATAATATCATATACATAGATAGAGGTAATAGTTTTAGGACTATAGATAATGCTGCAACAGCTTTTTATGATAATAAACAAATCAGTGTTTCAAAAGGTTCCGGCTCTGGTGCAAGTGTCGGGCTTGGTGCTATTGCTGGTGCATTGGGAGTTGGCGGTGTCGTTGGTGATATCGCAGGTGGCGTATCAGTAGGAAGCGGCACATCATCTTCTGTTTCAACGACCTACACCCAGCAACGTATATTGGCAATACCTCCACATTCTTCAGCCTATATATCAGAACATAAGTATAAGAAATACAAGTGGAATAAATGGGAAAAAATATCAGAGGCAGAGTATTATCAAGTTCCATTTCAAGATGTAGAAAAAGGACAATGTGTTGAATACAATACAAGCAATTCTCCTCGCAAGTATAAATATTTTATAACATATTCTACATACCCTGATTTTAGGTCTTATTCATCTATAAACGCAAATTTGTATGTTAAATATATAATTGGTATAGGTCGTTTTGCTAATTGGCTTACGAAAAGCAGACTTGAAACTACACTGTTTACGACTGGAGCTGATATAGACAAACAATATGGTAAAACAATTCCTGACTTTTCTGAGTCTTCGATAATTGTAGGTGATATATAAATTACATAGCAGCCCAGTAATACAAAATAAATTAGCATCAAATCCGCAACTAATACTATTAAATTCAATGTATTAATCTCTATACCTCAGAGGGTAACCTTTTACCATATGAAAAGTGACGAATTGCTTGTCAAAAGGTCACGGTTCTCGTGGTAAAAGGTTACCCTCTGTTTTGTCTTTGCGGAACAATTGATTTAACGTGTGTGGCGGATATCATGAATCATGCTACGCATCATGGAATTTCAGAGCATGGTATTGCAGAAAAATAATTAACGGATACAGTCTAAAAAAACTCAGAACAGCCACAGTGGACCGTTGCCTTTTCCTATGTGGAGGTGACGGCCCTGCTTTATACCCTTGTCTATCAAGGCCTTTGCTCCACGGACGGAATCAGCGAGGTTTTGTCCTTCTGCCAGCAGTGTCGCCACGGCACTTGACAGGGTGCACCCTGTCCCATGCAGGTTTGTCGTTGCTATGCGCGGTGATGTGTATTCATGGACAGCGCCGTCTGTGGTATAAAGACGGTCTGTCATCATCGTGCTATCGGCGTGTCCTCCTTTCAGCAGGAACGCAGTGCCGTAGCGCTCCACCAACATGTTCCCTATATCACGGCTGTCTGCTGTAGCCTCTCCTGCCAGCCGTATGGCCTCGGGGATATTCGGTGTCACAAGGGTGCAGATGGGGAACAGTTCGTTCTTGACAGTCTCGATGCACTCATCGTTCATAAGTTGTGTGCCACTTGTGGAAATCATCACGGGGTCGCACACGATAGGGACATCAAGCTGCCTCAGAGCAGTGACGATAATCCGTGCCGACAGTGCGTCGGGTATCATTCCTGTTTTTACCGCAGCTATATCGATGTCGCTCAGTATAGAGTCAAGCTGTGCCTGCAACATTTCTACAGGTACGGGCATTACCCTCTGAACTCCTACTGTATTCTGTGCCGTGAGTGCCGTGGGGACCGTCACGGCGTAGTGGCCCAAGGACGTGATGGTCTTCAGATCCTGCTGTATCCCGGCACCGGCGCAGGTGTCACTCCCTGCTATTGTTAGTATTGTCTTCATGATGTATGAATACGGTTATAAGGTTTTACGGTTATTGGTTGTAGGTTGTAGGTTATGAGTTGTCAGTTGTGAGTTATAAGTTATGAGGTATGGTAATCTCCACATACTGATAACTCACAACCGACAACTCATAACTGATAACTCACAGCCGTATGACCGTATGTATTCCACGCATCTCCAAGTATCATCGCTCCGCCGAATCCCATTTCCTTGACGGTGGCGAGCATGGAGAACCTCACTCCTCCAAGGGCGTATACCTTGCTGTCTATGATGCCGTCGGCAACGGCTTCGGCTATCACATCCCTGCTGAAAGCGGAATGATAGCCCTGTTTGGAGACTGAGTCGAATATCGGAGACAGAGACACATAGTCGCATCTCTCCTTGAACGCCTTCACCTCTTCCAAGCTATGGCAGCTGCGGCTGACAGTCCCATGCCATCCTTCGGGAGGCAGAGGGTTGCGCGAATTGAGGTGCACGCCGTGCAGGGCATAACGCTGTGCAAGATGAAAATGGTCGTGCAGCACAAGGCGGTCATGCCATTCTTCTGCCAACTGGCGCACAAGCTCTTCTGTCTCTTCCTCACTGGAGTGCGGTTTACGTATATGCAAAAGCCCCACATCCTCATGCCTTAGAAGTCTGGCGGCTTGCTCGACTTCGTCACATGAGAATGTAGGGCGTGTTATGACTATAGTTGTAAACATTGTCTTGGTCGTTTGGTGGTTTAGTGGTTTGGTCATTTGGCTGTTTGGTGGCTGGCTTTGGTTGAATAGACATACAACTAAACTACCAAACCACCAGACAACCGTATAACCGCAAGCAACCGTAAAACCGTATTTCAGGCTTTTGCCCTCTTTTCCGTAGACAGACTACCGAAGAGGTCAAAGGAAGCATCCCAGTCTTTCCATACCGGCTCGCGTCCCAACTCCTTCAGACGGCGGTTTATCTCCATGGCTGTACGGTCGTCGGATACAATAAACTGTTCCAAGGCCTGCGGATAGGTATGGTATCCTCCTGGATTCACCTTTGACTCTGCCGACATTGTGGTCACGCCGAGTGTGCACATATTGTCACGGATAAACTGCGGTTCGCGTGTGGAGTATGATATGTCTACATCATGGTCGAATATGCGCATGGCAAATGTCACCTGTGCCAGTTCCCTGTCATTGACAAAGCAGTTGGGCTGGAATCCCTCGTTCTGTGCAGGGCGCATACGCGGGAAATTCACTGAGTATTTCGTCTTCCAATAATGTTTTTGCAGATAGCGCAGATGGTATGCCATCATGACAACATCCGTGCGCCATTCCTTCTCAAGACCAAGCAGAGCACCCATGCCGATGGAGTGTACCCCAGCCTGCCCCATGCGGTCAAAGCCGTTGACACGCCACTCGAAATTGGACTTCATGCCTGTGGGATGGTACAGCTTGTAGTTCTCACGATGGTATGTCTCCTGAAAGCATATCACGCCGTTGAGTCCGTGCTGTGTGAGTTCACGGTATTCCTCGGTCTTCAGAGGCATCACCTCAATCTTGATATTTGAAAAGTATTTCTTCGCTATATCAATGGCTTTGGCAAGATATGGCACACCGGCTTTTGCTGGATTCTCGCCTGTGACAAGGAGGATATTCTCAAACGGCGCGAGTCGTTTTATGGCCTTGTATTCATCTTCTATCTGTTCGTATGTAAGTATCGTGCGTGGCATCGGATTGGAGCGGTGGAAGCCGCAGTAGACGCAGGAGTTGGAGCATGAGTTTGTTATATACAGCGGTATAAACATGGACATCGTCCTGCCGAAGCGCTCCTCGGTATATTTGCGTGACAGCCGTGCCATCTGCTCCAGATAAGGAGTTGCAGCAGGAGAGACAAGAGCCATGAAGTCGTTCACGTCACAGTGCTCCTTGGCAAGTGCACGTCTTACATCACTGTCGCTCATACGGGATATGCGCTCTGTAGTCTCGTCCCAGCTTATATTGAGTAATTCGTCTGAAAACATGTTTGGTGGTTTAGTTGTTTAGTGGTTTGGTTGAGTACGGTTATGAGTTATAAGTTGTGAGTTATAAGTTATAAGTTGTGAGTTACAGGAGGAGTAATCTCCGTATAACCGCAAAACCGCCTAACTGTACTCAACCGTTTTTTGCGTTATCAAATATTGACTATAAACGTCTGCATGGTGCGCAGGTCTATGGTCCACAGACGGTCTATGAGCGGTTCGCCGTATCCGCATATAAGCTGTAATGCCTGATTGGCCTGTACACTACCCACGACGGCTGGTGTCACTCCTACCACCTCTTTCCCGGGATGTGGCATGGCAAGAGTGCCAGCCTCATCGGGATAAAGAGTGCGGTAAGTGGCATGACCTTTGCACAAGACGCTGACCTGACCGTCAAAGGCACATATTGCACCGTATATCATAGGCTTTCCGAGTGCGTGGCATACATCGCTCATGAGATAGCGAGCGGAGAAGTTGTCTGTACCGTCTATGATGATGTCATAGTCACTGATAATCCGTTCGGCATTCTGCACGGTGAGCTGTTCGACATAGGGGGTGACCGTGATGCCACTGTTGATAGACAGTAACCTCTCCCTTGCGCACTGAACTTTTGGCAAGCCTGTCTGTTGCTCCTCGTAAAGCACTTGACGTTGCAGATTACTGATGTTTACGGTATCGTCGTCCACAAGACCTATAGTACCTACCCCTGCACCGGCAAGATACAGGGCAACAGGCGATCCAAGACCGCCTACGCCCACTATGAGTATACGTGCTTCCTCCAGCAGACGCTGGCCTTCTTCGCCGATTTCCGGCAACGCAATTTGCCTGGCGTATCTTGATTCCATAAGCCTACAGCTTCCTCAAATCGTGTGTCAGCTTTGCTGCACAGAAGTTAGGGCCACACATGGTGCAGTATTCTCCGTCCGTATGACCTGACTCCTCAAAGTATTGCAACGCTCGCTCTGGGTCAAGTGACAGATGGAACTGGTCGCGCCAACGGAAGTCAAAGCGTGCCTTAGAGAGCGCATTATCCCTGACCTGTGCTCCTGGATGTCCCTTTGCCAAGTCGGCGGCATGAGCGGCAATCTTATATGTCACGACACCTACACGCACATCCTCTTTATTCGGAAGTGCAAGATGCTCTTTCGGAGTGACATAACACAGCATAGCCGTGCCCAGCCATGCTATCTGTGCACCACCTATAGCACTGGTGATATGGTCATAGCCCGGCGCTATATCCGTGACGATAGGACCAAGGGTATAGAATGGAGCTTCATGGCAATGGGTAAGCTGGCGGTCCATGTTCTCGCGTATCTTCTGCATAGGCACGTGTCCTGGTCCTTCAATGAATGCCTGTACATTCTTCTCCCATGCACGCACTACGAGTTCGCCCATGGTATCAAGCTCTGCAAACTGTGCTGCATCATTGGCATCTTCTATGCAGCCCGGACGCAGTCCGTCGCCAAGAGACAAGGCGACATCATACTGCGACACGATGTCGCAGATATCGTCAAAGTGCTCATACAGGAACGACTCCCTGTCGTGTATCAGACACCATTTGCTCATGATAGAACCGCCACGGCTCACTATGCCGCAAAGACGGGTGTCTGCCAAATGTACGTTATGCCTACGTATGCCAGCGTGTATCGTGAAGTAGTCGACACCTTGCTCACACTGCTCTATCAGTGTGTCTTTATATATCTCCCACGTCAAATCCTCCACACGGCCATTGGCCTTTTCCAGAGCCTGATATATAGGTACTGTGCCTACAGGTACGGGGCTGTTGCGCACAATCCATTCGCGTGTCTCATGGATATTGTCACCTGTCGAGAGATCCATCAGCGTGTCTCCTCCCCATTTGCATGACCATACGGCCTTGTCGACTTCTTCCTCTATGGAGGATGTAGTGGCAGAGTTTCCGATATTTGTATTGATTTTTACAAGGAAGTTGAGGCCTATAATCATAGGTTCTGCCTCTGGATGGTTTATATTTGCAGGCAACACGGCACGGCCACGCGCAATCTCGTCACGTACAAATTCTGGTGTGATATGGGTCTTAATGCCGAGTTCTTCGCAATTCATGTTCTCGCGTATGGCGACATACTCCATCTCAGGAGTGATGATTCCTGCTTTTGCATACGCCATCTGTGTTATGCCTTTGCCCTTCACGGCACGACGCGGTAATCGTATATGCTCAAAGCGCAGGCTGTCAAGCGAATGGTCTGCAAGCCGTAGCTTCCCGTACTCGCTCGTCACTTCAGACAACTGCTCTGTGTCGTTGCGGTCAAGTATCCATTGTTCACGTAGTCTTGGCAGTCCTTTCTTCAAGTCGATTTCGATATTCGGATCTGAGAAAGGTCCGCTCGTATCATAGATATATACTGGTGCATTCTGCTTCGTGTGGGGAACACCGTTTTTGTCTTTAGTGACAGTCGGTGTGAGGTTGACTTTTGTCATACCTACTTTTAACGAAGGGAAAAGTTTTCCCGCCAGATACGCCTTTTCTCTTTTGGCGTATGCTTTATTATCATTAGGCATAGTAATTATTGTTTTTCAAAGTGTTGTTGAATCAAGAAAAGCAGTCAGTGGCGAACTTGCCTCTGCTGAGTCGCTTACGGCTCCAAGACCGGCCTCGTAAGCGCGACGACCGGCTATTACGGCTTCCCTGAAAGCCATGGCCATCTGAACAGGATCGCCAGCCACGGCTATGGCGGTATTCACCAGACAACAGTCGGCACCCATCTCCATGGCTTCTGCCGCATGGCTCGGTGCACCGATACCAGCATCAACGACTACAGGAACAGTAGCCTGTTCGATGATGATCTGCAGAAAATCTTTCATACGCAGCCCCTTGTTGGTACCGATAGGTGCAGCCAACGGCATGACAGTGGCAGCCCCTGCCTCTTCAAGATGTTTACACAGTGTAGGGTCTGCTTGACAATATGGCAACACCACAAAACCAAGTTTCACAAGTTGCTCTGTGGCTTTCAGTGTCTCTACAGAGTCTGGCAGAAGATAACGTGGGTCAGGATGAATCTCCAGTTTCAGCCAATTCGTGCCAAATGCCTCACGCGCCATCTGGGCTGCAAATACAGCCTCCTCAGCATTACGCACACCGGATGTGTTCGGTAACAGCTGTATATTCTGGTTCTGTGTGATGTGAGTCAGCAGGTCATCATTGCTGTCCTCCAGTTCCACACGTTTCATAGCTACAGTGACCATTTCCGTTTCGCTGGCCTTTATGGCCTCTGCCATAAGATTGTTGTTGTTGAACTTTCCTGTTCCAAGAAACAGACGGGAATTGAATTCTCTTCCCGCAATAATCAATTTACTCATAGTAATATATGTATGGTGTTAAAACTTTTCTTCTGTAAAGGCAATGAGTCTCTGCATCTCCGCTACAGGGTCGCTGGCTCGCAACACTGTACCACTGACAGCAACTCCATCTATACCAGTGCGTATGATGTCTGGAATATCTTCTGCTGTAATGCCTCCTATAGCCACTACAGGAAGTCTTATGCCTTCTGCTGTCATGGCTTGCATGATATCATGATAACCTTCCAGTCCAAGTACAGGTGCCAGTCCTTTCTTTGTCGTTGTAAAACGGAACGGGCCACACCCAATATAGCTTGCACCGGCAGTATAATGTAGCCTCACATCATCGATGGTATTGGCAGTGCCGCCTATGATAAAATCCAGACCTAACAGTCTTCTGGCATCAGCTATAGGCATATCTTTCATGCCAAGATGTACACCATCGGCATGAAGCTCCTTTACCAGTTCCACATGGTCGTCAATGATAAACGTGGCTCCTGCATCATGACACAACTGTTGTGCCTCAATCGCCACAGACTTGATCTCATCATAGGATGCTTCTTTCATACGCAGTTGCACCCATCGGCATCCTCCTCTAAGGGCTAAACGTATGGAGTCAAGGTAGGAATATCTTTCAGTATAATGTGAAATAAACTGTATCATTGGGCATTATCCTCCACATGCGGCTTTTATCACAATCACGCTGTCGCCTTCCTGCAACTCTGTAGTGCTCCATACATCCCTCGATACCATATTTGTTCCCAATGCCATGGCAATACCACGCTCAGGTAAATTCAGTTCCTGTGCCAGTTCAAGCATGTTGCTTGCTTCCGTGCAAACGTCTTTGTTGTTGATTTTGATTTGCATAATCCTTAAGTTTAATTTCAGAAAACACTACTTAGGGGATTATGCCATTATAAAAAAATATCCGGATAATGACATCGTCTGGTCATCACCCGGGTAAGTTCTTTTTGTGATAAATGATAGAATCATTCTCATTTTTCCTACGGCAGCATTATCTGCATCAGGTCAATGGGTATAATCTCAGCCTCCATACATGAATATCAAGTATCGGAAGCACCCCGAGTATTTCTTTTCGTTGCAAAGATATAGTTTTTTCTATTTATCACCAAATATTTTTATATGGAAAATGACATTCTTTCTGAAAAAACGTATATATTCTCCTTTTTTCATCCCTGTTATGGCAAATATACATAGTTATATTTTAAATCACTTCATTAGGTATTTTATTTGTTGCCAGTATTTTGAAAGTACCATGTCCATATCTATTTTCTGTGTTTCAGCATCCTCTCCAAGAAGCTGTGAAAGGAACTTCCAAAAGGACTTTCGGTGATGCTTGTGTTTGTAATGAGCCATCTCATGAAGGATGTTGGTATGACTTCTGCCGTATTCCAAAGGCAATGGAAAAGGATGGGTATGTCTGTCATGTCAATGGCTTTACGCCCATTCAGGAATGATGCCGTCTGCATGAGATGGAAACACTTTTTCCATCGTCGGTCAGACACATAGTAGTTCATGTCCTTGTGTCCTTCCTGCGTCACTTCCTCCTTCAGTCGTTTCCTGATGGCTGATATTGCCTTACATACGTCATCGGGTATAGCAATGAGGTTGATGTCATGTTGCCATGATTCATAGACCTCATCCGTTATCTGCAAGTCTGTAGGGATGACAATGGCACTAATGGATTTCTGCCGAATCATCTTGTAGAATACGTTTCCTGTCTGGATGCAGTTTGACACCATGCGCACAAGGAATCTATCCCAAAGAGCCTCCAGCCCTTCGTCCTCAGCAGGAAGTTCGTTACTTGCTGCAATCAGAGCTTTCATAGGCAACGACAAAGTGTTTCGCCCGTTTTGGAAGACGCGCTCGTTGATGGCCGTCAGCAAGGCATTCTGTATGGAAGGACTGGCTTTCCATATTTCATCAAGGAATACAACAGCTGCCGTGGGCAGGAAACCGTCCACAACACGCTCGTATCGGTCCTCGTTCTTTAGGAGAGATATAGATACTGGGCCAAAGATTTCATCTGGCGTAGAGAAACGAGACATCAGGTATTCAAAGGCGTTACCATCTTTGAATGCCAGTTTCAACCGACGTGCCACCAAACTCTTGGCTGTACCAGGAGGGCCGAGAAGGAAGACGCTCTCTCCTGCTATAGCGTTCAACAGTGCCATGGCGAGAATATGCTCCTTTTCATAGATGCCTTCAGACATCTCTGTCAGCATGGATTTAATTTGGGTTTCTATCTTCATTCCGTTATATCTGTTTTTCACTTAACATTACTTCTGCAAACTCTGTTGGGTAGTTGGCTTTCAAGTAGGCAGTCTGGTAGGCAATCCATGAGTAGCAAACGGCATGGGCTTTGTTGAAGAGATATGTTCCAGACTTTTCCCAATCGTTCCAAATCTTCATGAGAACACTCTTCGCGTACCCATTCTTCAGGCCACCAGTAATGAATTTGATTTTCAGGTCTTCCAACTCCTTAAATTTCTTGTTGCCCAAAGCCTTTCGCAATTTATAACTTTCTTCTCTGCTAAAATCAGCAATCTGTCTGGATAGTAGCATCAACTGTTCTTGGTAAACCAAAATGCCATAAGTATCGTGCAGGTACTTTTCCATACAGGGGATGGCATAACGGATTTCTTTCCGGCCTGTCTTCTGAGCGATTAATGTGGGAATCTTGTTCATTATTCCTGGACGGTAGATGGCATTCAGAAAAACCAAATCTCCAAACTGAGTGGGTCGCAGTTTGCGAAGATACTTCCTCATGCCCTCTGTCTCGAAAAGAAATACGCCTTGTGTTTCTCCTTTTTGGAATAGTTCAAATGTCTTGACATCATCTGTAGGGATGAGGTCAAGGTTGATGTCTATACCCCGAGAAGCCTTTATTCTTTCGCAGATTGCCTTCTGCTGAGTAAGTTTGTCAAAACACAGGAAATCCATCTTAACCAATCCTGTTGATTCCACATGATAGCCATCGTACTGTACACAACGGCATATACCCCTGTTACAATCGGATGCTGTCACCATCGAAGTTGGAGCATAATCATCAACAGGGTTATTGCTAATGACATATCCACAAGCATGGAGGCCTGTATCACAGACTGTTCCTTCCAGCATCTGTGCAATTTGGAACACTTTTTGGATTGTTGCATCTGATCGCATCATTTTCTTCAAAGCTGTAGAAGTCTTGATTAGATTCGCCAATCCACAATTGACCCCATATAAAATTTCGCCAATACTGTTTGTGAGTGATGGAGAAAGTCCTTCCACCTGAGCCACAGACATAAAAGCTTTTCTGGCAGACATCCTTGCAAAAGTGATGATATGTGCACAACATTCCTTTCCGTATTTCTGTTCCAGCCAGTCTATTATCCGAGTCCGTCCTTCTTCATCAAAATCGAGGTCAATATCTGGCATGGATGGATGTCCGGGACAGAGAAACCTTTCAAATAGCAGGTCGTGTTTTAAGGGATCTATCTTGGTAATTCCCAGACAGTATGCCACCAGACAGCCAGCCGTAGATCCGCGCCCAGGACCGACCAACACATCAAGTTGTTCTGTGGCAACGACAACAAGTTCCTGTATGAAGAGGAAGTAGCTGGATGCATTATTCTCTTTGATAACCTCAAGTTCAAAACGCAGACGTTCATCAACTTCTTCAGGTAGTGGACAGCCATAGATTTGTTTGGCCTTCTCATAGACCAACTCACACAGGCTACCATACTCAGACTGCTCTTGAACATTGCCAGAATTACCCTTCATGGCGATTTGTGGATAAATGGGAGCATGATGAATATCATAGAATTCCACCTTTTCCAGAATTTCCACTGTATTGTCGATGGCTTCAGGGATGTCGGCAAACAACTCATTCATGTCGCTTCTACTCTTCAACCATTTCTAATTATTGGCTTCTTGCCAGACTTGCGGCATAGAATCACATAATGCTATCCGATTTTGGTACTCATTTGCTTCTGCGTAGAATTTGGTTATAAATCGTACATCATTGGTACCTATGACCTCAACGCCAAGTTCTTTAGCTTTCCATAAGAGAATCTGATTTACCTTCTCCTGTTCATTCGTTAGGTTATCATGATTTTTAACTCCTTGATGGGTATATCGTTGTAATTCTATATAGTAGTCATCGACAAAGATATTCCTATACCATTTGATTGTTTCTTCTAACGCCTTCATGTCCTCCTTCATGGCATGGGTGAAACCTCGCTTTCAATACCACCCGAGCAGACAATCAGCCCCTCCCGATACTTCTCTAACTCTATTCGATCAGTCCGTGGACTTGCATAAAAACCGTCTGTCCGGGCATTGCTAACTAACTTCACAAGATTTCTGTAACCTGTCAAATTCTTTGCAAGAACTGTCAAACAGTAACCCTTTCGGTCTCTTGTCTCTTCCGTTTGCTCTTTTGTGCTGTATTCTGCTACGTATAGTTCACAACCGATGACAGGCTTAAATGGTCTTTGCTTGCTCTCTTTCCTTTTTGAGTTGACTTTGCTCACATAGTCAAAGAACTCCATGATGCCGTACATATTCCCTGTGTCCGTGAGTGCCATGCCTTCCATTCGGTTCTTTATGGCGCTATCCACCAATTGTTGAACAGTGTTGCATCCGTTCATAATGGAATAATGCGAATGCACATGCAGGTGTACAAATTGTTTGGTCTTCATAATTCGTATAGTGTACTGTTGTTAGTCCCAAAGGTTACGGAAATACTTGCAGAAGAGTGTCAACCCTTCATCGATGGTTTTCTCTTCATTGGCTGTGTGCGTGCCTCCAGCATATTTCATCAAGTCAAAGGCATCAATCATCTTCTGAATTGCCTCGTCCCATTCCTGCATATTGTTGAATGCAGGACAGTAGCCATGCCTGTCAAGTGCCTTGAATGCCTGAAGACGCGGAACGATAAAAAATGGCCTTACCACGAAATTGAGAATAGTTTCTTTCCTTTCCATTACGAGATTCCTTAATTGCTCGATTGTGGTATTCATCCAGTTATCCTGCATACCATGTCGTTGGTATTCTTGTGGAAAACAGGTTGCATCTGACGTAGCATATCAAAATGGATTTTGTACCAGCCAAGACAATAAGCCATGTCTGGGTACATCCTAACAATATGAGGTCCCACGTCCTCAAACTGTACGCTGTCCAAAAGTTCTTTGTATGTCATATCACACTTTTTTGTTGAATCAATATTGATTTCCGTCTCAAACTTCCGCACATATATGAAATCCGTAATGGCGAAGTTCGTGTGGTCGAAGAGATTGTGGAATGCACTGACAAGGTGCAAGTCCTTCGTCAGTCCTCGGTCAAGCCCTTCATTCCTGTCGGGCGGTAGACAGTCCATACCGATAAACGAGTCAAAGTTCTCGTCTATATCCGATGGCAAGGCCAGTGCCGGCAACGTAACTCCATCACCATAAAGCGGAGTCAGTCGCTAATAGTCACACCGATTGTCGGTGTATTTCCACAAAATCTCCTTTTCAATAATTTCAATGTCATAGTCGTGTAAGTCAACCATAATACTACTTTTTTTCAAATTATGATGCAAAATAAACACAGACCTCCGCCAACTTGTGGCAGAGGTCTGAAAAAGTAATGTTTTTTGAACCGATGGAGCAGTGAGAGCAATGTGAAGCTTGCTTCAACTTTGCCGAGTCGTGACGGAGGAAGATGAAGTCAAAAAATCTTGTTGAATTAGCTCATTAAGATGGAAATAGCCCTGTTCGCGACATCTTCCGTGATACCATCATATGGATTTGTAAGAATAAAATGCGGAAGTTGAGAATCGAATATAACGTATTCATCATCAATGATGACATACTGTATGTCTTGAGTAGCATTGTCTGATAGCCAGGATGCGATTTCCATTCCCTTGCAATGTCCCATCGCAGGGTCAAGGCCATCAAGGTTTGCTGTGAGCAACCAACTATCACTTACAGTCGAAGGCGTGATGTCAATCACTCGCCCTGGTAGATTTCGGACTTGCCACATTTCTTGCATGGCTTCCAGGCCAAGATATTTCCATGATGATTCAACAACAATGTCCGCATGAGTGACATTAATAATACGGCGAAGTTGCTCGATAGCTTCAGGGTCGAAGAATGCACCATGCTCATCCTGCCATACTTGTCCTTCATGGTAGAGAAAATTCTGATAGTGTTCCGTGTTCAGGACACCATCGAAATCAAGGAATATAATTTTATCATTCATCTCGTTTATATTATTGGGTCAAAACAATACTCTCTTCGTTTGCAAGCCTTGCAGTGTTTCCCAATCCAGACCTCATCGAACTGGTTCATGGCCTGTTCCACAATTTCTGATTCATCTGTCATAATGCCTGCTTCGAAGTTTCGTTTGTGGTCTGTCTTCATACCGATGCCAGCACCCGTGAGGTTGGCACTGCCGATATAAACTTCCTTGCAATCGAACACAATCATCTTAAAGTGAACACGCGGACATAGAACACGCTCCAGTCGGTCATAAAGTACAGGGTACTTGTCAAAATCCTCTCTGAATTTTGAACCAGGTTCCTTGGCGTGAATGAGTCTCACCTCCACGCCACGCCTTATGAGACAGGCAAGCACAGCAAGAAAGGGTTTCTTCTGTTTGCCTTCCTCTACATAGAGGTCTTTGATGTCAGCCGTTCCAATCCAAAGGTTGTACTTCACGTTTGGCACACGAGAAAGAACCTCTTTATAGTGGGCGGTGTTGAAGATATAGGTGAGCATTTAAAGTTACTTCTGTTTAATATCCAGATAGGTATTCCAAGCCCCCATTATGGGCTTAATGTTCAGTCCATACTTTCGTTGGAATGCAGCTATAATAATCTCT
>JAFTQG010000040.1 GCA_017462915.1 Prevotella sp. | reverse complement strand
GGTAAAGGATATAGTTCGTGCCGTCATGGTGATATTCGACACCACGGATATTGTATGTGTCGCCAAACCATTCCGCATCATGTGAGGAACGCAAAATGTCTGCGATGTTGCGACCTATTATCTTGTACCCCTGCCTTCGACCATGTCACAAGCCGAGGTCTGCGAAGGCTACTATCACACCATTGACTTCTTTGTTGAGATTGGCACGCTCGTCATCAAGCCACAGACTGACCTCGTCCGCCCATTCCTCGTCTGTCACATTGTGTTCCTCATCACCAGGACATTCGCGCCGGCTTTCCTGATACGCTTTGCGTGCGTCTTCATCTGACAGACTGTCACAAGTCCAAATTAGTTGTTTCTTTTCCATTTCGATTTTGTTTTTATTTTCCCTCTGTTTGGCGGCTTATGCCCCAACTTGCCGGGATGTATTTACGTTGCGGTTAAAAGACAGCAGAAGACTGAGGACATTCGGAAGGTTACGTTGCAGAATGAATCAAATACTCTTTTCCCGTGTGGAAAAGGAAGATTTTATGCTGTCTGTAATGAATACCGAGGCCATCCGTCAGCAGCTGTGTACCTTTGCAACTTAAATACACTCCCGCAGTAGGGTGTGCATGCCTATGGAAACGTCAGATAAAACAGGTGGTTGGCTGTATAACAGAGTTGAGAGGGTATGTACAAAAGGTATAATGAGAATGGTTTGTCCTGAGCAAAAAAAAAGCGACCCGGAGGTCGCCTTGTCATGAGTGAGGAAAGGCTATTTCTTGCCTTTCTTGGTAGCCTTCTTTGTCGGCTTTTCCGCTGGAGTCTCCTCCTCCTTTTCAGGTGTGGGGTAGAACTTGGTGGCTATCATGATGACGCGGTTGTGCTTTACGCCATCCTTGTCTGTCCATTCCTCCGGCTTGAAGAAACCCTCGACGGTGAGCAGCGTGCCCTTGGTGATTTTGTCGAAAGAGCCGGTGTGCTCGTTCTTGCGCCATGCCTCCATATTCATAAAGGCCGATACGCGGTTGGTTTCCTCGCCGTTCTTCTCCTGACGGCCTACTGCCAATGAGAAGCGTGCTACGCTGGCGTTTGCGAACTGACGGATTTCTGCATCCTTACCTACGAAACCTGATACAGTGAAGTTGTTCTCGATCTTTTTCATTTTGAATTGATTTTAAAAGTGAAACTTAATTTTTACATGCAATCAAAAGCAGGGATGTGGCACCATGTGGGACAGAACCATGAAAATCGTCCGCAATACTCTTTTTGTTGTTGGCGGTAAGGAAGAAAAAGGAAGATTACGCACTATTTTATTGGTCACAGCGACAGCGGCCACACAAGAAGGACAGCTCCTTCGCAGCATCACGCTAAATTCGCATGGTAAAAATAAGTTGCTTTGAAATGGCTCAATTCAGAAAAAGACGGGGCAAAACAATGGAACAAAGGTTGTAGGCAAGGAGATAGCCTGTCCGCAATGCCGGAAGTATTGCTTCGGCTGTATGCCGCAAAGAACGAAACGAGGATATAATTGGCACAACAGCTGTATCTGCCGAATAGGGAAGCACGGGAACGATAATGCACATTGACCGACAAATCATCAAAGGGCTGCTCATACAAAGAGGTGTCAAGCCACGGAATGACAGATATAGCAGGTATGGGGTATGCCACAGCTGTCATGGTACTGAAGCAAGTTCCGCATCTGAAAAGGACAGGATACTGGCAAAGACAAACAAGGAAGACCAAGTGGCGAAATGGACTTTGTCATAATAAGGGGACGTATCGCTTACAATGGCGAAGGGAACAAAATGACAGACCGGAATATAAGAGTGAAGGCATAGTCGCTATAACAGGGATGGAGCAAACAGGCTGATGTCCTGCTTGCGACACGGAATATCTGATAAAACAGCCATCGCATCGTTAGATGTGCGGACATAAAAGAGTCTTTGCAGTGAAAAGAAAAAAGAGCCTGCAAAGCCATAGCCCACAGACTCTCCTTTCATTATTCACAGATAACAACGTCATATTTGTATTCTGTCACCTCCTTGCCATTAGTGAGTTGGATAATGACCTCACTGCCCAAGTCTTCAACTATTGTTCCCTCTGTCTGTCCCTTTCGTGGGTAAAGCAGGGTGCAGAAGCAACCGACAATGCCTTCCAGTTGTTCAAAGTCTATCATAGCCATTCCCTCCTTGTCAGCCAAAAGTGATTAGATTGATGCAGAAGCCGGTGTCCTCGTCTTCGTACTCATAGTCATTGATAAAGTCCATCATTTCCTGTTCGGTTCTGCTGTCCTGAGAAATGCCGGTCATCTCACACCATTTATTGATGGCATCGCCAATAGTGGAATAAGTACCCTCACAATCCTCGAAGAGGTCTCCGTAGACAGTGACGTAGCACTCTTCGGGAAAGAAATTGTTTTCGTCATGGGTATAGAAAATGTCGCAACCTGGCTCAATTTCTCGCCAACTGATGGAAAGTCCATTGTCAAGTGCCTTGTTCACCTCTTCAAAGAACAAGTCGCAGGAAGACCAAGAACTTTCCGTGTCAAAGGACAAGAGGGCATAATCGTCTTCCACGTTCTCTTCATACTCTGCCCAATAGATGTGTCCCCTTACCGAAATGCCTTTCTTTTCGTAGTCAATGCCATAGTGTTCTGCCAAACGATACAGATACACATTCTTACTGTTCACCTCCAACTCTTGGAGTGTGTTCCAAAGGTCTGCCACGGCTTTGCGTGAGCCTGTCACCTTGTACTGAGTGTCGCAAATGTTAGCCATAAGATAAAATTTTTATTTTCTTCCCTTATGTAGAACCAATTACCATCGGGATTGATTAAAGAATTATGTTGCCCAAAAAGGTGTTATGGCTCATCAAGGCAAGGTTTTGCCGTCAAATACTACCTCTGACACAATCAGAGCGTGGAGATTTCACGGACAAACCACAGGCACCGACCTTGCAGGATGAACGCCATGACAGGTACCTTTGCAACACAATTCTTGTCAAAGCCCGATGGGGTGGTACATGGCAGACAGCATGGTACAGCAGTATGACTGAACGTTACAAGTGGAGATAAGGCTATAAGAGGTTTTGCAGTCAAAGGAGAAAAGAGTCCACGAAGTGCAGTATCAACAGGGCAGAATACACTTTAGTTTACCCTGGTTAGCTCTTATATATATGCTAACCTAAAGTAAACTATATATAGGTAGGCAGAAACAACGTCTGCTAACCATATCGAAAAAGGGGTGAAACAAGAGGTCGGAAAACACTTTAGTTTACCTTGGTTAGCTCTTATATATATGCTAACCTAAAGTAAACTGTATATATGTCCGTCTAAAACTCGAAAGCCGCATGGGTCGCTTACGTCAGGAAAAGAATCTAAGAACCGTAGAAGAGGTGCAGGAAGTCTTTCTTCCTTTGACTGCAAAAAATCTTCGTACCAGCGATAAGGATATCGCCAATTTCACACTTGAATTTCAACAACCAGATTGATCAAAGGGAAAAAGAACACTGAGTCAAGTAGTCCGCAAGAAACATATCAAGCCCACAAAACAAATAATAGTTTTTTCATCCAAACACAAAAATGAAGGTATCTGACAGGAAAGAAAGCAAGGGAAACAGGTAAAGGAACAAAAACGTGTTTCTTGATACTTTTGTTTCTGCTTTGTTTCTCAAAAGTTCATGATTAGATAAAAATATATGAATATCAGATATTTATAAAATAATCAGTTAGACTTGCGAAGTTTCTCAACGTCAAGAACAAAGCGCATGTAAACGCTTTCCCATAAAATAGCATCCCCTGTCCCCTACCAGGAAACACATCCGGCATGAAGCCAAGCTCATGCCTTCTGTTCGGCGTGGGTATTCTTTTTCACTGAGGCTGTGAATGGACACTCCTGTCCTTGCTCGTCAGGTATAAAAAAACTCCAAGGAATTGGTTTCAAAATTAATATTTTTCTTATTAACGACAAAAGAAATCACGTTAAGAAATGTAAACACACAAGATGTTTACCTACAGCGCATGGGCATAAAAGACAAGATACAATGTCTGCCCACAGTACACCGTATAAAAAATGAAAACAGCGTGTACCACATAAAAAAAACGAGATACACAAGACACTGTGCTATGAGATGTCAAAACCTCACATCGTACAACTGACAGAAGGCTATGCCGTAATGGTTGTTACGACATAGCCTTCTGTTCATCCATGAAAGCTGAAAAGAGGAAGGTCAGGCCTCTCCGCCGTTACCGTTGGAGAACGGTGCTATAGTGCGCTGCACAGGCTTCCCCGGCATCTGTATCTTGCCGAACTGCTGCTCGTAGCGCTTGATGTTGTCCTGCAGGGCACCGAGAAGACGGACTGCATGTTCTGGAGCCATGATGACACGTGTAGCGACATTGGCCTTCGGCATAGCCGGGAGCATCGTGGCGAAATCCACAATAAACTCTGAACTTGAATGACTGATTACCGCGAAGTTAGAATAATGGCCGAGAGCCACGTCCGGCTGTATCTCCAACTGCATCTGCTGCTGATTGTTCTTTTCCATGATATATTCCGTTTGTTATTAAGTTAGTGTTCTTTTATACATATAATGCCGACCGAAAGCAATCAAGCTGGCTTGAAATTGCTGAGGTGAAGCTTATCTCTTGCAAAGATAGGAAATAAATCTGACATAGCCAAATAAGTAGGGTTCAAATCGAGCCTATAGCCTTCTTAAAGGCAATAACCTGCAGATAAGTAAGTCACAAAATCAAACGATACAATCCATGATAAAGCAAGCACTTACATCTTGTATGTATAAACCTTGGTTATTTTTGAGATGTTTTTGACTTACTTATGCTCCTGCTCCATGGCATTGTCCCAACATTATCGGCAGGCTATATGTCCACAATATCAATCCCTGACTCTATGATGACCGGCTGAGATGTCACGGGATGTGTAAATTCTATGCGCTGGGCATTGAGGAGAAGACGCTGTGAATGATGCCCGTACAAGTCGTCCCCTACTATCGGCACACCAAGACCGTCAGGATGTGCGCAATGCATACGGAGCTGATGCGTGCGGCCTGTCATAGGGAAAAGCTCCACAACCGACTTTCCGTCGCGCGTATACATTATATTATAATGTGTCATGGCTGGCTTCCCTGCCTCAAAATCCACACGCTGGCGCGGACGGTTCTCGTAGTCTGGAGACAGCGGCAGGTCTATATCGCCTGACGAGGGGCGTCCGCTGATGCCGTCGAGGACCGCCGTGTACATCTTGTGCACCTCACGTCGGGCAAACATCCCCTGCATTGTACGCTGCATCTCCGCCGTTCTGGCAAAGAGCAATATGCCGGAGGTCTGCATGTCAAGCCTATGGCAGGCGTAGACCGTCCCATACCTTGAGGAGAGTATCTCCTGCGCCGACAACCGCTGTCCCTTGCCCGGCACGGCAAGCATCCCTGCCGGTTTGTCTGCCGCAAGCAGGTATCCGTCCTCATAAACTATCGGCAAGTCTGTCCTGTCCTCGGGCAGAAGCAACGGATTTTCCTCTACATCAAGTCCTTGAAGCATAAAGTCGAGCACAGGTTTGCATTTCCCCTGACAAGCCGGATAAAACTCCCCGTGATGGCGTATCTCACCCTCGGGCGACCGTCCCCACCAGAACTCCGCAACCGCCAAAGGCTTGTATCCGTGCAGGAAGGCGTACTGCAGGAGCTTGGGAGCGCAACACTCGCCTGTCCCTGACGGCGGAACGGCTGCCGGAGTGTCGGCAAATATCTCAATGAGGTTCTTTTTCTCGCCTTTCCTGTTACACATCACAAAATGTTCAAACAGCCAATGTTGCAGGGCATCCGACATACGTTTGCGCCGAAGCCTGCGTGCGGCAAGCTCCCTGCCGTGGCGCGCCACAGCCTCTTCCAAAGGTTGCAGCGATGTCTTCACCATATTTTTCAGCCTGCGGAGCTCCGCTTTCTGAAACTGGCTCTCCTTTATCAGGGTCGCCGCATCCTCTCCTGACGCACGCCTCACGGCACGCTGCGCCTTCTGCACCGCCACAAAAGTGCGGTACTCCTCTATCTGCCGCTCACCCTCTTCCCTCCTTTTGGCAAGACGCGCACAGTCAAGAAGATGGCGTGGCGACTGCTCCATAGCCGCTATCTCACCATTCAAGACGGATATTTCCGCCTCATGCACGGCAAAATATCCGTCTGGCTGAAGATAGTCGAAGACAGCAGGCACCCATCCCTGCCAGTCGGCCTTGCCGCATATCTGCCCGGAATAGGCCTGGAGATAGCCTATATTTCCTGCGCTGTCCTTCACTACAAGCACTCCGAACATCTTGCCTCCGGCGACCTCGTCCTGCCACTCGGCCATGGCGCAGATATCATCCTGCACCTCCGTTGCCGCCTGTCTGCACAACGGATGTGGCTGATAGTAAAACGGACAGTTGAGCCTCTCGGGAAGAGACCGGCACGCCGTCAAAGGATGAAAGCATGGATCAGTAGATTTCATTTCCTGTTATTCTTTATGTAAGTCAACAAAATTAATGTTATTCCTTGCAACGTTGCATTATCAGAATATGGTGTCCCCACGGAACAGAAAAGAAATCTTGTTCTAATTGTGAAACAAGTTGTTTCGCAATTATATTGTCTTGATTATAAAACAAATACCATTTACATATAAGTTGCAAGTTTCTAACTGAGAAGCCTTTCATTTCCGGAAATTCTGCCATCAGATCCTTGCTAAGCCGTTTGAGGAATCCATCTCCCCATTGGGTGTTTTTCTGCTTTGCAACAATGTCACTTCCCATCTGCCAATACAGATGAAGCAGTTCACTGTTTACCTTTACCGCAGCCTTTATCTGGCTCCGGCGGATACGCTCTTTCAGTTCTACAATCCATTGGCGATAATCAGCAGAATGGATATCCGTTGTCACTTGCTTATTCAATTCCATACCCCAAATCCTTAAAGAGTTTCAGCAGGTCATTCTTGATTTTCTTTTCCTGCTTTAATAGTCCTTACAAAGATACTGTTTTTTATGATATATAAAGAATAAAAAGAGAAGAAAAATCCCATCTTTCATGAGAAAAAGGGCATTTTCGTGAGCAAGCAGTCCAGGTCTTGACGGTTTTCATGAAACCATCTGATACAAGCCAATGAAGATGCACGGCTTGCCGCCTCATCATCCATAAACGAAACGGCAGCAGAATGATACATGTACGACAGCTGTCACAAAATCAGGAGATTGTCTGCAAATTCATGTCAAATATGGTGATTATCATGCCATTATGTAGATTTAAATCAAAAAAGACAATTATTAATATTCTTTTTGAGTGTAAAATTTGCAACAAACAAATAATGTATATATCTTTGCACCGTGTTTTTCATAGTATTAGATTTAAGGTTAACAAAGATTGGGACAGAGCGCTGTCCCTTTTTTATTTTTAAAGGCTTTTAGAGCCCTTTTTCGTCTTACCCTGCCAGATGTTTTTGACACACAAAGAGACTTCGGAAACGAAGCCGGCATGTACGGTCGAGACCGTCATCAGTTTCATTTCCCGATACAGACATGGGATGCCGTCTGAGCGGTGACAGTCGTCAGTCTATCACCACAGCCGTGCCGCTCACTGCCACCATGAGCATCGAACCGCTCTGTCCCACTGTCTCGTAGTCGATGTCTATGCCCACGATGGCGTTGGCACCCATCTGTGCGGCACGCCCACACATTTCCTTCATGGATGTGTCACGGCCTTCCATGAGGACTTTCTCATAACTGCCGCTGCGGCCACCGACAACATCGCGTATGGAAGCGAAGAAATCTTTCACGAAGTTGGCGCCTATAATGGTCTCGCCTGCCACCACGCCCTTGTATTCACGTATCGTGTGGCCCTCTACTGTCGGAGTTGTAGTAAGTATCATTTTCTTTCTGTTATGTTGTGGGTTAAAATATCATTCTGCAAAGATAATGCAAGCCGAACGCAATCAAGCTCGCTTGAAATTGCTGAGGCGTAGCTTACGCTTATGCAAATATATACGATAAATGTCAATCCGGCAAGTTTTCAGACGGAATTGTACACATCATTAATCATCTTTAAGCAAAAAACATCTTGTAGTCTAACAAATCCGGTCTGATAAGGGTGACGCTTTGCCTTGCAAAAGGTGACCTTACGGCAGGCAAAAGGTGACCCTCAGCATGGTGAAAGGTGACCGTCTGACAGAAATTCCGCACCTTGCGTCTAACAACCTGATTGTCCGTGCATTACAATGCAACAGGTTTATCAGGCTCATGTATACATAAAAAGGGACACTTCCTTGCGGAAATGTCCCTTTTCATGTATCTGTCTGTAATGTCTTCTTGCATTGTTGCCGTCACGGAAGCATACGCTGCGCGGATGCGTCACGGACGGGGTATGCAGGTTTTCGCTTACTTTGTGTAGAGAGCGACGATTGTCTCGTAGAGCTCCTGCTTGCCTGATGTCTGCTTAGGCTCGCCGTTCTTCTTGCCGTACTCGTAAACCTGCTCGAGAGTGAGCTTGCCGTCCTCGAAGTCCTTGCCCATGCCGCTGTCGAAGGAAGCATAGCGTGCCTTTACCATTGCAGGGATATCGGAGTTCTCCATGATGTCGACAGCATTGAGGAGAGCACGTGCGCAAGCGTCCATACCGGAGATATGTGCGATGATGATGTCCTCGAGGTCTGTAGAGTTGCGGCGTGTCTTTGCGTCGAAGTTTGTTCCTCCAGGAGCGATACCGCCATTGCGTACGATCTGCATCCAAGCCTGTGTCAGCTCGAAGTTGTCGATAGGGAACTGGTCTGTATCCCATCCGTTCTGTGCATCGCCGCGGTTTGCGTCGATGGAACCGAGCATTCCGGCGTCGACAGCGCAAGCGAGCTCATGCTCGAAGGTATGTCCGGCGAGAGTCGCGTGGTTCACCTCGATGTTCACCTTGAAGTCCTTCTCCAGTCCGTGAGCCTTGAGGAAGCCGATAACGGTCTCTGTGTCCACGTCATACTGGTGCTTTGAAGGCTCCATTGGCTTAGGCTCGATGAGGAAGTTGCCCTTGAATCCCTTTGAGCGTGCATAGTCGCGTGCCATGCGGAGCATGGTTGCCATGTGCTCTTTCTCGCGCTTCTGGTCTGTATTGAGGAGAGACATGTAGCCTTCGCGTCCGCCCCAGAACACGTAGTTCTCCGCTCCGAGCTTGATGCCTGCGTCGATAGCGTTCTTTATCTGTACGATAGCGCGAGCCACAACGTCGAAGTCTGGGTTGGTAGACGCTCCGTTCATATAGCGTGCATGGCCAAAGACGTTGGCTGTAGACCACAGGAGTTTGATGCCCGTCTCGTCCATCTTCTCCTTGAGATAGTCGGTGATAGCGGTGAGATTTGCCTCATACTCCTCGATGGAGTCTCCCTCGCTCACGAGGTCTACGTCGTGGAAGCAGAAGTAAGGGAAGCCGAGCTTCTGCATGATCTCGAAGCCTGCGTCAGCCTTGTTCTTGGCTATCTCCACGGCATCCTTGCCCTGATTCCAAGGGAAAGACTTTGTAGTGCCGCCGAACTGGTCGCCGCCCTCTGCACAGAGAGTGTGCCACCATGCCATAGCGAAACGCATCCACTCTTTCATTGGCTTGCCGGCTACGATGCGCTCTGCGTCATAGTAGTGGAATGCCATAGGATTTTTTGACTCCGGACCCTCATACTGGATCTTGCCAATCTCTGGAAAATACTCTTTTGCCATTTTCTTTTCTTGTTTTAGTTATTGATGGTTTATCTTTAAATGTTTGATTCTCTATTATGCTGCCTGATACCTGTCGTTGCAAGCCTTGCGCCATCATTGCCTTCATGGCAAGGCTTTTGCAGGATGCAGGGCTCATGTGTAAAGCAAGGCAAAGTTACAAAGAAATTGCGTAACAGCCAAGCAAAGCCGGCAGAAATACTATGTTTACGGACATTTTCACCTCTTTCCGATATATTTTACCTCCATGGGAGAGGTCCCGGGAGATATACCGCAAGGTCATTTCCCGTTATATTTCGTCATGGTCTTCATTATCTGGCTTGAGGAGTCTTGACGGGGCGTGATGAGGAGTATGTCGCCATGCTCCGCCACGATGAAGTCCTTCAAGCCGTTGATTACCGCTTTCCGCCCTGACGGAAGGATGACCAGGCAACCCTCGGTATCGGAGAAGACGGCTTCGGTAGACAGCGTCACATTGGCCGAACTGTCGGTGGAGAGGGCATTGTATATGCCGTGCCAGGAGCCGATGTCCGCCCAGCCGAAATGGCATTCGCGGAGACAGATGTCCTTGCACTTCTCGAGCACTCCTGTCTCTATGGAGAGATTGGGGCACATGGAATAGTAATCTGCTATCCATGCTTCTTCCTGCGATGCGGAAGTGCCGTCAGTATGGTTGAAAAGTCGTGCCACGGAAGGCATGACAGCGGCAAGATGTCCGCGCACGGTCTTGGTGGAGAGGACATAAATGCCTGTGTTCCATAGGAACTCGCCGCTCTTTATGAACATCTCGGCAAACTCACGTTCGGGCTTCTCCGTGAACGACTGCACGGTATAGAAGTCGCCATGGAGGCCATGCATGTACTCCAGGGGCTCGCCTTTCTGTATATATCCGTAGCCTGGTTCCGGCCGTGTAGGGCGTATGCCCATGGTGAGGAGACACTCGTGATGGCTGGCATAGGCAAGGCTTTCGAGCACATCAGTGCGGAAAGCCGCGTCGTCGAATATCATCTGGTCTGCCGGTGTGACAATCAATGTCGCATCTATGTCCTTGGCATTGATGCGGTGTGTTGCCCATGCCACAACGGGAGCGGTATTCCTGCGTATAGGTTCGCAGAGGAGACGCTCGTCGGGCAGTTGCGGCAACTGTGTACGCACGATGTCCTCATAGTCGGTATATGTCGATACATAGATGTTCTCCTCGGGGAGAATCCTGCAGAAACGCTCATACGTCTGCTGCAAGAGAGATTTGCCTGTGCCGAAGATGTCAAGGAACTGCTTAGGCCTTTCCTCCCGGCTTACGGGCCACAGCCGCCGTCCTTTGCCGCTGGCAAGGATGATGCAGTAGTAATGGGCTGTCTCTTCAGACTGCCGCTGTGATATGTCTTGAGGTGTTTTCATGGGGTATGGGGTTGAATTTCAATGAACGGAGAATGCTGAATCCGCTCGCCGCGGCAACATTCTCAATATTCTATCTTGTCGCTCTTGTCGCGCCAAGCACGGAAGGCTGTGAGCGCTTCGTTGCGCATGACGTTGATGCAGGGCACCTTGCGGTCGGACATCTCGCGTCCAATCTCGTCGTATATGAACTTGTCCCCGAAATTGATGTCTGCCGCATCCTCTGCCGTATTACCATAATATATGGTGTTTATGCCGCTCCAGTATATTGCGCTGAGACACATCGGACACGGTTCGCAGGAAGTGTATATGACGCAATCCGAGAGCCTGAAGGTCTCCAGCTTGCGGCAAGCCGCCCTTATTGCCGACACTTCAGCATGGGCGGTAGGGTCATTGCTGGCAGTCACCCTGTTGGCACCGGTGGCGATGACCTCGCCGTCTCTGACTATCACGGCACCGAAAGGGCCGCCACCGTTCTTGACATTCTCTACTGAAATATCTATTGCCATCTGCATAAAATGCTTGTCTTGTTCTGTAATTTTCATAGTTTCAAAGAGTTTGCGAGACAGCACTCCCACTCTATCATCCACAATGACCGTCACAGTCCTCTATTTCGCCTGCCGTCAACGTGCAGCGCGGTTGTGCTTCTCATGTTGTTTCTTTTGCAAAGATAATGCAAACCGAGTGCAATCAAGCTTGCTTGGAATTGCCGAGGTGCAGCTTATCTTATATAAAGATGATGCAAACCGAATGCAATCAAGCTTGCTTGGAATTGCCGAGGTGCAGCTTATCTTATATAAAGATGATGCAAACCGAGTGCAATCAAGCTTGCTTCAATTGCTGAGGTGTAGCTTATCTTCTGCAAAGATAACATATTATGGGGAATATTGGCAAGAAAATTGTTAAATAATTATTAATTACACACAACTTTTAACCCTATGCTTTCAACTTTCAACATTTATTCGTAACTTTGCACCACAGTAAGGTACAGTCCACCCAGATGGCGGAATAGGTAGACGCGTTGGTCTCAAACACCAATGCCGCAAGGCGTGCCGGTTCGATCCCGGTTCTGGGTACTATAAAATAAGGTATATCGGACATCGTGATGTCCGCTTGTTTTGGCGGTAAGGAAGATTGGGGAATTCTGGTGCAACAGATTGCGTCAGGATTCTTATATTTTTGTTGCCTGCCTTGTAATCAATATTATTAACTGCTAATTTTAAATTCTAAAAAATATGGGATACATGTCAAAAGAAGGCTATGAGAATCTCGTGGCCGAACTACAGCGTCTGGAGTCTATAGAGCGTCCGAAGGCTTCGGCAGCCATTGCCGAGGCGCGCGACAAGGGCGACCTCTCGGAAAATGCAGAGTACGATGCAGCAAAGGAAGCGCAAGCTCATCTCGAGGATAAGATAAACCAACTGAAAATGACCATCGCAAGCGCGAAGATCATCGACAAGAGCCGTCTCAGCACTGATGCCGTGCAGCTTCTCTCGAAGGTCGAGATGACAAATCTCGCTACAAATTCCAAGATGACTTACACCATCGTGAGCGAGCAGGAGGCTGACCTCCGTGCAGGAAAGATCTCCATCGCGACCCCTATCGCACAGGGACTGCTCAACAAGAAGGTGGGCGACGAGGTAGAGATAAAGATACCTCGCGGCATACTGCGCCTGCGCATCGACAGCATAACGATAGAATAAATCTGACACCGGACAAAACGATATGAGGGACTATGACGCTTTTGCGACATAGTCCCTCATAAGTAAGTCACCTATTTGTCGTATATGCGGAAGATACGGTCCATCATCTTCCATTTCTGGTCACTGGTATCTGTGGGGCTGCACTGCTGGAACTGTGCCACATAAGCCTCCCAGTCGGCCTGTCCGGGTAGGCCGGCAAGTCTTGACATCGCGCTGTCCCAGTCAAAGTCTTCAGGGGTATCGACAATCATCACGACACGGTCGCCTACACGGTACAGTTCCATCTCGAGGATTCCTACCTCGCGCATACCGGCAAGTATCTCGGGACGGGCATGTATCTCGTCGTGAGCCTCACAATAGCGGCGTATCAGTTCTTCATCGTCTTTCAAGTCCATCGTCTGGACATAGCGCTTTATGCGCTTTCCGAAATCATGTTGTAGGTATCCGGTAGTCATATTTGTGGTTTGGTGGTTTAGTGGTTTGGTTATTTGGTTATTGGTTGATGGTCTTGGGGTTAGTGGTTGTTGTGGCATCCATGCAAAGTGTGTGGGAAAACAATCAACCGCATAACCGTAAAACCGCATAACCGGTTATGGCATCCATGCAAAGTGTGAGAAAAAACAATAAAGTACTGTGTCATCTCCTTACGGATGTCACAGCACTTTCGAGTATCATTCGAAATTCTCGCGAATCTTCCTTGCTATCTCCTCAAACTCCTCCTGTGAAAGGGTGAGTTTCGGATTGGAGAATATCATATCCTTTTCCGACTGCATAGGGACGAGATGGATATGTGCATGAGGCACCTCAAGACCCAGCACAGCCTGACCGACCTTGATGCAAGGGAAGGCCTTCTTTATTGCCTTCGCCACACGCTTTGCAAAGACCTGGAACTCGGCAATCTCCTCGTCCTCCATATCGAAGATGTAGTCGACCTCACGACGCGGGATGACGAGAGTGTGTCCCTTCTGTAAAGGATTGATATCAAGGAAAGCATAGAACTTGTCGCTTTCCGCACATTTGTAGCTCGGGATTTCTCCGCAAGCAATCTTAGAGAATATTGACATAGGCGTTTTTTTATAAGTATTCAAGATTTACCTACACTATATTATAATGTATATCAGCCTTATCTCTCGACATCAGAGGCCGTCTGTCATCTGAACAGTCCGTCAAGATAGTCGTAGAATTTCGGATCCTCGCCTACTACAGTCTTGACGATATTGCCCTTCGGGTCTATGACAATCTTTGTAGGATAGCCCTGTATGGCGTATGTCTTTGTCAGCTCTGACGATTTCGGGTTGTACACATGCAGCCACGGAATGTCATGCTCCTTGACTGCCGCGCGCCACTTCTCCTCGGTGTCATTACAGTCTATGCCGAGTATCTGCATCTTGTCCTGATACTTTGCGTAATACTCCTTCATCTTAGGTATGCCGCGTATGCACCATATACACCACGAGCCCCAGAAGTCAAGCACGACATATTTGCCACGCAACGAACTGAGGGAAAGATCCTTTCCGTTGATATCCATCAGTGTAAAGTCTGGCGCAGGCATACCGTTCTGCACATTCTTCGAGGCCTCGCGACGCTGTGCCTCCTGCTTTGCCTGTGCCGTGAATATATCAAGGAGCTTGGACATCACGCCGTTGCGCACGCCAGCGTCAATCATCTCCACGGTCTTGTCTATGTCACTGACGAGACAGTTCACAAGGTAAGCGGAGACAAGGCTTGACGGATTTGCCTTGATATAATCGGCGGCAGCCTTTGCCACCTCATCATCCGACTTTCCTTCGAGGGGCTTCATGAATGCGTTGAGCGCAGTGTTGAACGGAGACGATACAGTCTCTTCCAGCGGTGTGCCGCTTACTGTGACAGTCTCTCCCGGGATGACAACCACCTGTGCCGCGCCGTTTGCGCCGAAGCGCTCGCCCTGCTGTGGCTTTGCCGCGATATAGGCGATGGTAGCCTTGTCTACGGCTGGTGTCCATACGAAATCCCCGCCTTTTGCAGGAAGCGTGACATTATGGCTCTCACGCGGAGTGTCTCCCATGTAGATAACCATCACGGAGTCAGCGGTGAAGGAATCGAAATGTCCCTTCACCTCTGTCTTCTGCTGTGCACAGCATATCTGTGATAACTGTGTACAGAGCATTGCTGCGGCAAACAGTGTCTTATTCATCATGCAACCTTATTGAGTTTCTTTATGATAGAGAAGATGAACAGTGCGCTTACAAGGCAGATGCCTGCAAGGACACCCCAGATAATCGGGAGGGAGACGTTCTCGCCCCAGAGGAGTCCCGGAATCATGACAAGCTGGTTGCCGATGGCTGTGGCGGCAAACCACAGACCCATCATAAGGCCGGCATACTTCGGAGGTGCGACCTTGCTGACAAAGCTGATGCCGATAGGAGACAGGAGGAGCTCAGCGAAGGTAAGCACAAGGTATGTCGAGATAAGGAGATTTGCGCTGACACGTGCCGGGTCTGCATTGCTTTCGATGGCAGCAGCCTGGTCCATCGGAGCGAGAAGTCCTGTAGAACCGGCTATCATGAGGCAGAAAGCGGCGGCAGCGACAAGCATACCCAAGCCTATCTTCTGCGGACTTGTAGGTTCCTTGCCCTTACGGTTGAGCCATGAGAAGAGTGCCACACTGACAGGAGTAAGAGCCACGACATAACATGGATTGAACTGCTGGAATATAGGAGCCTTTACGTCAACGGCGCCCTCAAGTCCATTATACTTGTATCCGAGGAACGCTACAGCAGCAAGTATGATAAGTCCGCTGATGCCGCGGCCCTTTGATGTCTTGCTCTGGAAGATGCCGAAAAGGCCGTAAACGATGAAGATACATGCCACAAGGTTTGTCACATCAAACGTCATGCTCTGCAGACCCTCAGATGTTGTCTGTGTATAGTCGCGTGCGAACAGTGTCAGAGTGTTGCCGTTCTGGTGGAATGCCATCCAGAAGAAGATTACCACAGCGAAGACGAGGCAGAGGCATACGATACGCTCTCTTGTCTCTGACGCGGAAAGCTCCGGTGTGGATTTCTTCGCCTCGTCGGCCTTGCCGCCCTTCGTTTTCTCGCCTACAAGCACATGCTTATATGTCGCAGAGGAGAGATAATATATAAGGATGGACACGATAAGGCTGACACAAGCCACCGCAAACGCGAAGTGATATGAGTCGGCCTCAGATATGCCAAGGCTCTGCTGTGCCCAGTCCATGATCTTTATGGCCGCCGTAGGCGCGAACATGGCACCGATATTGATTGCCATATAGAAGAGGCTGAAGCCTGCATCGCGCTTGTCAGCATACTCAGGAGCGTCATACAGGCGTCCCACCATCACCTGGAGATTGCCTTTGAAGAGACCTGTTCCGAGGCTGACAAGTATCAGTGCGACAGCCATTGCCACAGCTGCTGGCAGGTCACCGCCAAGAGGCACGGAGAGCAGGAGATAGCCTATGAACATGATGAAGATGCCTGTCGTCACCATCTTTCCGAATCCGAAGCGGTCAGCGGCGATGCCTCCTATCACAGGGAGGAAGTATACCATCATGAGGAAGGTGGAATAAATTGTACTTGCCAAACCTGCCTCATAGTGGAAGTTGGCCTGAAGATAAAGCAGGAATACTGCAAGCATCGTGTAGTAACCGAAGCGCTCGCCTGTATTCGCCAGTGCAAGGGCCCAGAGGCCTTTAGGTTGTCCTTCAAACATAGATTTCTTGATTTTTTCGCCCTTATGCTCTCCCTCCGCCATTGTACGGAGGGAGGCTCAGGACGGTTGGTTGTCTTTATGGGTTATATCAGTTTGCTGTCTTACTTTATGTTAGGGAGCTCCAGTCCGTAGCCGCGCTTCTTGTCCACAGCCTTGAGGTATATGGCGATGAGGAGCGCGAGGACACCGAAGCCTGCGAAGACGATGAGAGGCACAGTGTAGTCGTAAGGGATGAAATCGGCTCCAGAAGCCTTTGCCGCAATGACGGCAGGATTATCCTCGTTGGTGGATGTAAGGATATTGCCTATCAGCTTCGGGACGAAGCAGAGGCCGATATTCTGCACCCAGAAGATGAGGCAGTATGCACTGCCGAGTATCTTCTCGTCGACAATCTTCGGCACACTCGGCCAGAGGGCTGCCGGGACAAGGGCAAACGATATGCCGAGAAGCACGATGGTAGAATATGCTATCACCGCGCTCTTTGTCTCTGGGAGCACAAAGGCGAAGACGAGATGGCAGCAGATAAGGAGCAGGGCTCCGCACATGAGCATGGTAGCACCCTTGCCCTTGCGGTCAAGGAAATTGCCGAGGAATGGAGTGATTACCGCCGCGCCGATAGGGAACCAGCGGAAGATATTTGAAGCCTCCTCTGCAGAGATGCCGTCAAGATTACACTGCAGCATATTCGCCCCGTAACGCTGGAAAGGGAATATCGCGCTGTAATAGAGCACACAGAGCAGGGCGACAATCCAGAAAGCCTCTGATGTGAGTATCTTGCCGAGGTCGCTGAACTTAAACTCCTCTTCCGGGTCTGCCTCTGCAGCAGACTCTCCCGTCTGGCTGTCAAGTTTCTTGTCCATGAAGGTGAAGACGGTGTATGTTATAAGTCCGATGAGGAGCAGCACAGTACAGAACGCCACAGGGGCAACGACAGTGCCCATCTTCTCAGCGATAATCGGAGAGATGGAGAATATGGCGAACACGCCGACACGCGCTATTGCCATCTCAAGACCCATGGCGAGAGCCATCTCCTTGCCCTTGAACCATTTGGCGATGGCCTTGGAAACCGTGGTGCCTGCCATCTCACAGCCACAGCCGAAGAGCATGAAACCGAGGCAAGCCATCTTCGCACTGGCAGGCATACTCACCCACCAGGAGTCGAGCCACTCCGCCATTGCCGTCGTCTGGAACCACTCCGTGATGCCGATGAACTTGATGACCGCACCGATAAGCATCATCGATGCCGACAGCTCGCCTGTGAAGCGAATGCCTGTCTTGTCGAGTATGACACCGGCGATGATGAGGAAGCCGCAGACGTTGACGATATACTCTGAGGCGGCATACGTGCCGAACACATCGGGAGTCCATCCGCGCTGGCTCTCCATAAGAGCCTGGATAGGAGACATCACGTCGACGAACATGTAGCCGAAGAACATCATCGACGCGATGAGCACAAGGGCTGTCCAGCGCATAGCCGGAGAGTCACTTAGTTTTTTTTGTATAATTTCTGTCATTATGATATAAAATTTGTTTCTTACAGCTTGCAAAGATACAAATAATTATTCAATTTCTGACCATTTGTGGCAAAAGTTTTGGATTTTCTCGTCAATAATGTCGTCTGAAAACATACATTCCATGCATATAATCCGTATATTTCCCTGCAATAACAAAAAAATGTAAAAGAATCATTCGTTTATTAAGAAAATTTATATACCTTTGCATAAGCTAAGCTGCGCCTCAGCAATTCCAAACAAGTTTGATTGCATTCGGCTTGCATTACCTTTGCATAAGCTAAGCTGCGCCTCAGCAATTTCAAACAAGTTTGATTGCATTCGGCTTGCATTACCTTTGCATAAGCCAAGCTGCGCCTCAGCTCTGCTGTCCTGAGAGAGCTTATATCTTTTAATTTATACCACCAGAAAAACTCTGAACCGTGAAAAAGCTTTTCATCATCATGGCTTGCGCCATCCTTTCCCTGTCTGTATCAGCACAAAACACAAGTTCCTCCTCTTCATCTTCCTCCTCAAAAGGCAAGAGCGAGCTAAGTACAACATTCGGTATCCGTGCAGGCCTCACGCTGGCTAACCAAAGCATCGAAGTCGGCGGCACGAGCGTTTCTCCCGACAATCGTACGACATTCCATATAGGCATCATCGCAGATATCCCCATGGCGCGCAACTTTTACATAGAGACTGGTCTGTTCCTGCAGAACAAAGGTTTCAAGATGACGGATGCAAAGAACAACAAGCTCACTTGCAAGCCTCTGTATCTCGAGCTCCCTGTCCTTGCTTCCTGCCGTCTGAAACTGAGCGACGCCATGCAGCTCCAGCTGAATGCCGGTCCATATATCGCCCATGGACTTGGCGGAAAAGCAGAGTTGAGATCTCCTGACGGTCATGCAAGCATCGAGAACGATGTCTTCTACCATGAAGGAGAGGTGACAGAGAATTACAATCGCTTCGATGTCGGCTTGCAGTTCGGAGCAGGCTTCATAGTCTACAAGCATTATTACATCGGCGTCTCCTATGACCTTGGTCTGATAAATACTCAGAAAAATGTGCTCACAGTTGTAGGTCCTTCAGAAAATATCACCGCAGGCGGCTTTAAGGCGAAGAACAGAAGCTGGGCAATCAGTCTCGGATACAATTTCTAAGTCCTTGGAAAACAGAAAGACGCATAAAGGTTTATCGTTCCTGTGATGCACATGTCACACACAGCTGCCGGGCTTTACAAAGTGAGTGCAGGACTTGTCATAACCCAAAGTGAAGCAGTCTCTCCTGAGACATCGGCAGAAACGCCCTCCTCTGCCCTATCCTTCACATAAAGCAAAGACCACGGCATAGGCTTTCAGAGACCATGCCGCAGTCTTTTTTTTACGCAAAATAAACAAACTGTCCGCGTACACGGCTTCTGCTGACCGTGTACGCGGACTTTCTATTTCACAGTGACTTTCAGTGTCTGAAGGTCTTCTGCCCTCGAACTGTTGCCTACCATCAGCTCATACTTGCCCGGGAGCACACGCATGGTGTTCGTCTCCTTGTCCCAGCACTCGAAGGCATCACGCGGCATATCTATCACGACATCCGCCTTTTCACCTGCCTCCACGGAGACGCGGCGGAAGGCCTTGAGCGTCTTTATCGGGCCGTCTGTGTCGTCAATACGTCTCACATAGACCTGCACGACCTCGTCACCGGCGCGGTCACCGGTGTTCTCTACCGTGACGGAGAGCCTTCCGTCCTTATAGCGAGGCTTGCCTAACTTGAACTGCGTATAGCTCAGTCCGTAGCCGAAAGCCCACAGCGGATTGCCGCGGAAGTAGCGGTATGTGCGTCCAGACATCCTGTAGTCGAGGAAGTCCGGCAGGTCTTCCACGCTCCTGTAGAACGTCACAGGGAGCTTGCCCGAAGGGTTATAGTCGCCGAAGAGCACATCGGCAACGGCATCACCGCCACGCTCGCCGGGATACCATGCCTGGACGATGGCGTCGCAGGCCTCTGTCTCAGGGACGAGAGCCATCGCCGAACCGGAGCAGTTGACGTAGACAATCCTCTTTCCGCTGTCGCGAATCGCCTTGATGAGGTCGCGCTGACACTGCGGGAGCTGTATGTCGGTGCGGTCGCCGCCCTTGAAACCGTAGGCGGAGACCTTCATCTCCTCTCCCTCGAGGCGAGGAGATATGCCGCCGACAAAGACCACGACATCGGCGTCGGCCGTCTGCGCGAGAATCTGCTCCTGTGACATTTCCAGCTTATGGTATATGTCAAACTCGAAATGTGCCATGCCGCTGACCTGCAGATAGTCTACCTGTATGTCATAAGCCTTGCCTGCAACGGCCTTCAGCTCGCGGCGTACGGTCTGCATACCGTGAGCCGTGCGGAACTTGTTGTATACGGTGTCACCGTCCACGATGACACGGCAGCCGTCATCAGCCTTCACATCGAGCGTCACTGTGCAGTCCTCCGCAGGCTTGAAGACCGTGGTGTATGTCGCGGAGAAGTTCTCCAGCTCCACTCCCGGAGCGAAGACCGTGTTGCCTCCGTTGTCGAGATGCACAGGATTGGTATACACGGCAGTGGCAGACGGAGCGCCATCCTGCTCCTTGTTGTTCCAGTATACGGCCTCCACGCCTGCCTTTCCGGAGCGTGTGGAAAGCTCTTTGAAATGGCTGATGTTCAAGGTATTGTCAGTATGTCCGCTACCGTTGACGAATTTCACGGAAGCGTTCTTCCCGGCCTTCGCCTTTATACCCTCGAGGACTGTCACTGTGTGGACAGGATAACCGTTGTAGTTTCCCCACTGCATGACACTGTCTGTCGCATTAGGGCCTATGACGGCAATCTTCACACCGTCTTTCGGAAGAGGGAGCATCCCGTTCCTGTTCTGCAGCAATACCATGGACTCCTGCGCCATCTTGTATGCGAGGTCGCTGTGAGCCTTGGAGCAGAGCCTCTCCTCGGGTATCTGCATCCACGGCACAAGGCTGTCAGGGTCCATCTCGCCGAGGCGGAAGCGTCCTATGAGGAGGCGTTTCAGGGATGTGTCTATGTCGCTCTCACTCACCTTGCCGCTCTTGACAGCCTCAGGGATAGAGCTGTAGACCGAACCGCAGTCGGCATCCGTTCCGGCGAGGACAGCCTTGCCTACCGACTCCTCGGGTGTCTTGGTATATTCGTGACGGCCCTTCATGTGGAAGTCGCGGACAGCGCCGCAGTCAGCGACGACTATGCCCTTGAAGCCCCATTCGCCACGGAGAATCTGCTGAAGGTAGCGTGTCTGCGCACAGCACGGCTGGCTGTCGATGCGCTGATAGGCACACATCACCTGCGTGACGTCGCCCTCCTGCACCAGCGACTTGAAGGCTGGGAGATACGTCTCCCACAGGTCACGCTCGGGAAGATCCTCGATATTGAACGTATGGCGGTTCCATTCCGGACCCGAGTGCACGGCATAGTGCTTGGCGCAGGCAAGGAGTTTCTTGTACTTGGCATCCTTCGGACCCTCGAGACCGCGCACCACGGCGAGTCCCATGCGTGCCGTAAGATACGGATCCTCGCCGTAGGTCTCCTGTCCGCGTCCCCATCGCGGGTCACGGAAGATATTGATATTCGGCGTCCAGTATGACAGTCCCTGGTAGCGGTTTATCTGTCCCGACGCCCTTGCCTGACGGTATCTTATGCGCGCCTCGTCACTGGCGGCGTCGAAACAGCGGAAGAGCAGTGCGTCGTCCCATGACGCCGCCATGCCCATCGTGATAGGGAATACCGTAGCATAGCCGTTTCTCGCCACGCCGTGCAACGCCTCGTTCCACCACTGGAACTGCGGTATGCCGAGCCGCTCCACAGGGTCGGAGACATCAATCATGAGACGTGCCTTCTCCTCCAGCGTCAGCCGGCCTACAAGGTCTTCGGCGCGCTGCTCGGGAGAGAGGTTGAAATCCTGGTACGGATATTTCGTCTGGGCAGTGGCGGACAATGTCATCGCCATGCCGAGGATAAAGATGTTCAGTCGTTGGGTCATTGTTAAGTATTAGTATTTTTGTTGGTTTCGTTTTCAGCGGAAAGGCGTTGCAAAGGGAATACGTATCGGATGCTACACCGTTAGCCCTCTGGCGGTGAGGTGAATATTACCGAATGTAATGGAGCTTGCTCAAAATTGCTGAGGTGCAGCTTGCCTTATGCAAATTTCGCAAAAATTCTTGAATTGCCAAAGATTACGTACAAAATTCCACCTTTTATATAGATTTTCCACCCATTATTTCCCCATCAGACCGCCTTTCGCCCATATCTGCCATGATAAATGGCGGGAAATAGCCCTTATCACCATATCGCCATGCCGCCGTCCATGCCATCCGCAACAAAGCGAAGCGATATATATTGAAAACCAACAGTTTACGAATAGCGAAACAAAAGGTGACCGTTCACCTTGCAAAACGTCACCTTCCGTACAGTGAAAGGTGACCGTCCATGAGACGAAAGGTCACCCTCTGCCATGCCAACCGTAAGACTTATCATTTCAGAGGGTCTGTCTCGTGCAGGCAAAGCCTCATCGCCTGGCGAACGGATGGCTATGTCCTCAAGCGCGGAACATGATATGAGTTTTTGAAAAAATACTGCCGTGATGTCGGGAATACGGAAATTTTTCCGTACCTTTGTCCCTGCCGGACGCGCACAAGTGGAGAATATCACCACGGTATGCCACACGGTTTACGCAATATTCCAACAACCGACGACCAAAAACCCACGACCCAAAACCTATAACCGTATAACCCTATATCCTCATAACCGCAACGACCATGATAAGAAAACTGAAGACGATGGAGATGAAACGCATCTCCGTGGAGGAATTCCGCAAGGCAGAGAAGATGCCGCTTGTCGTCGTTCTCGACGATGTGCGGTCAATGCACAATGTCGGGAGCGTCTTCCGCACCTGCGACGCATTCCGTGCCGAGAGGCTTTTCCTCTGCGGCATAACAGCCACTCCTCCGCAAAACGAGATACACAAGACCGCCCTCGGCGCGGAGGAGAGCGTCTGCTGGACTCATTTCCCCTCGGTGACAGACGCCGTGAATCAGCTGCATGACGAGGGCTACAAGGTCTTTGCCGTGGAGCAGTGTGAGGGCTCTACCATGCTTGACGCCATAGACTCCGCCCTTGTCTCCGACGGCAAGGAGAAGGGATATGCCGTCATCCTCGGCAATGAGGTCCATGGTGTGCATCAGGAGGCCATAGACCTCTGTGACGGATGCATAGAGATACCGCAGTTCGGCACCAAACATTCCCTCAATGTCTCCGTCACCGCAGGCATAATAATCTGGGAGTTTGCCCGCAGGACGATGCTTTGAGGCATATCCTCTCCTGCCCGCCGGCGCACTTTTCTAACCCCATTTTTTTAGCGGACAACAGTGAGTCAGGACACCATCTGCGTCATCTGCGCAATCTGCGTGACAATATCTACAACACGCAGATTGCGCAGATGATGCAGATTTAGAGGCTTGGCATCCAATGGCCGGTTCACACAGTCAAAACCGATATAAACCCAAATCGGTCATTAGACTGACATACGGTAATGTTCTGTTATTGTTATATGGTCTTTTCGCTCGTGTCGCCTTTCTCTCCGCTGTCTTGCTTCCCGTTCCGTCTCGACATAGCCCGCTATGCCTTCAACGAAATGGTTGCAATACAACGGAGATAAAAACAAAACGAAGTGAAATCTAATGACCGATTTGGGATAAACGGACACACGCCGTACGGAAGCGGAACACTTCTGTACGGCGTGTGTTTTCGTGTATAAGAATGCCACGGGAGGCAACGTCACTGGACAGGTTATCGCTTGTAATTGCGCAGACCTGCCGAGAGGAAGTCCTTGTAGCGCTGGATGTCCTCGTCGTATGAATACGCGGCATTGAGCGGCTTTCCGTCATTGTCGAGAAGGACATAGAACGGCTGCGTGTTGCTGCCGAACTTGGTGCGCTGGAAGTAGCTCCACTTGTCTCCTACCGTGCGGAGCTTGCGCGGAGTGCCGTTCTCGACGACCTCTACAGGCTCCGGCAGCGGCGTCTTGTCGTCCACGAAGAGCTGTATCAGCACATAGTCGTCGGTAATCATGGACTTCACGCCCTCGTCTGTCCATACGGCGGCCTCCATCTTGCGGCAGTTGACACAGCCGAAGCCCGTGAAGTCTATCATGACAGGCTTGCCCTGACGGCGCGCCTCCTCCATACCTGCCTCGTAGTCCTTGTACTGCGCCTCGATGGTTTCGCTCGCGGCAAGGTTGAAATCCTGTGTGGAGACAGGAGGGGCAAAGGCTGAGACGGCCTTGCATGGTGCGCCCCAAAGTCCCGGTATCATATACACGGCAAAGGCGAAGGAGCACAGAGCCATGAAGAAACGTGTCACGGGAGTGCGGCGGTTGATGATTTTCTCACCCATCTCGTCCCACTCGTCCTCGTCGTGCGGGAACCTTATCCAGCCGATAAGGTAACAGCCGAGGAGGAAGAACAGCACGATCCACAGCGCGAGGAACACTTCACGGTCGAGGATATGCCAACCGTATGCGAGGTCGGCAACGCTCAGGAACTTCAGCGAGAATGCCAGTTCGATGAATCCGAGCGTCACTTTCACGTTGTTCATCCAGTTGCCCGACTTCGGCGCGCTCTTCAGCCATGTCGGGAATATGGCAAAGAGCGTGAACGGAAGGGCGAGGGCTATGGCGAAGCCCAGCATACCCACGGCAGGCCCTGTGATATTGCCCGATGTGCCCATCTCCACGAGCAGGAATCCGATGATAGGACCTGTACACGAGAAGCTGACAAGGGCGAGGGTGAACGCCATGAGGAATATGCTCAGTAGTCCTGTCGTCGAGGATGCCTTGCTGTCCACGGCATTGGTCCAGCTTGACGGCAATACTATCTCGAATCCTCCGAGGAAGGAGGCTCCGAAGACTACCAGAAGCAGGAAGAAGAAGATGTTGAACACGGCATTCGTGGAGAGGGCGTTGAGCGCCGACGCACCGAACAGCAGTGTCACGGCAAGTCCGAGGACAAGATATATGACGATTATCGACAGGCCGTATGTGAATGCGTCGCGGATGCCCTTGCGCTTGTCGTCCTTGGCACGCTTCAGGAAGAAGCTCACCGTCATAGGTATGATGGGCCATACGCACGGTGTCAGCAAGGCGATGAAGCCTCCCAACGCGCCGAGAATGAAGATTGTCAGCAGTGAGCTTTCTCCTGCGCCGCCCGTAACGTCGCCGTCCTTGAACGCGGCAAGTTCCTTTACGACCGGTGTCCAGAGCCCTTCGGCAGACATTGCGGCAACCGTCGCGGTGTCTGTAGTGGCAGTGTCTGTGGCGAGGGCTGTCTCCTCGACAGACGGTTCGGCAACGGCAGCTTCATCGCCCGCGGCCTTTTCGGTCTCTTTCGCGGCGGTTTCCTTCACCGTCCCGAGGAAGGAGAAGTCTACACTCGTAGGAGGCGTGCAGCTCTGGTCACTACATGCGCCGTATTCGAGATAGCCCTGTATCTTGTAGTTCTTTGCGATAATCTTCAGTTTCTGTGTGAAGGTCACGGCGTTTTCGTAATAAGAGACAGTGGCGCCGAACATCTCCTCGTACTTGCGCACAGGAGCTTTGTCGGCTTTCAGTCCGCCGGAGACCTTTAGACCCTCTATCTTCTCTACATTGAATGTCGCAGGGATAGGGCCGTTTTTCTCGTCCGGGGCATAGACATGCCACCCTCCCGAGATTGTTCCCGAGAAGGTTATAGCTATCTCATCGGCAGAAATCTGCTTCAGGGAAGGCTTGAATGTCACCTGCGCGATGGCGGATGACATGTGGAAAAACAATATAAAAAGGTATAATGCCGCTTTTCTTGTCATGTTTTCTTTACGGTTATGAGGTTATAGGGTTATACGGTTGGACGGTTTACGGTCATGCTGTTAAGCGGTTTCTGGTTATCGCGAGAGCATATAAGTGAGCTTCAGGGCTACAGCGAGGTCACGGGGATTGCTCATTACCTCGACAGTTGTCTTGAGAGGCTTCTGCATACTGCCGCTGACACCTAACTGGAATTGCCATCTGTCGTATTCATATCCGACATTGAACTTCAGGCCGTAGTCAAAGCGGCGACACATTCCGTCGGAGAATACCTTGGTATCGTCCATGTCTTCAACGCCGTCGGCCTTGGAGCTTCCCCACAGTCCGCAGGCGATATACGGGCCTATCTCTACCGTATATGCCGCACGGTCGGAGGCCGTAAGCCTGTATCCGACAAGCACGGGGAGCTCCAGATAATTGAGATTCCATTTCCAGTCCACTTTCCTTTCCATGGCCTCTTCTATATAAAGGTCTTCCTTCCAGCCTCTTGACCTGAGAGACAGACCTGTGCCTATGTACGGATAATTGTCGTTTTCGCTCAAGGCAAACTCGCCTTTCATGCCGACATCGAAGCCGACATGTGTCCCCGCATGTCGCGGACATGACACAGAGAGACCTGCCGTAACACCATAATCAAAGGACTGGGCAAAGGAACAGAGACTTATGAGCCCTGCTGCAAATGACATAAGTAATCGTTTCATGATGATATTATTTGATTATACTCATGAGTATAACGTGAGAAACTCTTACTTATTGTGTTAACTTACAGCATTTCGCCATGCCGTGAAGGCATTAAGCCTATGCCGCAGAAGACACAGGCCGTGGCGTTTCCGAGCCGTGAGGCCGTCGTCACTTGAGACTGTTGCCGTCGGAGAAGGCGTTGCCGACACGGTTGCCGAGAGCTATGTATCCGTTGTGTACAGGGTCAAAGGTGATGAGCTTCATCCTCTCCACATCAGGTTTGCCGTCCTCGGCAAGGAACTTCTCGTCGCAGAGGATGTTCACTATCTCGGCGATAACATAGCATCCTGTCTCCGTCTCGTCCATCTTTGTCTTGACACGACACTCCAGCGTCATCGGGAAAGCCGTGTATACAGGGGCATTGACATGCTCCGCCTTTACGGCAGTCCACCCTGTCTTCTCCATCTTCCGCGGGTCTTTACGCGCCGAGACGATACCCACGAAATCGGCGGCAGCCATCGTCTCCTCTGTGGCGAAAGCTATGGTAAAGTCGCCACAGACACCGAGATTGTCGGTTGTGGCATGGCTTCCGAGCGAAATCATCACCTCGCCGGCATCCCATGTGCCGCCCCAAGCGGCGTTCATGGCATTGGGATTGCCGTCCTTGTCATACGTTCCGAGAATCAGAACGGGCTGTGGCAGGAGCCACGGCCTTGGTTTCAGGCTTTTCATTGATATGGTTTCTTTAGGCTTATGGTGCACATCCTTACGCGAGTTCGGTATAAGAAATTGTCTGAAAAAGTTGGTAATCTCGCAGAAATTTTGTATCTTTGTAATTGAAACACAAATAGTTACAAACCATACAAAATACACATACGATGATTACCACCGACAAAATTACAGAAAT
>JAFTQG010000007.1 GCA_017462915.1 Prevotella sp. | reverse complement strand
CAGGTGCTTTGACAATTTCATCGTGAACCTGTTGGGAGCTATCGCCGCTTATTGTATGTTTCCCAAAAAGCCGTGTATCAATGTACAACGTACATTAGACACACAGCTGAGTCTATTTTGAATTCATCGAACTCACGTTATGATAGTATCGTTTAATTTTGTTTACTTACTTACATGTTATTGACACTATGTTACATTATTTCAGCAAAAAAATGATACACAGTCTTTCGTATGTCAAAATAAATGAGTACATTTGCAATGCATAAATTAACAACTTAACCAATAAAAGAGACTATGACTATCTTACGAAGAGCACTGTTACTGTCCCTGCTCGTCCTCTCTACCGCCTCATGGGCACAGAAGGTCACAGCTGTGTGGGCTCTTGACAATGCAGACGACTTATCGTCAGTACAACTCTCCGGCGAGCAGGACATCGTCGGACTCCTGAACACTGAATTTACCATCGGCAGCAAACTCACAACTCCCGGACTGCTCACATCTTCCGGCGCAGACGCGGGCTACACCGGCGTCACCTACGAACGCCCGATGATAAAGCTACAGCCTGCCGCAGAGGTGAAGAAAATCACCGACGGATATTCCGTATCATTCTGCATAAAGGTGGCAGAGGGGCATACCTTCAAGCCGACACTCCTCTCCTTTGACGCCGCACGCTGCGGAACGGACAAAGGCACCATCAGCATCACCACGCAGGAGGGCACTGCCACGGCCAATATCTTTGCCGAAGGAGTGACTCCTCTGCGCAACAAGATTACGGCTGGCAACTCCACCGGCTTCAGCACACATAAGTACAACATCAACGATGTCATCGTCGAAGGCACGTCATACACCGTGAACATCTACATCATGGGTATCGGCAACACCAAGCAGATAGCACTCGGCAGCGTGACACTCGAGGGTGTTGTCGACGAACCTGTCTACACCATGGAGCACTATCTCTCGGCCTTCACCTGCCGTTCGGGAGACAAGACCATAGACCTCTACCCTCTCATAAAGGATTCCGGCAACGGTGTGGAGAAGCTCTACCGCTCAAAACTGACGGAGGCTCCGACAGACTTCAATGCCGTACCTGCCGAAGGGTATACCGCCGATGTGGAGTATGCCGACAATATCGCCACAGTGACTATCAAGGAGGGCGACAATACGGTGTACACCTCTGCCGTGCATTTCATGATAAGCCATATCGGCAACCGCGGCGAGGCACAGCCCCTCAACCGCGGCCTCCTCGCCGTACATCTCGACGAGGGTAACCTCGTAAGCTGGCGAATGCGTGCCGCAGACGTGCCGGGGAAGACACAGTACAAGCTCTACCGCGACGGCGAACTGATACAGACTCTGCTCATGAAGACAAACTTCATGGACAGCGGCAAGGCTGCCGGCACGACTTACCGCATAGATGTGTGCGACAGCGAGGACAAGGTGCTGGAGACGCAGGAGACCGCGACATGGGACGCGCAGAACCGCCACTTTGCCTTGCCGCAGGCTCCGACAGACACTAACGGCACGGGAGCTACCTACACGCCTAACGATGCCTCATGCTACGACATGGACGGCGACGGCGAACAGGAAATCGTCATCCGCTGGGAACCGTCCAATGTGCGCGACGGCGCAAGCACAGGTGCCACGGGCGCGGTGTTCTTCGACTGTGTAAAGCTCGACGGCACACACCTCTGGCGCATCAATCTCGGCAAGAACATGTGGGCTTCACAGCATACAATAACATTCCTCTGCTATGACTTCGACGGTGACGGCTACGGCGAGATGATCGTCCGCACTGCTCCGGGAACAATCGACGGAGAGGGAAACTTCGTGCTCATGGGCGATGATGACCCTTACGCAAGCTATATCGCAGCCAACGGCCGTGTAGAGAGCGGCCCTGAATACCTGACCGTATTCGACGGCATCACCGGCGGTGCCGTCAGCAGCATACACTACTGGCCGGCACACGACGACTTCAGCAACAACGAGGCGGCCTACGGTTCGCAGGCACGCATAGAACGATACAACGCCACAATGGCACGCCTTGACGTGAACGGCAAGCCTGTGCCGTGTGCCGTAATGAACCACGGCTACTACGACCAGGCATACTATATGGCGGCATACTTCGACGGAAAGGAGCTTCACGAGCTATGGCGCCACTCGTCGACGACAAAGGGACAGGGCATGTACGGACAGGGATACCACACCCTCCAGTCTGCCGATGTCGACGGTGACGGCTTCGACGAAGTAGTAGCAGGCTCGGCAGTGCTCGACCACGACGGAGCGACAGTGCTGTGGAGGAGCGGCGAGGGCCATGGCGACGCTCTCCATATCGGCGACTTCGACTGGGACAATCCGGGCATGGAGATATACTCCGTGATGGAAGACTGGGAGCAGTCCAATGTGCACTACGCACAGGACATGCGCGACGCGAAGACGGGCACACTGCTCTGGGGCACACCGAAAGCCCAGAAGGACTGCGGACGCGGCCTCTGTGCTGACTTCGACGACCGGCACGACGGTGCGGAATCGATGTGCGCAGCCTCAACGAGCCTCTTCGACAGCAAGGGAAATGCCATCAGCGACTGGCAGGCTGGAAGCACTACATCGTCTGCCATCAACTACCGCATATACTGGGACGGCGACCTCTACGACGAATATCACGACCGCCAGCATATAGACAAGTGGAACAGCACGTCCAAGTCATGGGAGCGACAGACGACCCTCTACAACATAGCTCCCGGCGCAACGGCCATCAACGGCACAAAGAGCGTGCCTTCACTGCAGGCGGATATGCTCGGAGACTGGCGCGAAGAGGTCGTCTACTACTATGACATCGATGCCGCCGCAGGCAAGTTCGGCCTCAACATCATCACCACAAACTACCCGAGCGAGTACATGCTCCCGTATCTGCGCGACGACCATGTGTATGACAACGCCATCGTATGGCAGAACAGCACATACAACCAACCGCCGCATCTCTCCTACTCTCCTGTGCTCTACTGGAAAGAATTGCAGGACAGCATGACGGGCATAAGGGAGATAAACGCCGGCATTGACACGGAGAGGTCTGACTCTCCGGCATACAACCTTGCCGGACAGCGCATCACCCCGTCGTTCGCAAAGAAGGGCGGCATCGTCATACGCAACGGCAAGAAACAGATGTGGTGAGCCTGCAGTGACACGCGACACGCCGAAAACCCAAGGTGTTCCCGGTCGCGGATAGTCGCGGAAAAACGAGACGGCGTGGAATTTCTCTGAAAAACGCGAAATTTCGCATTTTCTGCAACAGCTTAAAAACCAGCATTATATACAACATCACACAGACAAGTGACACAATCAAGCATGAGAAAGGTAACCTTTTGTACAGCAAAAGGTTACCTTTCTCTGTATATACGGTCACGGATTGCATACAGAAGTGTGGACTTCTCCCACGTTACCCTGCATGAAACGACATGAAAAACGCCATAAGCAGCCCTGAAAACCGATACGACGAGACCACATGAGAGCGTCTTCTCCGATTATGATAAATAGCGGATTAGAAAACCCGTGCATATCTTTATGGATCAATCTGCCGAATCTGCTGAATCTGCGTGATATATTACCCTTTGTGTATCTATGGCACGCAGATTCAACAGATTCGGCAGACTTTTTTGTTTGTCCTACATTTTAGCGATACCGACGAACGGGCTGTTTTTGCACAGTGAGCACAAAGCCCAAAGCATAGCGCAGCGTTGTCCAGAGTGTCGCTGTATCGCGCCTTCTCCCGCAAACACCATCCGCAAGTTTCCGCATGACAGTGCAGACAGGCTCCCTTGACGCGCTTTTTTGCGCTACGCCCGATAATTGTAACCGTTTCGTGCTTGTTTTTGTCATATTTTTATTACTTTTGCAGGGTGTAATAATGCTGACAGATTTCCAGATGATTATATATTTGTATTGTCTTCTGAAGAAGTGACTGTTGTTGCAGTCGAAAATTTCGACCACAAAACCTGTCAGTTCTACAGGCTTTGCCCAACTATGAATGCGTTGCATTCGCAATAAAATGGGCACGATACCTGATGCTTATCCATATATACGCTCTCATAAACGTGAATATCTGATTTAAGAAAACATTGGAACATCTCTCACTATACGAACTCAACAGCCTTGTGCAGCAGACCATAGAGGAGTCCATGGCCATGCAGTATTGGGTGGAGGCGGAGCTCGCCGAAGCCAACGAGCGCCGCGGACACCTGTATCTCGACCTCGTGCAGAAGGACGGGAGAGGCAATACTCCTGTGGCGCGTGCCTCGGCAAGATGCTGGGCATCGACATGGATGCCGTTGAAGGCGCACTTCGAGAGGGTCACGGGACAGCGTCTCGAGGCAGGCATGAAACTGCTGCTGAGGGTCTATCCGCAGTTTCATGTGGCATACGGATTCTCGTGGATAGTGACCGATATCGACCCGACATACACCATCGGCGATATGGCGCGACGCAGGCAGGAAATCGTGAGGCAACTGAAAGAGCAGGGCATCTTCGACCTGCAGAAAGAACTTCGCCTGCCTATGCTCTGCCGACGCATAGCGGTCATCTCCAGCGAGACTGCCGCCGGATACGGGGACTTCTGCAACCAGTTGGCGGAGAACGACTTCGGCTTCTCGTTCCGCACAAGGCTCTTCCCTGCCATAATGCAGGGAGAGAAGGTGGAGCAGTCCATCATCGCCGCCCTTGACAGGATATTTGCCGTGCAGGAGGAGTACGACTGTGTGGTGATAATACGTGGAGGAGGAGCGACGAGCGATATGTCCGGGTTTGACACTCTTGCCCTTGCGGAGAATGTCGCCAACTTTCCGTTGCCGATAATAACGGGCATCGGACACGACCGCGACGAGTGTGTGCTGGATATGGTTTCTCATCTCCGCGTCAAGACCCCTACGGCGGCTGCGGCATTCCTCGTGGACCATCTTGCGGCGGTCTACGACCATATCCTCTCGCTTGCGGAGCGTGCCGCGCAGTCCGTGAGACATCGTCTTGAGATAGAGCGCATGCGCCTTGCCACACTGACGGCAAAACTGCCTATGGCGGCGCGCCAGAGTGTGCAGAGACGTGTCCACACGATAGATATCCTCTCGCACAGGGCTGCGGCGCTCGACCCAAAGCTGGTGCTGGCAAGAGGCTACTCGATGACGCTCTGCGGAGGAAAGATAGTAACAGACGCCAGATTGCTCGCCGACGGCGATGTCATGGAGACGCGGCTGGCTAAAGGAAAAATAAAATCTAAGGTATGGAAAAGGAAATGAAATATGAAGAGGCTGTCGCAGAGCTCGAAAGGGTTGTGACACAGATGGAGTCAGGGCAGATGGACCTCGACGCTGTCGCCGAGAAGCTGAAGAAGGCTCAGAAACTGATAAAATACTGTAAGGAGCGTCTCACGGAGACTGACGGCGAAATACAGAAAATATTAGGTGGGGAAGCGTGATTTTGTCACAATTTGTTTGCATATATGCAGGATTTAATGTACTTTTGCAATTTAATAAGGTGAAACGCTTGAGAATTGAAACTACAAACAATAAAAGATTGTAATATGGAGACAAAGGACTTCGACTGGTCAAACCTTGGATTCGGATATCACAAGACAGACTACAATGTACGCTGCTACTACCGCGACGGGAAATGGGGTGAGATGGAAATCTGCTCCGACGAGTATATCAATATGCACATGGCCGCCACCTGCCTGCACTACGGACAGGAGGCGTTTGAGGGACTGAAGGCTTACCGCTGCCCGGACGGCAAGGTCCGCGTGTTCCGCTCTGACGAGAACGCCGCGCGCCTGCAGTCTACCTGCCGCGGAATACTCATGCCGGAGGTGAGCACGGAGATGTTCAACAACATGGTAGACACAGTCGTGAAGCTCAACCAGCAGTATATACCTACCTACGAGAGCGGTGCCACGCTGTATATCCGTCCGTTGCTCGTGGGCATATCGGCACAGGTGGGAGTGCATCCTGCCACGGAATACATGTTCCTCATATTCGTCACGCCGGTGGGACCTTATTTCAAGGGCGGATTCTCCACCAATCCTTATGTCATCGTGCGCGACCATGACCGCTCCGCTCCGCTCGGCACAGGTATATATAAGGTGGGCGGAAACTATGCTGCATCGCTCTACGCCAACGACCGGGCGCACAAGATGGGCTATGCCTGCGAATTCTACCTCGACGCCAAGGAGCATAAATACATCGACGAGTGTGGCGCGGCAAACTTCTTCGGCATAAAGGACAACACATACGTCACTCCGCTGTCGACATCCATCCTGCCGTCCATCACCAACAAGTCGCTCATGCAGCTTGCCGAGGATATGGGCATGAAGGTGGAGCGCCGACAGATACCTGAGGAGGAGCTCGACACGTTTGAGGAGGCCGGTGCCTGCGGCACTGCTGCCGTGATATCGCCTATCTCGAGGATAGACGATGTGGAGACAGGCAAGACATACGACTTCGGCGAGAAGCCCGGACCTGTATCCGAACGCCTGTACACCAAGCTGCGCAACATACAGTATGGCATAGAGCCGGACGTGCACAGATGGACCCGTGTCGTGATAGACTGACATCGGCCACGCAGGCAGGCCAGGCAGGAAACGTCATTTACTCATTTTTAAAAACAAATATTATGTTACAAAACAGCCAAATTCGTAAAAAGAGCTTGGAAGCTCTTGACGGCAACTGGGGCAATGCCGCTATTTTAATGTTAGTGTATATGGCCTTGAGTATCCTTCTCTCGACCGGCGGAAATGTCTGTGTCTCATCTCTTGAGAATTCCTGGAAGGCTCTCAGCAACCTGTCTTCCTTACTGCTCATCCCGATGGGCTACGCCATAACAGTGGTTTTCCTCGATTTCTTGCGTGGAGAGAAACTGGAAGTGAAAGGCCTCTTCAAGTATTATCCGTCAGGACGTGTGTGGATACTTAGCATATTGACAGCTATATACACCCTCCTCTGGGCTCTTCTGCTGCTTATCCCTGGCATAATCAAGTCTTATTCATACGCAATGGCGCCTTATATCCTGAAGGATAACCCGGAGATGGGTGCCGAGGAGGCTATCGTGGAGAGCATGAAGATGATGAAGGGCTACAAGCTGAAGCTCTTCCTCCTTGACCTCTCGTTCATCGGCTGGATAATTCTTATGATACTGACTCTCGGTATCGGAATCCTGCTCCTTGCTCCTTATATGAACACAGCACGCGCAACATTCTACGAAGAGCTGAAGGCTGAGCGTGGCGAGTGTATGAAAGAAGTCATCTAACCCTCTCCAACAGACGCAGATGGGAAAGGGAAAACTGGCGAAATTTGCTGATATGGAACGCTATGAGAATGTGTTCCAGTATCCATATTCTGTTGTCGCCAATGTGCCTTTCGACATGAAAGGCCATTGGCGAGAGCAGTTCTTTCATAATGACAATCCTATAATCCTTGAACTCGGTTGCGGCAAAGGCGAGTACACCGTGGAACTTGCACGGCTGTATCCCGACTGCAACTTCATCGGTGTGGACATCAAGGGAGCGAGGATGTGGACCGGCGCGACACAGGCTCTGCAGGACGGACTGAAGAATGTGGCATTCCTGCGCACCTCGATAGAAATCATCGACCGCTTCTTTGCCGAGGATGAGGTGCAGGAGATATGGCTGACATTCTCCGATCCGCAGATGAAGAACCCGCGCAAGCGTCTCACCTCCACATACTTCATGGAACGCTACCGCCGCTTCCTTGTCGACGGAGGCATAGTCCATCTGAAGACAGACTCCAACTTCCTCTTCACATATACATCGTATATGGTGGACACCAACTCCCTGCCTCTGCTCTTCCGCACTACCGACCTGTATCATCAGGAGGGGCTGGACGAGGAGACAAGGCGCATACTTTCCATACAGACTTATTACGAGTCGATGTGGATAGCGCGCGGACTGAACATCAAGTACCAGAAATTCCGCCTTCCGCGTACCGCCGTACTACAGGAGCCGGATGTGGAGATAGAGCTTGACGACTACCGCTCATATCACCGTGACAAGCGTTCATCGTTGGAGAAAGCGAAATAGACGCCTTGCTGTCATCATGCAGCGCGATAACCATGATGATACTGTTTCTTATTATTATAATAATGTAAGGCAGGACTCCTGTAATATATAGAGCCGGACACGTATGGCTATACAGCTGTATGTGTCCGGCTTTTGGGTCATGTTTCTTTTATACCGCATGAATTACGGTTGCAGGATTTTATAGATGTAATTTTGTTTGTGAAAGTACATAATCGAAGGTATATCCTCTGACAACCAATGTATGAGGAATGACTACATACCGCCACGGCTTGCCACCATTCTTACAAGTAAATTCAGAAGCATATCGACAATATTCGCAAGCGGCTGCCGCTTTGTCTTGCACTTCTTTGGAATTGACTTGATCTTCTCGCTTGATTTCGCATAGATAGATGGAATATGCAGTCTCCACAATGAAATCCGGTTCGTAGTTCTTTGCACTATTCGCCCAATATATATGTAACTGGCGAGGCACAGGCCTAAGCCATTTGAGAACATCATTGTCCGTTTCAAGGATAAAGGCGAAATCAAGTTCGGTACTGCTGTCAAAGCGATACTCGGTGTAATAAGATTTCTTGAAGCCTGTATACACATATTTTACGACCATAGACTTCTGTGTCGGCAAAGGTTCATGATAATCAAGCATTCCCCAATTGGTGATTACAATAGACTGGTCAAGCATTCTTGAAAACGGGAGCACCTTATTGACTTTGAAATCTCCTGAAATGATATGATAGTGCTCCTTCATTTGCTTATAAATGTTGTTGGCAAGATTTTGCTTAAGAGTACCGACCAGTTCGCTCAAGTCGTCTTCTGTAATACCTGGTATGCTGCGACGAGCGGCGTCTAATGCTTGGCCGACCAGTTTATAAAGCAAATCGGAAGTTTCGTCATAATCTATATCGTCAAAATCAGTTAAAGCATCAATGAGTTGCTCAAAGGCTGGTCGCTTAGGACTGCCTATTTTTCCTGTGAAGACTTCTGTATCTGCTATGTCATGCAAGTCCTGACGAATAATCTCTCGCTGTAATTTTTCAATACTATACTGAGATGTGTCCAGTTCAAAGTCTTCAAAGACAGCAGTAATGGGCTGTTGCTCTATAATGACGCGTGGTATCTCGATAACATTGCTTATATGGTTCTTGACAACAATGTCATAAACCTCATAAATTTGTATTGCCTGCTCAACAAAAATATCATTTTTATCACACTTTTTGATAATGGCAATTGCCCGTTTACAGACTTTTTCCTTAATTTCTGTCTTTTGGAGGTCATTGTAAGAAACAATATCGGCGGCAATGCTGGCTATGACAGTCTCAATAGCCTTGCCTAACTGAATGATATCCAACTTTGCCTGATTGCTGATATCAGGTTGTGACTTTTCTATATATTGCTGTATCTGCAACTCTGTTGAGGTTGAAGACTTTTCTATATAGCCCTTGTCACGGTTATCGCGTTCTTCCAATTCTATGTAAGATACTCTTTTCAAAATAGAGTTGCCCTTTTGTGCCTCACCAATAACCTTTTGGAAGTTGTCGTGGGCAATGACAGTGAGGGTATCTACCTCCTTATTTCCCGTGCGTCGGCCACCGTATGGCAGACGCAGACCTCGCCCTATGGTCTGTTCGATAAGGACGACAGCATCAGACGCACGGAGAGGAACAATAGTATAAAGATTGTTCACATCCCATCCCTCCTTCAGCATATTCACGTGTACCACAATCTCTATATTGTTGCCAGGTGATTCAAGCGCAACAAACTGACGTTCGATATTATCATCCTTTTTGGTGGAGCTGTCTATTTGAAGCACCTTGTCACGATATGCACCATGGTAAAATTGGTCGCTTTCGATAAATTCTCTGACAGACTTGGCATGTTCGATGTCACGACAAGCTACAAGAACGAACGGCTTTACTACAGGAAGGCCGTTCTGCTGAGCATATAGTTCGATAGCAAGTTTTGTGCGCTCGTGGCAAGCTATACCATCTTCAAGTTTCAGCATTTCTATTCCTTCGGGAGTATAATTGTCCTTATTGAAATTTCGGGCTGTGGCGACGGTAGGAATCTTCACATATAGCCCATCATCAAGAGCCTGGGCAAGGTTGTATTCAAAAACGATATTCTTAAACGCCTTTCCTTTCTCGTCAAACGGTGTAGCCGTCATCTCAAAGCCAAGTATCGGGCGCAACTCGTTGATAGCTTTCTTTGAGGCATCGGCATGATAACGGTGTGCCTCATCCATCAGAATGACGAGGTCTGGCAATGAAGCGAGATAGTCAAAATACGACTGACCAAGATATTCCGAGAGGCGACGCATACGCGGTGTACCCTTCCCACCATCTCTGCTGTCCTTGTTGAACTTGGATATATTGAAAATGTTGATTTCAATATCAGAGTACAGATAACCTGTACGGTCAGCGTAGTCCTCACTGGTTATTTTCTTCGGAGGGTGGGCGACAAACTCGCTAATACCTCGGAATACATATTTAGAATATGAGGTATCACCGAAATCCTTGGCCAATTTCTCATAGAGCGTCAGATTCGGCGCAAGAATGAAGAAATGTTTGATGTCCTTTTTCAGATAAAGATAGGCAATGATAGCTCCCATCAGACGTGTCTTGCCGATGCCTGTGGCTATCGAAAAGGCAAGCGATGGGAACTCACGGTCAAAACTCTTGACCGTAGGCACTATTGATTTCACCTTGGCGAGTTCTGCCGCAATAAAAGCCTCATTCTGTTCTTTGTCATTGTCTTCCACTTTAGGCGGCTTCTGCAAAGAGAGTACATCTGTCAGACGGGATGTCAACTCCAATGCCTCTGCCAATGGTTTGCGGAGCGAAAGACGTTGACGTATGTAGTTTACTTGTGAGTTCATTATTGCTTATTCCATTTTATGTTTTCACCAAAAGCCTTCAAAAGTTGCCCATTAGATTTTATTATCCAATATTTAAAGCCCAACAATTCTTTATCAATACCGAGACTTTGCCTTATAGCATCATCAAGTTCTTTTGTCGGGGCAAGTAGCCAGTCCACAACCAATTTCTGAAAAGAATTGATGCCTCTGAGTACATAATTATAAAACTGCTGCTCCCGTACTGTTCTTAATTTATTCGTACCATTAAAGACACGATTAAGGAAGGATATTGTTTCTTTATATTCTTCATTTATTGCTTCTTCTCCAACATACTTGAACACAGCTTTTGAGTTATTAAAATCAAGTCTCTGCTCAATATTTTCCTCAATGTTATTCTCTGGTGGATTCACCATGTTGTCAAATGAATCACTTTTCTTACCGTTACAGTAACTGCAACTCAAAAAAAGGTTATTCCAACAATAAGTTAAATCCGTATGCTTAGCTTGGCTTTTATGGTGTTCAACCTGAAAGTCAGTCACAGTAAAGCGTTCACACAGATAACACTTTCCATGTTGGTCTGCCCTTAGTTGACGTACGATATCTTCACCGTTGTATGATTGATGTGTAGCCAAAGATGCAGGTTCTGTAAGATGTTTATATATTCGTATCATTCAAGTATATTTCTTATCTTTTCCGAATAATCTACTAACAGGCTGTTAAAGTGCCCTGTAATTGCAGGTGATGCAGCTTCAGACATATTGCGGAAATCAGCAATAATTTGTTTTGTCGTTTCGGTCTCATCATCAGTAAGTTGTTCCTTTGCGAGCAACTCACGAAGTTGCTCCAATCGTGCTTTGATATAATCAGAATCCGACGATACACCAAAATAGCCTTCTGTAAGAGCCTGATAAGAATACTCTGATAGATTGACGATGGTCTCACGATGCTCCATATCAAATGCCGTAGCATTAGGCAACGAATTGAGCACAAAGGGGGAGTGCGTAGTGACGATAAACTGAATGTTTGGGAACAGTTTAGTCAGAAGCGGAAGCACTGTCTTCTGGAGCTGGAGATGTAGGTGTGTTTCTATTTCGTCAATCAGAACGATACCTGGTTTCAGATAATCCATCACAAGCGTATCCTTCTTTTGCATCTTCAAGATAAGATCTGCTACGATGTCAATTATAGCAGAGAAACCGTCTGACAGTTCTGTAAACTTAAACGACTTACCCTGTGTCTCAATATGGAAAGTATAGTCACGATAATTAAATCGAAGTTTCAGATTCTTATCTTCAAAGAAACCTTTAAGCACATTCTCAAAACTCTCAAACCAATCTTTTATCCTATCAGCATCAGCATTCTGCTGCTCATTTCTTGCAAGAGCCTCCTGTATTTTTAAGTCTGACAAGAAAAAGAGCAATTTCTTGGTCAATATTTTGCGGGAATCAACCTTTTCCTGTAGATCAGGCTTCACAGGACTTATCGGCTCTAAAATTTTAGGCTTACGAGCAGCCTCATAAAATGCAATGATAAAGTTTCCTTCTTGATGTTCAAGCGTATAGTCATGCCCATCAATAAAATCCACATTAACTTCGTCTAATAAAACTCCATCCTGTACTGTATTTTCATATCTCTTTATCTTATCAAGAAAGTCCGCAATAGCGTTAAGGGTGATTGTCTTACCGCTACCGTTTTTACCTGTCAAAATGAGATGTGGAGCATTATCATCTGCCACCGGTATGTCAAAGTTACTCAAATGAAAGAGTTTATTGACATGAATATTCGTTATGTATCGTGCCATAATTATATAATATTTTAATCAAACAATGTTTTTTCCTTTAGATTTATTTCCGAAATCTCAGTCTCTGAACTATCCTGCGAATCATCCCACTCTTCATCCTCTATGCCGTCAGGCATTGAAACGATGTTGAGGGAATAATCGTCGCGGTCAAATTCGCAGGTATCGAGCAGCACCTTGGGGATTTTCTTTATGGTTATATTAGCATGTTTGTCGCGGCATCCGGGCTGGAACTTTGAGCAGCAGATAAGCAGCGACTCGTTTTCATCCAACTGTTCGTGAATGCTTTCAAGCATTTCAACGGTAAGCAGCTGGGTTGTTGTAAAGATGAAATCGTGCTCCGAGCTGTGCCCTTGCTTCCAGTAGAGCTCAGCATCGGGCGAATAAGTAAAGCCCTGATGCTTCGCCATGGCAGCGGCAAGCATATCTGCATTATATTCTTTGTTGATAACAAGATTACCATACTTGTCATGATTGAGAAGGCTCGGTGCAAGCTCATAGAATTTGAATCCGCCGCCACCTCTCCAGTTTTGTGATTTTGATATTCCGCCTTGCTCTCCCTCAATCACTTTTCGCATACGTACAGCACAATGTGTATAGGCATGGTCTCCAAGCTCCACACCTATCCATCTGCGCCCCATCTTATGAGCAACTGCAGCAGTAGTGCCGCTTCCAAGGAAGCTGTCAAGGACAAGGTCGCCGGAAGCCGTACACATTTCAAATATTCTATTTATCAACGCTTCCGGTTTTTTACCATTGGGAAATAATACTGTTCCCTCCTTTGTTAGGTTATTTAGATAAGAGGTCATATTCCAATACGTACCTTGTCGCTCTTTCTTATACAAAATGCCATCAATAAACTCACCTATATCTCCTAACCAAGCAAATAACCGACAACTATCTCCTTTATAGAATTGTTCATATACCTTGCCTTTGTTTTTGCCACTGCGAGGTATATATTCTATTGATACTACATCATCTAATATACCTTTTTCCTTTTTTGCATCTTTTACTCTTGTTCGTATTGAACTTTGAGCATCTTTTGCTTCGAATATGCGATTAGCGTATTTATAATATGTCTCCTTTTCTGTTATATTCTCGTCAGCCATTACCTGACGGATGGACTTTATAATTGCATTTTTTCTGCTGAATATTTTAATCTCATTACCCTCTCCATCGTATGTGGAAGTAACATATTCTCGTTCCCCTTCGTCTACAAGGACTGAATTGTAATGCCATGAAATCTTTAATTTACGATAAGATTCAACAACATTATACATTTCTCTGTAATCATATATTGGTATAAAAGGAACTAATTCAGCGTATTTTTTTGCATATACAAGAATAAACTCACAATTTTTCTTTAATCGCTTATCTTCACCGCCTCCAGATGCTCCTGCTCCACTTTTCATATTCACAGAAATCATATTTAAGAAATTACTGCGACCAAAAACTTCATCGCATAGTACTTTTAAATATGCCTGTTCCTCATCTCCGATTTGTATAAAAATAGCTCCCCTATCATCCAACAAATTTCTCAAAATTTCAAGACGAGGCTTTATTAATGATAACCATTTACTGTGTTCAACAAAATCATCATAATGTTCATTTGCAGCATCTATGTTATATGGAGGATCAATAAAAATACATTTTACTTGCCCTGCAAAGTCTTGTTCAAGTGCTTTGAGCGCAAGAAGGTTATCTCCATGAATAAGCATATTGCCTTTCCACGGTTTTCCATTAGGTAATGTTCCAGTTTCAACCTCCCCAAAACTATGCTTGGGAGTTTCTATAAGCAAACGTGGCTCGACGGCAAGAGGCTCTTCATCCTTACCTATCCACGTCAGTTCCAATTTATTTATCTTGTTCTGTGCCATATCTGTGCATTTGTTCTATTAATTTTAAGAGTCGCTCTTTTTTTGCCCCCACTTCTTTATCTGAACATTGTTTCAGATAAAACGGAATGGAATCACAATCTGTGTCAGAAATATATTGAGATTCTTTTAAGACGTTATACAATCCGTCTATTCCATATTCGATTTCATAATAATCTGGACTAGGCTTATGGGAGAGACCATTAGAAATCATAGATTTAAAAGAATTAATATAATAAGATTTATCTGTATACCATTCATGAAGAGGATGATATGGAGTAATCATAGCAAAAAGTGCATCCCATGATCCATGACAAGCATAACATTCAACCTTGTTATTAAGTTTTTGATTGATTTCCTGTTTTGTGTAATATTTTTTTTGAATTTCATTTTGAGCTTTATGTAATATAATACTGAAACATATAATGAATAATATACAAATGAATATTACACACCCAACATTAATTTGGTAATTCATCAACAAAACGAATGCTTGCCAAAGTTTTACACTATTTATTGACGCATATATACAAGAAGCAATCCAGCAAATGAATGCAACAATTAAACCTGCCAAAACAGATATACCTAAAGATGATTTAAAGAATCTTTTTATCATATAAATTATCAATAATATTTTGTAAATACTTGTATTAATTCAAACATTTGTATTTAATCTATATTAAAACTCACGCTGAATATTATCTTCCATCGGGACAAGCAATCTAAGATGCGACCATGTTAATTGTCTACACACTGTGTATACAATCTTTTCATCAGAAAAAACTTCAGCAAACCGTGTCATCTGGCGCAGATGTTTTTCGGAGAACACACCCTTACCATATATTTCAGTCAACTGCCGCGAAAGAGTTGCCACGACTTGTTTGCCGTATGCAGCCCTCTCGCCTCCTAAAATTGCTCTGTTGATTCGTTCGCCGATATGCCAGTAAAGTAAGGTCATGGCAGAATTTACAGCTACCGCGACTTGTGCTTTGGAGGCATCGATAAACTGACGTATCTCCGACAACAGATTATTATCAGTATATGGAGCGGAGTTGCTTTGTTTTATGCTATTCATACGACATCCCAATGAAAATATCATTAAACTTATTCCAAGCTGCTGAGACGTAGCTTGTTTTCTGCAAAGATAATGCAAACCGAACGCAATCAAGCTTGCTTGAAATTGCTGAGGTGCAGCTTACCTTATGCAAAGATACTAAATTATTATGGAATAATCTGACAAACGGCCGTTAAAATATTTGTTAAAAAACAGACATAAATTTGGCGGTTGATGGATGTAGCCGTATCTTTGCGTTAACAATCTTGTTAAACCGTATCCTTAAATACCTGTCATTACTATAACCATGAAGAGCGAAACCACTACGCAAACTACAGAGCAACTGATACTTCAGGCTGCCGAGCGAGAGTTCATGCAGAAGGGTTATGCCGGTGCGAGGACATCGTCCATAGCCGAGGCTGCCGGTGTTACCCATGCCATGATGCACTATTATTTCCGTACAAAAGACAAGTTGTTCGAGAAGATTCTCTCGGAGAAAATCTCCCTTGTCCGTGATATAATGTTAGGATCGGCAGGCGACGAGAGGCTTCCTCTTTTCGAGCGCGTGACGAAAACCATAGAACAGCATTTCGATTTCTTTGCCGCAAATCCCGATTTGCCGAGATTTCTTGTCATGGAAGTGCTATATAACGAGGAGCGTCTGACACTGATAAAGGAACAGTTCAAGAGACATGGGCCTTGGCTTATCGCTTCCCTGCAAAGGCAGATAGACGAATATGCCGCCCGTGGCGAGTGCCGTAAGGTCGATGCCGCCATGCTGTTGCTCGACATCCTGTCGCTCAACGTATTCTGTTTCGTGACAGCACCAATGATAAATACACTCCTCAACGGAGCCATGAAGGCAGAGAACTTCGCCGAGCGGCGGAAGAGGGAGAACATAGAAACCATCATGCAAAAGCTCAGACCATGAAGAAACTTCTTGCAATAATCCTTGCCACGGCGTTGCCTGCGCTGTCGTCCGTGGCGCAAGTCACGCTTGCCCGATGTATCGAGCTTGCCGACAGAAACTATCCCGTGATAAGAAAATACGACCTTGTTGCCAAGACACGCGACCTGAACCTTGCCGATATAAACAAAGGATGGTTGCCGAAAATCGGTGTCTACGGACAGGTCTCGCTTCAGAATACAGTGCCGGAATTTCCGGAAGCCCTTACGGGAATGCTCTCAAGCTACGGCCAGAGCTTCGACGGCATGGGACATGTGCAGTATAAAGTCGGCGTAGACCTTAACCAGAAGATATGGGACGGAGGTGCGGCAAAGTCACAACGTGAGATTGAACGTGCAGGCTCCACGGTCTCCTCCGCCTCCCTTGATGTCCAGATGTATGCCATGCACGGGAAGGTGCAGAGCCTCTTTTTCGGCATACTCCTGCTGGACGAGCAGATAGAGCAGACGCAATCCGCACTGAAACTGCTGGAGGTCAACAAGGACAGGCTGGAGTCCATGCTTGCCAATGGCACTGCCATGCAGAGCGATGTGGACATGATTGAGGCACAGGTGCTTACCATGCGCCAACAGCTTGCCGAGGCACGGAACGCATCAGACGGTTACAGGCGTATGCTCGAGCTGTATATCGGCAAGTCTCTTGCCGGCCATACGTTGGAGAGACCTTCAGGAGAAATGCCGGCGACGATGACCTCCGGGCGTCCCGAACTACAGATGTTCAGCGCGCAGACCAGCATGAACAATGCCCGTCTCCGTGCCGTTGACGCCACGGTAATGCCGAAGGTGGGCCTCTTTGCGCAGGCCTATTACGGCTATCCGGGTCTGAATTACTTTGAAAGCATGAGAGACAGGGACATGTCTTTCAATGCCGTTGCCGGCATAAAGCTGTCATGGGATATCGACGCCTTCTATTTCAAGCGAAACATGAAACGCAGGATTGCCGTTGACAATGCCGGCATAGAGGCCGAGCGCGCCCTGTTCCTTTTCAATACAGACGTGGAGGTATCCTCACGGCGGTCGTCCATCAACAGCCTTAGACAGGTAATCAGCGAGGACAGCCGCATAGTCAGTCTGCGAGGCCGTGTACGCAAGGCCGCCGAGTCACAGCTCGCGAACGGCATCATCGACGCTGCCGACCTTCTCGGCAAGATAACCGACGAGAACCAGGCACAGCTCAATGCCCGCTATCACGAGATACAACTTCTACAAAATATTCACCAACTGAAATATACTCTTAACAGATGAAAAAGGCATATCTTCTTTCCGTAATAATCTCCGTGCTGGTCTCTTGTAGCAGCAAACCCGATTACGATGCAACAGGAATCTTCGAAGCCACGACCGTTATCGTCTCTGCCGAGACAGCAGGCAAAATCCACGGTTTCAACGTCTCCGAGGGAGACAGCGTCGTCTCAGGCCAGCTTCTGGCAGTCATCGACACAACGATGCTGTCGTTCCAGCAGAGACAGATAATGCATCAGCAGACAGCCACAAAGACCGTGTCGCCCGACATCACGGCACAGGCTTCAGCACTGCGCTCGCAGATAGAGCATCAGAAACATGAGTGTGAACGCTTCGGACGCTTGCTTGCCGACGGGGCAACGACACAGAAGACATACGACGACGCCCAGGCACAGCTTGCCGCTCTCCGCGGTCAGCTTGAGGCCTTGCTCTCCACTCTCGGCAAGAACCGCAGCTCCATAGCAAACAATACAGACGCCATGGCGTACCAGAAGAGACAGATAGCCGAGCAGATTGCGAAGAGCAAGATAACATCACCGCTGACCGGAACGGTACTGGTGAAATATGCCGAGACAGGAGAATATGCCACGCCGGGCAAGCCTTTGCTGGAAGTGGCAGACCTCGGGAGCGTCTATCTCCGCAGCTATTTCACCGTCTCGCAGCTTGCGGAGATAAGGATAGGCCAGAAAGTCACGGTCATCGCCGATTTCGGTGACAGGAAATATGAATACCCAGGCACCATCACATGGATAGCACAGGAGAGCGAGTTCACGCCGAAATCCATACAGACCGACGACTCGCGCGCCAATCTTGTGTATGCCGTGAAGGTGGCTGTGAAGAATGACGGACGGCTGAAGCTCGGCCAATATGGAGAAGTGCGCCTATGACTACCGCGATAAACATTGCCGGCATAACAAAGCGTTACGGTACACTGACCGCGCTCGACGACGTAAGTTTCAGTGTCAGAGAGGGCGAGATATTCGGCCTTATCGGACCTGACGGAGCAGGGAAAAGCACGCTTTACAGAATACTCGCCACCCTCCTTCCGCCGGATTCCGGCAAGGCGGAGATTCTTGGGCTCGATGTCGTGAAGGATTTCAAGAAGCTACGCACCCTCATAGGCTATATGCCCGAACGCTTCTCGCTCTATCCCGACCTGACGGTGAGGGAAAATCTCGAGTTCTTCGCCTCTATCTTCGGAGTGACAGTAGAAGAGAACTACGACCTTATAGCCCCTGTCTTCTCCCAGCTTGAACGCTTCCCGAACCGCCGTGCAGGACGTCTCTCAGGAGGCATGAAGCAGAAACTCGCGTTGAGCTGTGCACTGATACACCGTCCCGGGATACTTCTGCTCGACGAACCGACAACCGGTGTCGATGCAGTATCGCGCAGCGAGTTCTGGGACATGCTTGCCACGCTGCGGGAAAAGGGGATGACAATCCTTGTATCCACGTCGTATATGGACGAGGCTACACGGTGTGACCGCATCGCCATGATAAACGACGGCAGGATACTCGAGACGGATACTCCGCAAAGGCTTGTAGAAGGCATCGGCGAAAACCTCTACAACGCGACGGCTCCCGACATGTTCGGCCTGCTCGGTTATCTGCGCTCATTGCCTTGCGTCACAGACTGTTACACATTCGGCGCCACTCTCCATATCGTTGCCGGAGACGGATTCCGTCCGCAAGAGGCAGAGAGCGGTTTCCCGGGAGCAAGGATATATCCGGCGAAGGGTGACATAGAAGATTTGTTTATAAAACTCACACGCGATGAACACTGACGACACTGTTATTTCCGTCACCGGACTGACAAAGCGGTTCGGGACGTTCACGGCCGTCGACAATATATCCTTTGATGTCTGCCGTGGCGAGATATTCGGCTTCCTCGGCGCAAACGGTGCCGGGAAGACTACCGCCATGCGTATGCTCTGCGGACTGAGCCGCCCGACATCGGGCAAGGGGACGGTGGCTGGATGTGACATCTCCACGCAGGCAGAGCAGATAAAGCGGCAGATAGGCTATATGAGTCAGAGATTCTCGCTTTACGAGAACCTCACCGTAATGGAAAACCTCCGCCTCTTCGCCACCATCTACGGCATGTCGGGAGAAGCCCTGTCGGCAGAGGCTGACCGTCTGTTCCGGCTCCTTGACATGACCTCAATGAGAGACGCCCTCGTCAGGGAGATACCCGTAGGATGGAGACAGAAGCTCGCTTTCGCTGCCGCCACGCTCCACCGCCCTGACGTGGTGTTTCTCGACGAGCCGACAGGAGGCGTGGACCCCGTGACGCGCCGCAAGTTCTGGGAACAGATTTATCGTGCTTCGTCAGAAGGGATGACAGTCTTCGTCACCACCCATTACCTTGACGAGGCAGAGTATTGCAACCGCGTGTCGATAATGGTCGACGGGCGCATCAAGGCCCTTGACACACCGGCACGGCTAAAGGAAAGTTACCGCGCCGCCACGATGGACGAGGTGTTCCGTATCGTGGCAAGAGACGCGACAAGAGGAGACTGACATCATGAGGATATTATATTCGTTGATAAGGAAAGAGATGCTTCATCTCGTGCGTGACACCCGTACGGTAGTCATAGCCATAATCATGCCGCTTGTCCTGCTCCTGTTGTTCGGTTTCGCCATATCTACTGAGGTAAACAATGTGCGGATAGCGGCAGTAGTGGAACGCCACAACGACGCCACGGCACGGATACTCGAGAGATTCCGTGTCAATCCGTACTTCACATTCACTGGAATCTCTGATGCCGCCACAGTGAACTCCATGATGATGCGAGGGGAGACAGACGCCGCCCTGCTGTTGCGCGACGACGGAGGGCGAGAGGTGGCGCAGATAATCGTGGACGCTTCCAATACCGTCGTGGCACAGGCAGCGACAATGTACATACAGGGCGTGTTGCAGGAAGCCGGTGCAGGCAGCCCCGTGACAGTCCGCACGCTCTACAACCCTCAGCTGAAGAGCGCGTACAACTTCGTCCCCGGCATCATGGGGATGATATTCATATTGATATGCGCCATAATGACCTCTGTCTCCATCGTCAGCGAGAAGGAGACAGGGACCATGAATCTGCTGCTCGTGTCTCCCGTGAAGCCCGGTACGATTGTGTTCGGGAAGCTCGTGCCCTATTTCCTTCTGTCGTGCGTGATACTTGCCGTGATGCTGACAATGGCATACACCGTCCTCGGACTGCCTGTCTCCCGGAGCGTCTTCACGGTAGTGGCGGTGTCGCTGCTCTACATAGTCCTGTCGCTGGCTATAGGCCTTCTCGTCTCCACACTGGTAAGTTCGCAGGTGGCGGCACTGATAGTCTCGGCTGTGGTGTTCATGATTCCGGTGATAATGCTCTCGGGCATGATATTCCCTGTCGACAACATGCCCCTGCCGCTCCAGTTTGTCTCAGGCATCATCCCGGCACGGTGGTACATCTCGGCGATGCGCAAACTGATGATACAGCAGTTGCCTCTCCACTATATCTTGCAGGAACTGGCGGTGCTCGGCGTAATGACCTTGGGCATCCTCGCTATGGCTACACGTAAATTTAACAGTAAGTAATGAAACTCAGAATACTCTGTGCACTGCTCCGCAAGGAGCTTCTGCTGATGCGCCGCACACGGTTCATCCCTATCATCATTGCCGTATTCCCCGTGATGGTGATGCTGGTGATACCCCATGTGGCGAACCTTGACATAAAGAATGTCGGCGTGGCTGTCGTCGACCATGACAGAAGTCAGCTGTCACGGCGCATCATAGCCGACATGGACGCTTCAGAATGGCTCACCGTAAGGCAGCTGGCAGCCACGGACGACGACGCGCTGAGGGCCATCGAGGATGGCGAGGCGGACGTGAGGCTCACCATCCCTTACGGCTTCTCCAAGGGTCTCTCGCCCGTAGACATCTCTGCCAACGGCGTCAATGCCACGAAGGGAATGCTCGGCGCGCAATATGTGTCACAGTCTGTGATGCGCACAGTGGGGCGGCAGGGCAACCGCAGGCTCGTGGAGACAAGCGTCGTGAACCGCTTCAATCCTACCCTGGACTTCCGCAACTACATGCTTCCTGCCATAATGGTCGTGCTGATTATCATCATCTGCGGCTTCCTCCCCACGCTCAATCTCGTGGGAGAGAAGGAGAGCGGCACTATCGAGGCGATGAACGTCACGCCGGTAAGCCGCCTGTCGTTCGTGCTGTCAAAGCTGATACCCTACTGGCTTGCCGGACTGATAGTCGTGACGGAAGGCATCATCATGGCAAGAGCCGTCTACGGACTTGCCCCTGCCGGAGCAGTCGGACTGGTCTATCTTGCCACGATACTCTTCACACTGGTCATGTCGGGGATAGGGGTCGTCATCGCCAATAAGTCGGAGACGCTGCTGCAGAGCATATTCGTCATGTTTGCCGTGATAATGATATTCCAGCTCATGGGTGGACTGTTCACTCCGATAAGTTCCATGCCACGGTGGGCGCAGATGATTACCTATGCCGTGCCTCCGCGCTATTTCAACGAGATAATGCGTGCCGTATACCTTAAGGGCAGCACCCTCTCCGACCTCTGGATGCAGTATCTGTGTCTCGCAGGATTCGCCTTGGCGACATGCCTGACCGCCGCCCTGACATACAGGAAACAGTCCTGACCGTCAGGCGGTTATCGGCATACAAGACAGAAGGTGACCTTTCGCCCTGCAAAGGCTTACCTTTTATACGCAAGAGGGTCACCTTTCATCATGTGAAAGGTGACCCTCTTCTATTGTAAGCAAGCAGGAAGAATCCGCCTCTTCTTGCCACTGCCTCACATGAGTGCAACCCATGTGAGGCAGACTGGGATGTGTTCTATCGGCGAGAGCCCACGATAAGTTTGCGGACAACGCCTCCTGCCTTGACGATATATACGCCGTCGGCAGCAGGAATCTCTGTTACCGCCTGTCCGATGCCGTTGTATACGAGCTTTCCGCCTACAGAAGAGACAGACACAGGCTGGCCGTTACATCCTGTAATCCTGATGTTGCCAGCCACGACATTTATGCCCACACCTGCTGACCATGCTCCGTCAACGGAAGAAGCCACTGCCGTTGCCTCGTTAGAGCCCTGCGACTCACACTGCTCATAGACAGCGGTGACTACCCATGTGCAGTTTTCCGGAGCCTCAACATTGTCGGTATATGTCGTGCCTGCTACAGGTGTCTCGTTGACACGCTCACCGTTACGGTAGACATTGTAGCCCGTGAGCACGAGGTCGCCCGACGCAAGAGGAGCGTAAGTGACATCGTCGAGCATCAGCATGAACGAGTTTGTGGCATAAGAGCGTATCGCGAAGTAGCGTGCGCCCTGCGGCAGCGACACCTCGTAACGTGTCCATGTGCCCGGGACTCTCTCCACATCAAGGTCTGAAGGGACAAAATCTGACGGCTCAAGCGAACCTGTAGAGTACAGCACCTGTATGTGCTCAGGATAATCTGCGCCGTAGCTGCGTGCATAGAACGACACTGTCTGCGCCTTGCCGCTGAGTTCAGGGGATATCGCCCAGTCGTCTGTCGTGCCGTTGTCGAAGCGTGCCATGGCGGCAAGATACTGCTTTCCGGAATGTGCCACAAGAGTAGGATTGCCTTCAAACGCGCCTGTCGTGCTGAACATCAAGTAAGACGCAAGTGTCTTGCCTGCCTCTATGCCAGGTATATCCGCATTGCCGAAGCTGATTATCGCAGACTTGTCAAGGTCTCTCATCACCCATCCGTCGGCATAGTGGCTCCATGCCGCGGTGCTTTCAAAGTCGTCGGTGACGGTTTTCCCCTTCTCCGCGACGAGGTCCGGTGCGTCCCAGTTAAGTACAACATCTGTTCCGGCACTTCTCGCCGTAAGGTTTACAGGAGAAGGTACTGACGGAATGACAGGGCTTACTGTGACAATCTCCGAACTGTTATTGTCCGTCACGGCGTCGCCCGGATAAGAGACGACAGCCTTGTAGCTGACAGCCTTGCCGGAGAGGGCACTCATCTCCATCTCAAACTCGACGGTTGTCGCCGCGCCAGCATCAATGGTTCCGGCATTTACGGTCTTGCAGAGCACATCATCGGCATACAGCTCGACCTCTACATCGGAGGCATTCTCCGAACCGTTGTTCACCATCGCCACGGCAACGGTGAAGCCGTCGCCGGTCCTTACGTGTGAAGGTGCGCTGATGCCGGTAATGCCGAGCTCCACGCCTTCTACATTGTCGATATTGATATTGTCGATATATGTCGCTGTATAAGGTCTCTGTGAGGTGGTCGCTATGAAGCGCAGGCTTATGTCTGAGCCGGCGTACTCTTTAAGCGGGACAGACACTTCGTGCCATCCCTGCTCAGCACCGAGCTCCACGACAGTCTTGTTGAGCACCTCTTCCCATTCGCCGCCATCGGCACTTACGAGTATCTCCAGCTTGTTGAGGTCCTGACCGCTGTCGTCCGGTGTATAGCTGTAGAAGCGCAATACAGGAGCGTTCTTCTCTGCAAGGCTTATCTTGCCCGTGGTGAGAGAGCCGCAATAGTCGGAGAAATAGCCGTTCATCGCCATGTATCCGCCGTCGCCATCCTGCGATGTCATGTCAGCATTGTCTGTCTGTATCGCCCAGTTGCCGTAATAGATACGCTCCGCATCATAGATGGTAGAAGCCTTTCCGTCGGCAAAAGACTCATGGTATTCGGCGTATGGCGTGCCGGCAGGGAGACGCTTAGTGGAGGTCTTCGCGCCCTCTCCGCGGTCGGTCACTGCAGAGACTGAATACTGCACGAACTGCTGCTTGCCGTCTTCCACACCCTTGAACGTGTACGGTATTTCCGTCACATTCTCTGCTATGAGGGCTCCATACCTTGTTTCATCGTAGATATTGTACTTCACCTTATCAGGATTTATCGCCTTTCCGTCGGCAGACAGGGCGACCTTCTCCCATGAGAGGCTTATCTCGCCCGGAGCGGTCTCTGACACCTTGACCGCAGCAGGGGCAGCAGCTACAGGAGTACCGACAAAGGCTGTCACTGCTGTCGGTATGCCTGCACCGTCACCATTCACGGCAACAGCCGAATAAGTATAGTCGCCGCCCTTCTCGAGGACATCATTATATGTCAGCTGTTCGCCTGGCTGAGGATTGGCGAAGGTGTTCACGAGCACACCGTCACGGAGCAGTTCGATTCTTTCTATCACAGCAAGAGCATTGCCCGACAGGTCTGTCTGCGGAGCGGTCAGTGTGACCGTAGCCTTGTATTCGCCATTGGCGTCGGCTGTGACGGAAAGATTCTCCGGCATCTGCGGAGCAGTTGCATTCAGCCCTGCCTCGACCTTTATCTCGCAAACCTCAAGGTTATACATATCGGCTTCCGAGATACCATGGAGACCCAGGTAGTAAACGCCGGAGACGGCAGGCTGGATGAATCCGCCGAGAGTCTCATAGTCACCTAACAAAGTAGTAGGCTCGACAAGCGTGTTCGTCATGTCTGCCACTGTATTGCCTGCACCCCATTTCGCCTCTATTGCCTCCGGAAAACGTGCATTGGAGCTGTGTGCCTTGAATGTCGCCTGGTATACCTTTCCTGCCTCCAGCTGCAGAGGAGGGGATATCAGCCAGTCATCCATCTTCACCTTTCCGTATTTCACACGTGCAAGCCCAGATGCATACTCCCATGTCTTGCCGTCGTCATTGCCGTCTATTACGGTAAAGAAGTTGAAAGACTCTGAGGCAGCGAAGTTTTCCTGCCACGGAAGAGACGCTGTGCCGCATACGACCCTGTTGGACTCTGCTGTTGCGGAGACACAGCCATGGTTGTCTGCCGACACAACATAGCAGAAAGAGGCCATGCCGCCTGACACGTCAGGGGTGTCCTCCACAGAGGTGGTTGTAGTATTCTCTGCCACGACAACGTCGCCCGGCATACGCTTTACGGTATAAGTCACGGCGGCAGCGTCTACATATCCGCCGTCGGAAGCCGCTGTCACGGCATCCCACGATACCTTTATCTTGTCGGAACCCTTCTCCGCCTTCACGTTTTCAGGAGCCATAGGTGTGCCGAATCCGATGAAACGGTCGACGCTGACCTTAGGAGAAGAGCCCTTGTCGTTGGCGACAGACACCATGAACTCGTAGTTGCCGCGCTCGGGCACTGTGACATCTGTGCTGACTGTCGCACCGAAGGATGTCTCGCCTGTCGCCTGCTCGATGCCATTCAGCAGGACAGTGTATGTCAGAGGTCCCGATGCCGGTGTGCCATCGTAAAGGGTCCTCGGAGCCTTGAACTGCAAAGAACCGCTGAGCGAACCGCCGTCAAACGTCGTGACAACATCCGTGACCTCTGCCGGAGCGTCGTCTTCTGCAGGAGGAGTCGGGACATAGAGACCTACTACTTGCTGGCCTTGGTCAAAGTCCAGGACTCTTGTGGCAACGCCGGTAGTGAGGTCTACCTCACACAAGAATGTCTGCTCGTCACCAGGGCCTACAGTCCAGAACATGCGTCCGCTGCGGGCGTCAATGGTTGCCGAGCCGGTGATGAGCGGAAGCTGTCCTGTCTCGCCTATCAATGTCGTCTCGCCTGTCAGGCGGTCTATCTTATGAAGCGATGAAGAGTTCACCTTAACCGATGTGCCGACAATCTCAACATCAGAAGAGATGCCGTAAAGCTGTCCTGAAGCGTCAGCGGCAATAGCCACCCACACGCCCTCCATCTCCTTGATAGGCGTCACGGTCTCGCCAGACTGGCCGTAGGTGATTGTAGCAAGCACCATGCCTGTATTCTTCTTGTTCGAGAAAAATCCGTATATCTTGCCGTCATAGGGATTGAGAGTGAGGTCGTACGGAAGAGCCGTAAGGTCAGGATAGTTGGTCCATAACTTCGTGCCGTCCTCCATAGAGTAGGCGTCAACATACACTACAATACCGTACTGCGCGTTGACTCGTGTGGCATAGTACACATTATTGTACAATACTCCGCCATAGAATGACGCATAGCCTGGAGGCATCTCGAAATTCATGGACCAAGCCTCATCGGGTGAAGAGGGCAATGCCCACAGACCCGGTGTGACCGTACCTGACGTTGACGACACCACCATGCCGTTCATCTTCGGAATGGCCGAAGACACATCAGACGCCATCGTCTTGACAGATGCTCCCAAAACGCATAATGTCAGGAGCAACTTGAATAATCTTTTCATTGTAATAATTAAAGTTTTTATATAGAAAATATTTGATTGCTGACCCTTTCTGCTGTGCTCAGCGAGGACAAAGTTACGTAAATTTTCTGTATTAAGGACATTTTTGCACAGTTTTCTGACATATTCGTGTCAAAAAGACATTCCAAGCGGTCATAAGGAACAATATTGTAGCGAAAAAGGAAAATCCGTTAGCTTCATGCTCACCACGGGAGAGGGTATAAGTAAGTCACAAAAATTAAACGATACAATCCATGATAAAGCAAGCACTTACATCTTGTATGTATACATTAATTTTTGTGACTTACTTAACATGCTGATTTTCTACAGATGTTCCGGCTGTTTCATCATCAATATGCAAAGACTTGAATCCACGACCGCAACAGACTGACAAATCGCTCTCAAGACAGGATAATCAGCCAATTATGTCAAGAGAAACAGACGTTAAAATCATTTTTCCTGATTTTATGCTGTTATGACAGAGATTTTTTGTAATTTTGCACCAAATATCCTTTATGATGCAACAGAAACAGAAGACACTTGAACTCGGCACAAAGCCTGTCGGCAAACTGCTGGCGCAGTATGCTTTGCCTGCCATCGTGGCGATGGTGGCAAGCTCTCTGTACAACATGGTGGACTCCATATTCATCGGCCAAGGCGTCGGCCCGATGGCGATAGCAGGACTTGCCATAACATTCCCTTTCATGAACCTGTCGGGCGCATTCGGCGCAGCGGTAGGTCTCGGCTCGTCGACTCTCATCAGCGTATTCCTCGGACAGAAGAACTATGAGGGTGCGAAGAACATCCTCGGAAACAATGTCACGCTCAACTCCATCATAGGTATAGTCTTCGCCATAGTATGCCTCACGTTCCTCGACCCTATACTGCGGTTCTTCGGAGCGTCAGACCAGACTCTGCCGTACGCCCGCGAATACATGGAGATATTGCTGTGCGGAAACATCATCACCCATCTTTACTTCGGCATGAATGCCGTACTGCGCGCCGCCTCGAAGCCAAAGATGGCGATGTACGCCACGATATTCACCGTGGTGACAAACACCATACTCGACCCGATATTCATCTACGGCCTCGATATGGGCATACGCGGAGCGGCACTGGCAACGGTCCTCGCACAGTTTCTCGCGCTCTGCTGGCAGTTCAAGCTGATGTCTGACAAAAACGAGCTGCTGCATCTCCACCGCGGCATCTACCGTCTGAAGGGCGACCTCGTGCGGCGCATCATCGGGATTGGCATATCGCCGTTCCTCATGAACGCCTGCGCGTGTCTCGTCATCATATTCATAAACAACGCCCTCGTGTCCTACGGCGGCGATATGGCAGTGGGTGCCTACGGCATAGGCAACAGGATTTCGTTCATGTTCGTCATGATATGCATCGGCATAAACCAGGGTATGCAACCTATTGTCGGCTATAACTTCGGCGCAAGACAGTACGGACGTATGCTCAAGACCCTCAACTACGCCATAACAAGCGCCACGCTCGTGATGCTCGTGGGCTGGACTGTGGGAGAGTTCTTCCCAAGAACCATAATACGCCTCTTCACCACCGACAGCGATCTGATAGAGGCGGCGACATACGGACTGCGCATCAATATGCTCCTGTTCCCCATCATCGGCTATCAGATAGTGGTGACAAACTTCTTCCTCTCATTGGGAAAGGCTAAGATAAGCGCATTCCTCTCTCTCTCGAGACAGATGCTTTTCCTCATACCGCTGGTAGTAATACTGCCACCGATATACGGCATTGACGGCGTATGGGCGGCACTCCCTGCAAGCGACGCAATAGCCGCTGTCGTGACCGCCGTGATAATGGGCATATACATGCGTCGCTTCCGCCGCATGGAGAGAGACCCGATGAATACTCCTGCCGTAGAGCTTTCCGAGAGCGAGCGGATAGAGAAAGAGCTCTCGAAACATGTCAACCGCAACGCGGCAGAGGCTCCGAAGCAGGTCGCACCATGGTCGACGAACACGCCGCGCTACTCGTCGCTGGACAGCTGACACGGATGAAAACTATTGTAAGCAGGTCACCAAAATCAGACGATAATATCTATGATAAAGCAGATACTTGCATCTTGTATGTATACATTCATTTTAGTGACTTACTTAAATTTTAGTGACTTACTTATAAAAAAACATTTCTACATATTTTCAAACATTCTCTAAAAAGCAACATCATGAAATCGATTGTAATCACCGGCGGTGCCGGATTTATCGGCTCTCACGTTGTCCGACTTTTCGTGAACAAGTATCCTGAGTACAAAATCATCAACCTTGACAAACTGACGTACGCAGGCAACCTCGCCAACCTCAAGGACATCGAGGACAAACCTAACTACAAGTTCGTGAAGATGGACATCTGCGACTTCGACGCGTTCTACAAGCTCATGCAGGAAGAGCATATCGATGGCATCATACACCTCGCCGCAGAGAGCCATGTGGACCGCAGCATCAAGGATCCGTTCACCTTCGCACGCACAAACGTCATGGGCACACTGACACTCCTGCAGGCAGCAAAGCTCTACTGGGAGTCTCTGCCTGAGGGATACGAGGGCAAGCGCTTCTACCATATCTCTACAGACGAGGTCTACGGGGCACTCGAGATGACAAATCCAGAGGGCATCGAACCGCCGTTCACCACTACAGCATCGTCGTCTGAGCACCATCTCGCATACGGAAAGGACTTCTTCTACGAGACGACAAAATACAATCCACACTCTCCATACTCGGCATCAAAGGCAAGTTCTGACCACTTCGTACGCGCCTTCCATGACACTTACGGTATGCCGACGATAGTGACCAACTGCTCGAACAACTACGGCCCATACCAGTTCCCTGAGAAGCTCATCCCTCTCTTCATCAACAACATACGCCACCGCAAGCCTCTCCCTGTATACGGCAAGGGCGAGAACGTGCGCGACTGGCTCTATGTCGTAGACCACGCACGTGCCATAGACGTGATATTCCATAACGGGAAAATCGCCGAGACATATAATATCGGCGGCTTCAACGAGTGGAAGAACATCGACATCATCAAGACCGTCATCAAGACTGTAGACCGTCTGCTCGGCCGTCCTGAGGGTGCTGACCTCGACCTCATCACCTATGTCACTGACCGTCTCGGCCATGACGCACGCTATGCCATAGACTCCACAAAGCTCCAGAAGGAACTCGGATGGGAGCCTTCACTGCAATTTGAGGAGGGCATAGAGAAGACTGTCAAGTGGTATCTCGAGAACGAGGCTTGGATGGATAACATCACAAGCGGCGAATACGAGAAATACTACGAGTCCATGTACTCTAACCGCTAAATAGAAAAACAGAAGAAAACGTGATAGTTTGCATCGCAGAGAAACCGTCCGTCGCCCGTGACATCGCCAAAGTGATAGGGGCGACACAGGCGAAGGACGGATATATAGAGGGCAACGGTTACCAGGTGACATGGACTTTCGGCCACCTGTGCGAACTGAAAGAGCCGAACGACTACACCGACCGTTGGAAGGCGTGGTCGCTCTCGGCATTGCCTATGCTACCTCCGCGATTCGGCATAAAGCTCATCCCTGCCCAACACATAGAGAAACAGTTTGCCGTAATAGAAAAACTGATGAAGGCTGCCGACGGCATAATAAACTGCGGAGATGCCGGACAGGAAGGCGAACTGATACAGAGATGGGTCATGCAGAAAGCCGGTGCTACGTGTCCTGTCAAGCGACTGTGGATAAGCTCGCTGACAGAGGATGCCATACGCGAAGGCTTCCAGAACCTTAAGGACCAGAGCGAGTATCAGTCGCTGTACTTCGCAGGGCTCTCGCGCGCCATCGGCGACTGGCTGCTCGGCATGAATGCCACACGCCTGTACACCCTGAAATACGGACAGAACAGGCAGATTCTCTCCATAGGACGAGTGCAGACCCCTACTCTCGCACTGATAGTGAACAGGCAAAGGGAGATAGAGAATTTCGTCCCGGAACCTTATTGGGTGCTCTCCACCATATTCCGCGGCACGACATTCACTGCCACGAAAGGCAAATACCTGAAGAAAGAGGAGGGCGAGGCGGCCTTCTCCATCATAGAGGGCAGGCCGTTCACCGTGACAAAGGTGGAGAAGAAGAAGGGCAAGGAGCAGTGTCCGCAACTTTTCGACCTTACGTCCCTGCAGGTGGAATGTAACAAGAAGTTCTCCTACTCGGCAGACATGACGCTGAGGACGATACAGTCTCTGTACGAAAGAAAGTTCACGACATATCCGCGCGTCGACACACAGTATCTCTCTGACGACATTTACCCAAAATGTCCGCAGACGCTCAACGGACTGTTCCAGACGAAATATGCAGGACAGGCTCCTTATGCAGACCTCGTAAGGCCTTTGGGCGGCAAGAAACTGCCGAAGTCTAAGCGTATCTTCGACTCTTCAAAAGTTACCGACCACCATGCCATAATCCCTACGGGAGTGCCTCCGCAGGGGCTCAACGATGCCGAGCGCAGTGTCTTTGACCTCATTGCACGACGCTTCATTGCCGTCTTTTATCCAGACTGCATCATAAGCACCACCACGGTAAACGGAGAGGTGCAGGGAGAAAAGGAAAAGGTGGAGTTCAAGGTCAGCGGCAAGGAGATACTCGAGCCTGGCTGGCGTGTCGTCTTCTCGAAAGAACAGAAGACAGGAACCGGCGACAACAACACCTCTGCTGACGGCGAGAAAAAAGAGGATGAGGAACGGACATTGCCTAATTTCGTGAAGGGAGAGAGCGGACCGCACACGCCGACGCTCACGGAGAAGCAGACGACTCCGCCGAAATACTATACCGAAGCGACACTGCTCCGCGCCATGGAGACAGCAGGAAAGTTCGTTGAGGATGAGTCTCTGCGCGCCGCACTGAAAGAGAACGGCATAGGAAGGCCGTCATCGCGTGCCGGAATAATAGAGACTCTGTTCAAGCGGCACTATATACGCCGTGAACGCAAGAACCTGCTCGCCACGCCGACGGGCATCGACCTGATAGACATAATACGCGAGGAACTGCTGAAATCCTGCGAACTGACTGGCATCTGGGAGAAGAAACTGCGCGATATAGAGCACCATAAATATGATGCACAGCAGTTTATCTCAGAACTGAAGCAGCAGGTCTCGGAGATTGTCCTGCAAGTATTGCGCGACAACAGCAACCGACGCATCGCCATAACGACCGAAGATGACCTGAAAAAGAAGAAGAAAAAGAAATAGCATCACTGACGTTTCGTGTCCGGCGTCGCGTCGTCGGCACTGCCGTTCTCTTGGTACATGTCCTCGCCTTCATGCAGTTCCTTCCTGAAACTCTCCCAGTCCTGGAAACCCACAAACAAGGCAAGACGGTCAAGAGCCTCTTTAGAGGGGCGCTCGTGAATGCGTTTTAGCAACTTGCTCTCTACTTCCGCAAGTAGCCGGCTGATATCTTTCTTCATGACATTAATGATGGTTATCGAGTGTAAAGATAATGCAAGCCGAATGCAATCAAGCTCGCTTGGAATTGCTGAGGCGCAGCTTATCTTATGCAAAGGTACGCAATTTATCCGAAATACCAACCACTACAGATATAAAAAATGAAAGAATTACAGTTAAAGTACGGATGCAATCCGAACCAGAAGCCTTCACGCATCTTCATGCAAGAAGGAGAGTTGCCTATCGAAGTGCTTAACGGCCGCCCTGGCTACATCAACTTTCTTGACGCCTTCAACTCATGGCAGCTCGTCAAGGAACTGAAAGAGGCTACAGGACTGCCTGCCGCCGCCAGCTTCAAGCACGTAAGCCCTGCCGGCGCCGCTGTAGGACTTCCACTGTCTGACACTCTCAAGAAGGTGTATTTCGTGGACGACATCAAAGTGCCTCTCACACCGATAGCCTGCGCCTATGCCGCCGCAAGAGGTGCTGACCGTATGTCAAGCTACGGCGACTTCATCGCCCTGTCCGACACTTGTGACGAGGCGACAGCACTCATCATCAAGCGTGAGGTGTCTGACGGTGTCATCGCCCCAGACTATACTCCAGAGGCTCTTGCCATACTCCAGGAGAAAAGGAAAGGTACATACAACGTAATAAAGATAGACCCAGCATACAAGCCTGCACCGGTAGAGACGAAGCAGTGCTTCGGAATCACATTCGAGCAGGGACGCAACGAGGTGAATCTCGCCGATGACGCCCTTTTCGAGAATATCCCTACACAGGCAAAGGTCTTCACAGAAGAGGCAAAGCGCGACCTCATCATAGCACTTATCACACTGAAATACACACAGTCAAACTCTGTATGCTATGTCAAGAACGGACAGGCCATAGGCATCGGTGCCGGCCAGCAGTCACGTATCCACTGCACACGCCTCGCAGGAAATAAGGCCGACATCTGGTGGCTCCGCCAGTGTCCGAAGGTCATGAACCTCCCATGGAAGGAGGGCATACGCCGTGCTGACCGCGACAACACCATAGACGTGTATATCTCCGACGACTATGAGGACGTACTTGCCGAGGGAACATGGCAGATGTTCTTCTCCGAGAAGCCGGAACCTCTTACACGTGAGGAGAAGAAAGCATGGATAGCCGAGAACAGAGGAGTGGCTCTCGGCTCAGACGCCTTCTTCCCGTTCGGCGACAATATCGAGCGCGCCCATAAGTCAGGCGTGGAGTATATAGCACAGGCAGGCGGCTCGGTACGCGACGACAATGTCATAGAGACCTGCGACAAGTACGGCATCACTATGGCATTCACAGGCGTGCGCCTCTTCCATCATTGATAAACCCTAAGCCTTGCAGACGGGCATACCGCACCCCTGCAAGCATATCTTATAAAAACCGAGTCTGTCGGCAGGGACAGGAAATATGTCTGCCGACAGACTCCTTAAAAGCCAAAGCACTATGGATGATTTTGACCTGATACTACAGAACGGCATCAATTTCGGCCGTGGCGGTCAGCGAAAAAGCACGGATGACGGCAAGGTGAAGACAAAAGCCAAGAAGAAGAAATACGTCACCGGCGCTCACGGTTCCGGCTCTGCCATGCAGAAGGCCAAGTACCGTCAGCAGCGTGCTAACCGCAAACATAAATGATACGCCAACAAATATGGAGGTCTACCTGATTGCAACATGAAGACCAATTAGGCTTATCAACCTCTATAAAAAGGAACAGAAAAGAGGGTGTGACAATCTGAAGCATAGCTTTAGACTTGACACACCCTCAACGCTTACTAATCTTTTAATAGAATGCACAGTAAGCGATGTAACATTCTATCTGCAAAGCCATCAGCAACGTCCTACTCTCCCTCCAACATCGCTGGAGGTACCATCGGCGCTGGCAGTATTGACATCTATGTTACAAGAGACGTTCCACTGTCGCCATAGTCGCCTTGACTTAATGTTGATCTAATAGTCTTAACGGCATTAGCCATTGTTCTTGAATACATTCCAATCATCACCAAAGTAATAATTGTTGTGTACCTCTTTCTTGCGTCCAAGGCAGAAAGCAAATGAATAAATATTCATCATGTTTCACCTCCATTTTTTCAATGTATAATTGATGTATCTGCAAAACTAATCATATCTACATTTCCTCGACATTTTTAATACGCAGTCCGAGGCTAACCGCGTACTTGTCTTTTATTTCACAATAACCTTTTTGCCGTTTATTATATTGACGCCTCGTCGTGGAGCATCAAGCTTGCTCCCGCTGAGATCATAATAACTGCCAGCGACATTCATGTTTGTGCTTTTTACATTGTCTATTCCCGTCGGCGTAAAACCTTGCAGATGCCAGAAGTTTTTCCAGCCATCTGCACTCTGATAGGCAGCCACTGCTTCCTCCGGGACAAAGACATTCAGTGTCATGTATTGATTGTTAGTGAAAAAATCATCTTTTATGAATACAGGAGCAGGATTAAGCATATATAGGTTTGTAAGAGCACCACAATAGTTAAGAAAGCCCTGATCAAAAAAACTATCTATCCTTTTCACAGAACTCCCCACTGTCAAATCAGTAAGGGCACTGCAGTTGAAGAATGCACCAACACCTATAGAAGTGACGGAATTTGGAATAATAACACTCGTGAGACCACTGCAACCATAGAACATCCTATCACCTATAGAAGTGATGGAGTTCGGAATAACAATACTCGCAAGACCACTGCAGCCGTAGTATGTAGATATTACTGATTATCAGTTATTTGTAGTTGATACGATAGAAAAGTGGAGCGGTTTTTCTTTGGAAACATAATTATAGCTGAATTTTAACGACTTTAACTTTTGTAAACCACAATAATTATATAAGTGTGCAAGTTCCGTACTGATAATATTGTCAATAACCTTTATTTATACACTATCATGCAATCTAATGAAGTTTCGATATTTCAAATCTGATAGGGGCATTTTATATAAAATATAGTTAAAATATGGTTAAATGGTAATTTAAATACGGATTTTACAGAATATATTTCTTTATTAAAGAAAATAATTTGTAATTTTGCACCCAAATTACAATAATGACATAAATACATAATCCTATGATAAGAGATTTCTGGGTAAAGAATTATCTTTCCATTCGAGATAAACAGGAGTTGAGTTTCTTGGCTAAGGGACCTTCTTCGGAACTTGTTACAGAGGTTGCCGAAGGGGTGTTCTTATACAAATTAGGAATTCTGTATGGTTCTAATGCTTCTGGGAAATCCAATATGCTGATTGCCTTGAATGAAGTTTTTCGTCTGTTAGTTCTGCCAAAATCAGACACGGCCCAAAGAATAAACGGAAGTATTCCTTTCGTACTCACAAAGGATGAGCCAACCAAAATGCACGTTTCATTCTATGCCAATAGCATCAGATACGACTATGATGTGAAGTTCAACGATAAGTACATATTGAGTGAAGCACTGTATTATTATCCGAACAAATCAAAGTCGTTGTTCTATGAACGCACATTTGTCGGAGATAATGTACAGGCTGAAATCAAGTTTGGCTCAAGTCTCAAACTGCTCGTAAAAACGCAAGAGAGCATTCGTGAGAACACCTTGAATAATCATAGCGTATTGTCTGTTTGTAGAAAGGCTGCTTTGAAAGAAGATATTGTTCAATTCAATATTCTTCATAGTTGGATTATGGAAAACTATCACGATGTGGATGGGGACAGTGAAAAGGGACTTGTGGAAATTCTAAATGATGCTTATAATAATTCTAAAAAGCGTAAGTTCTACAACACCATGCTTCAAAAGGCTGATTTGAACATCTTGGAATATAAACCTATCGTAGAAGATCGCTTTGTGCCTAATGAATTCCGAGAACGTATCCAGAAGGAGAATATACCGGAAGAAATGAAAGAGGCACTGCTTAAACCCACTTCCGACTCCGTTGCATTTGTCAATCACTCTATAAATGGAGATTTTGACATTCCTCTCAAATGGCAGTCAAAAGGTACTCAAAAATACATACGCATTCTAGAGGCATTATATGACATGATAACAAGTTCTCATGTGTATTATCTTGATGAATTAGGTGAAGATTTACACAATGACTTGTTGTACTACTATCTCAATGTCTTTATATTCAACTCAGAAAAATCACAGTTGATTATCACCAGCCAGGAAACGACACTGTTGTCACAAGACCTTATCAATGAAAACAGAGGTGTTGTGTGGTTTGTTGAGAAGAACAAAGAAACGGCTTCTTCCGAGTATTCTCGCGGTGACTCTTTCGGGCTGCACAAGAATCTGTCTCTTTATAACTCTTACCGCATTGGACGTTTGGGAGCAAAACCAGAGTTAGGTAGTATCTTTATAAATCTGGAGGATTGATATGGGCAAGTTACGACAAGCAGCACTTATATTGGGTGAAGGACCTACGGAATTCTTCTACTTCAAGTCCTTATGCGATGTGTTCAAACGCTTGACCATCAAGCCAGACTATCCAAAGCATACAAATATCAAGGAACTTGATTTGAAAATAGCTGAGGGTGTGGCAATGGGCTACAGCCATATCTTCTGCATTATCGACATGGACACGAAGGACGTGGAGCCAGAGCGTTCACAATATCAGAAGTTAAAGGCAAAATATACAAAGCCTATCAACAGACCGAAGAAAGGCATCTACTGCGAGGTGGAGTTCTTCGAGACTCACCGCTGCACCGAGCTATTCTTCCTCTACTATTTCCGCTACACCTCACGCCCGTACGATTCACAAGAGCCTTTGCTCAAAGACTTGAACCAATGTGTAGAATACAAGAAAGCCATGGAATTCTTCATCAAAACCAAAGGCTTGCATGGTTACTTTGAACGCAACGGAGGAAGTCTTGAAAAGGCTATTGCCAATGCCAATCGCTCAATGGACGAGATGCAAAAGGAAGGTCGGGATTATACATATTCTGAGCAGGGTAGGTTGATGGGAGAACTAAAGGGTTTGGAAGGGTAATATATATCGAGTCGTATCATCAACATACGAAGAAGGAGAAGGAATTCTTGCAAACTAACAAATACGATTAATTAGCATTGATCTTCATCTGACGATTTTGAGGATTGAAACAATGATTAGGACTAAAAAATGATATAACGAATGGTTATAGTAATAATAACGATAGCTTTAGCCCTTATCTTATGGCTTGTGATACGTATAGTGTCACTTGTCATAGTGGTTAAGGAAATTCGAAAAGTAAATCACAAAGAGTGGTTGCCTATTATATGTGCCTTCCTAAAAAAGCGTGCAGAATATAAATTATTCCTTGCATTTATAACTACTGAGGCAGGCCTTGCTGGAGTGTTTCCACAAATTATGAAGGCTAATGTCACTATTGTGAATAATGATACAAAGGTTAACTTCTGGTTGAACTTATGTCAAAACTCAGAATGGCTAAGTTTGTGTATAGCAATTGTAATTGCAATTGGTTATTTTCTTTATCTATTGATGTCTTACAAAAACAATCCAGAGGATTGGGAAAAGGTTGTAGAGACATGTTTGTTGATAGATGAAGAGTATAATTTTGTCCCTACTCAGAAATGGTTTGAAGAACAGAATGCTAAGCAAATTAAGAATTTGGATAAGAGATACTCGGAGGAAAGAAACTTTCCATTTGATGATATGAATTTTGCATTGGCTGCATTGGAACAAATTGATAACTTTTGGCCTTTATTAAAAAAGGATATCAATGATTTTAAAGAATCATTACAGTCTTTTGATAGAAATTTCTCTAATGATAAAACCTGTTCTGATATAATACAGAATAGTAAAGCTGTTATAGACGAAATTTCGTCTTTGGATGGTTCTGTAGCTGCTTACAAGCATTTATTCGACTCTGTTGGAAAATTTATGTCTAAATTTAAGGATTTTTATTACAGCTCAGAGAACTATAAAAGACACGATATCCAAAGTTACGAATATTCAATTCGCGAAAAAGCAAATAATCTCGAAATTATATTGTCAAACAAGTGGATAGATTTTAAAGAGCATCACACTATTATTATCACGGGTGAAGCTGGTACAGGCAAGTCTCACTTAATAGGAGATATTGTGACTCATCGTAAACGAGAAAGAAAGCCATCTATATTGCTTCTTGGACAACACTTTACAAATGCATCTGATCCACTCTCGCAGATAAAAGAATTGTTGGATGTAAAATGTAAAAAAGAAAGACTTCTATCTCAACTCAATAATTATGGAACTCTAATAGGTGAGCCTGTTGTTTTGTTTATTGATGCATTGAACGAAAATGCAGGAGAAGAGTTGTGGAGAAACTTCCTCACTGATTTTATTAATAAAATTGAGTCGTGCGAATATCTTAGACTCGTTATTAGTTTTAGAATCTCCAAGCGTAAAAATTGGTTTTATGACCTTGCATATAATCCTAATTCTGCCTACGCAGTTTATCATCATCAAGGGTTCAAAGGGCATGAACGTAAAGCATGTGAATATATGTTTTCTTCTTTTGGTATTGACCAACCTACATGGCCTGTTTATGGAACAGAATTCTCAAACCCTTTATTTTTGATAAAATATTGTAGAAATCATGTAAGACAAAATAGGCCTTTAGTGTTTGCTGATTTCTGGACAACTATACAAGAGTATTGTGAAGACACTAATCATGACTTGGCAATAAAGTTTGATTACAATGATTCCCAAAATCTTGTGCGTAAGGCTATGAAGTCAATTGCAGAGTTAATGGTCCAATCTCGTAGTAGGTGGCGTATTGATTACCAGTCTGTAATGAACCGTTTGTCACGGGATGCTCAATTCACTAAAAGTCCAAACGAATTCATGGATCTTTTGATTGATGAAGGACTGCTTCGAACAGATGATTATAATGGAAAGACATTTGTAAATTATGGATTTGAACGTATAGGAGACTATTTTATTGCAGAATACATTATCAATGGTTCGTTAAAAAATCAACATAGTTCTAAGCAGCCTTGCGCTGCAAGCAGAAGAGTTCTTTGAAAATCTTACTAATTAAAGTTCGGTTCGGGTTGTATCCACATGCGTCAAAAATTCGCTTCACAAGGTAAGTGTTGACCATCAGCGACTTAAATGAAGACATGGAATATTCCATTCCAATCTCCTTCATCATTACCTTTGCTACATTGAGAGAGGCGAATGAAGCGTTGAAGGCAAAGTCGAGTTTCCATTTGTCACGCGCCTGACAGTGCATGAGTCCCGTGTATGTCTTTGCGTCGCGAAAGCAGAACTCTATCTGAAATCTGGTTCTGTAGAACAGCAGCACCTCATCGCCCGAAAGCGTGATGTCGGTCGAGAAGAACAGTTTCTTCTTGCCATTGGGCATTTGCCAGATGACAAGCCTGACCTTGCACTTGAGTGCCTTGGAATAGGCAATCAGTGTGTGCGCCGTTCCCTCGCCTCTTTTCATCTCCATCTTCTCCATCCGGGCGTAGTCGAGGTTCTCCAGGTCTATCTTTCCATCCTTGACCTTTGGTCTTCCACGCATTCCTGTCCGAGGCCCGTCATAGACATAAAACAGGCAGGCATTGTCCCGGAAACGGCTTATCAGAGAGAACCCCTGCTCCTTTATCCCATTGACAAAAGTGCTTGTGGAAAAGTAAGCGTCAGCCACTATGATGGTCGAGAGCTTGAGAAGTTCCTTCCGGTAGCGCTTGACGACACTGATGTAATGGTCAACCATGCTTTTGTTTCTAAGATTCAACTCCTTAGAATTTGGAGTTTGGTGCGCCCTCAGCATGATGCAGTCATGGACGTCAATGTCAATCAGGCCAATGCCCATGATTTCGAGTCCGTGTCTTGCCGCCCCTGCACAGCCCGACCAGAAACTGCCGACGTGCGGAGTCTTCTTTCCAGACTTGCTGATGTAGCTGGGATCGATGGCTATGGCCTTTCTTCCGGACTTGCCAAAGTAGCGGTCTGCAAGCGCAACGTTGAATTTAAGCCAGTCTATGCACTTCGGCCTTTTAAGCCCGAAGTTGTTGCGGTAGGTCTGCTCATCGTGTGAGCCATACCTCTCCATCTGTGTGAAATTAACCTTTCTTTGTATTACCATGTACAATAAAAGTATCTCCAAGAGTAGATTCTCGAAATTTTTGCTTAACTTTGCAGACGTACTTTTGATAGCATCTCTACAGATTTCCGTATATTGGTTGAGTGGTTTTGATGTCATTCTTTTACAGCTTAGTACACTATAAAGGTACTGACAATCAGCCACTTGACCAACTTTTAATAGTTAAGGCTCTATAAACAATTCATAATATAAGTTATTGATTTTGTGATAATTATCTAATTAATTAACAGAGTATTGATTATTAACAACAGCCAATCCAATGATTGGCTTAATTATCAATGGGGTGATTTGACGGAAGCGTTGTCAGTTCTAGTTCCATTACTCAAAAACAAAGAATTAGTTGAAGTTGTTGGAGAAGAACAAAAAAACGAAGCTTTTAGAGGATTTATAGAAAGTGCTGTATGGCGTGATGATTTTACGGAAAAAGGTAAAGAATATATAGCAAAACTAAAAGAAGACAAAGAATATGATGTCTTGTTCGATATTATACTGTCACGCCCATACAGAATGAATATCAGCTCGAATGGACTTGCATTGTATGACATTCTCTGGAACTTGTCTATGGCAAAAAGAGATGCTGTTTGGACGGTCAATATATCGAATTCTTGGTCACAGCAAGGAGAAAGATTGTATAATTTGGCAAAATGGGGTTGTGAGGCATCTTCCGAGTCTATTAAGTCTATATGTAATGATGCTACTAATGCTTGTGTTGAAACTCTAATTTGGAGTCTTACGACTACATGGAGAGAACTGAGAGATCTTTCAACTCATGCCATTGTCAATATCCTAATGTGGCATTCCGATTTAATAATTCCGTTGCTGGATAAATACCACAATGTCAATGATTCATATATTCAAGAGCGATTGTGGTGTGCTGTATATGGAGCATTGTTACTAAAGCAAGATAATGAAGTCTCTCAGCGTGTCGCACAATGGACATATGACAATGTTTTTTGTAAAAAATGTGTCCCAGAGCACATTCTTGTGAGAGATTATGCTCGTAATGTTGTGGAATACGGAGTCTATATGGGGCTTGATAGCAAAATAGATAAATCAGTCCTCAATGGTCCGTTTACAGATGGTTCTTTACCTGATGATATCCCCTCAAATGAAGAAATTACTTCAAAATATGAACGAGAGTGGGAGGCAATTCCTGAAAACGAAAGAGATGTATATTGGGTTCAATATGATATATTAAGGTCCATGGCACCAGAACATGGAGTCAGAGCTTACGGCGATTTCGGCCGTTATGTCTTTCAAGCTAATCTATACAATTTTGGTGAAGATGTTGAAATGCTCTCCAATTGGGCTATACACATGATTTTTGAAGAGTTTGGTTATAATCCGACTGTATTCGTGCATTTTGACAGAAACAATAGTAGCAGAGGTCGCTCTCATAGTAAGGTTGAACGTATCGGAAAGAAGTATCAGTGGATAGCCATGTATCGTATAATGGCCCGAATGACGGACAGATACCCAAATAAGGATTGGAGCGAGGAATGGTCTGACCCAGTAAGAAGTGCCAGAAACATTGATCCGACTATTTATCCAGGACGCGAACCCTTGAAACATCAGAGCAAATACGTTTTGCCAACTTTTGACATCATAGTACCAAAGGACGATATCAAATGGCTAAAGTCATGGAAAAATATGCCAAAGACAAAAAACTATGTTCTTGTAATTGATGAAAATGGTGTGGAATGGGTAAATCTATTTTCATACAGCACGATTATTTATGAACCAGATGATGACAAAGCTCTTGTAAGAGATTTGTGGACTTTTATACAAGCTTACATCGTTGATAGAGCTAATCTGGAAACAGTATGTAATGAATTGTATGAAATCGGTATTCAAGGTCGTTCTTTTCATGAAAATCATGAAATATACAATGTTTTTTCTCGAGAATTTTATTGGTCTCATGTGTACAATGAAACGGTATGTGATGAGTATTACAAAAAGATTCCGTTCTCTGTTGGGCATAAAGTACATGAAAATATTATTGTGGAACCTGCATACTTGCAATATACGTTATCAACGGATGATGATGTTTCGACTGAGGGTGGCATCTCCATGCTAATGCCAAATGAATGGCTATACGATGGACTTCAATTAAAATATAGTTATGACGACGGAATATGGTTAGACAATAAAGGGGATATTGCCATATTGGATAACTTTATGTATTCTGGTGAACATAGTGCTTTGTTGGTTCGTAAAGATATATTGTTGAATTATCTTAATACAACAAACAAGGTTATGTTCTGGCCAATTCTCACAGAAAGAATGATAAAATCCAAGGGAATGGGATATGCCAATCATCATCAGAATGGTGGATGGGCTTATATGGATGAACAAGGTATGATTCATCAGAAGTTTAGATGCTACGAGCCATCAGACTTCCAAAAGAAGCGTAAGAGATTTAAGACTCTGTAAAAAAAACAGTCAGACAAATCTTTATTGTGGCTTCATCTGCATCATCTCATATGGTTGCCAAAAGAGAAAAAATAAATTGTAAGTAAGTGATCTAAATTATTTATATATATCAGTACTAATATGGTTCATTTTCCGTTTTATAGAAAAATAGAATTATGAAACCAATAAAAATACTTGAATTATCAGAGGTTGATCGCCTCAAATTAGAGAAAGGCTATCATAATGGCCCTACTCATAGTTTT
>JAFTQG010000039.1 GCA_017462915.1 Prevotella sp. | reverse complement strand
ATCCTGAGCCAGGATCAAACTCTTCATTGTATATTTTTTATATCTCTTAGCTTGTCCTGACACTTATAATTTCACAAAGAAATTAACGCTTCTCGATAAATTGTTTTTCTCGGTACTTGCTTCTTGTACTTTCCTTCAATCTTTTCAATGAACTTGTAAAACCGTTTTTCTCTCAAACGGGCTGCAAAGATACGGACTTTTTTTAAACCTCCAAATTTTTTCGCACTTTTTTTGAAAAATTTTCTAATTTTGTCTCAGAAACGGCAAAAAACAGCCTAAAACGAGTAAAAAAATGGCTTCATATTGGCAGATTTTCATCACATTCGCAAAAATCGGAGCCTTCACCATCGGTGGAGGATATGCCATGCTTCCGATAATACAGAATGAAATCGTCAGACGCGGCTGGCTGAAAGAAGAAGATTTCACAGATATCGTTGCACTCGCCCAGTCTGCACCCGGACTTTTGGCAGTAAACATTTCCATATTCACCGGACATAAGCTCAGAGGTACAAAAGGAAGCATCGTTGCCACACTCGGAAGTATTCTTCCTTCTTTCCTTATTATATTGGCTATCGCCATGCTGTTTTCCGGATACCAGGACAATCCGACAGTCATCAAGATCTTCAAAGGAATCAGACCGGTAGTAGTCGCACTTATCGCAGTACCTATGATAAACATGGCAAAAACCGCCAACAGAAAATGGTGGGCATGGTTACTGTCCGCTGTCACACTGGCGCTGGTAGCCTTCCTCAAGATTTCACCTATATATATATTGCTGACGGTGATAGTCGTGGCTGCTGCAGTTTCATGGTGGCGTACAAAACATTAATAGAGAGTCAGGCAAATCATGATATTTATTGAATTATTCACAACATTCTTCGTAATAGGCATGTTCACCATCGGAGGTGGATATGCCATGCTTTCGCTTATTCAGGCAGAAGTCGTGACAAAACATGCCTGGCTGACAGAAAGTGCCTTCACCGACATCGTAGCGATTTCACAGATGACGCCAGGACCGATAGGAATCAACTGCGCGACTTATGTCGGATACGATGTACTCGCTGCAGAAGGGGCACCAGAACTGATATGCATACTCGGATCGGCAACGGCGACGCTGGCTGTAGTGCTGCCGTCATTCATAATTGTGCTTGCATTATGTAAAGTATACACTAAATTTGCCGATAATTTTGTTTTCAAGGGAGTCATGAGCGGACTTAAGCCGACAGTAGTCGGACTTATCGGAGCTGCCGCTGTCGTGCTTATCACGCCGGGCAATTTTCCCGATTGGAAAAGTTGGGCGCTGTTTGCCGCAGCCTTCGCCGCATCAGCCTGGGGCAGGCTGAACCCGATATTGGCGATTGTAGCCGGAGGTATGGCAGGACTCCTTATATATTGACGAACCCATGGACTGGCTTATAGAAATATTCACGCAACAGACATTCATACAGACCATCCTGATACTTTCGCTTATATGCGCTGTCGGACTGGCCTTAGGAAATATCAAGATCTTCGGAGTATCTCTCGGGGTGACATTTGTATTCTTTGTAGGCATCATCGCAGGGCATTTCGGAATCTGTGTCAACCAAGATATGCTGACACTTGCACAGAACTTCGGCCTCATCCTGTTCATATACGCCCTCGGAGTGCAGGTCGGCCCTGGATTCTTCTCATCCTTCAAGCAAGGTGGAGTCAGACTTAACCTTCTGGCGCTTCTGCTTTTAGTGATAGGAACAGTGATGGCTCTGATCGTGCATTGGAGCATGAAGATGCCGCTTGGCGAAGTGATGGGGCTGTTCAGCGGAGCCGTGACCAACACACCGATGCTCGGAGCCGCACAACAGGCACTCCTGCAGATCAATCCTGAAAACACTGACGGGGCGAACACCATGGCTATGGCTTGTGCCGTCGGATATCCATTCGGCCTTATCGGTATGATTCTCTGTGTCATGATCCTAAGATCCACATTAGGTAAAAGCAGAAAAAAGATACAGGACAGTTCATCAGACAACACATTCGTGGCAGAATATCTGGTCAGCAAGCCAGCCATCTTCGGCAAAAGCATCATGGAGATAAGGAAGAATGCCGACTGTCAGTTTGTGATATCACGCATATGGAAAGATGAAAAGGTCATAATCCCGACCTCCGATACGATCATCGAAGAGAACGAGCATCTCCTTGTCATCTCCGGCAAGAACGACGTAGAACGTGTAAAGACCCTCTTCGGACACAAGGAAGATGTAGACTGGAACAAGAAGGGAATAGATTGGAACGCGATTGACAGCCAATTGGTTTCAAGAAAAATATTAGTAACCAAGCCTGAGCTGAACGGAGTGAAGCTCGGCTCACTCAAACTCAGGAACTCATACGGAATCAATATCACAAGAGTCAACAGAGCCGGCATTGATCTTCTCCCATCCCGCTCTCTCTGTCTGCAGCTCGGCGACAAGCTGACCATCGTGGGAGAATCAAGAGCCATCGAAAACGTGAGCACAATTCTCGGCAACCAGGCAAAGGAACTCCGCAACCCGAATCTTTTCGCCATTTTCACCGGCATAATACTCGGACTCATACTCGGAAGCATCCCATTTGCCATTCCGGGCATGAGCATGCCTGTAAAGCTCGGCATCGCCGGAGGGCCTATCATCGTAGGACTTCTCATGGGAGCATTCGGCCCACGTCTGCACATATCCATCTACATGAGCCGCAGCGCCAATCTGATGCTCCGCCAACTCGGACTCACGATCTACCTTGCAGGACTCGGACTGAGCGCGGGAAACGGTTTTTTCGACACTGTACTCAGCGCGGAAGGGCTCAAATGGATAGTCCTCAGCCTCGTACTTGCAATAATACCGGTACTTCTGACTGCACTGATAGCATCCAAAATTTTCAAGACAGGATATGAAGACAATGTAGGAATGCTATGCGGAAGCATGGCCAATCCTTTTGCCCTTGACTATGCCAATCCAGAAGGAGAAGGAGAGGATCCGGCTGTAGCATATGCCACAGTTTACCCTGCCAGCATCTTTCTGAGGGTTATTTCAGCACAGCTTATAATGCTTCTGTTAGGGTAGGATATTGCCAGACAAGATTGCCCAGATCATCAATTTGGACACGTACTCCATTGATACGGGCAACTGCGACTCCACATTTGAACATCTTACGATTTTTACCAATTTCGACACTATCGCACTCGATCGGGTACACAAGTTTACCAGAACTTGCGTAAATTCCGCATTTCCCGCCCTTTTCAGCCAAGACATACCCATCATCAGACACAACTACCTTATCGTAAGCAAAGGGCACAATTTCAGCCCCAGAACGGTCAATTACTCCCCAATGCCCTTCATACATGACACAAGCAATCCCATATACAGTATTAAAATCAGTAGCGGAGCTATATTTTTGAGGAATCACAAACTCTCCAGATTTGTCAATATATCCATAAGAATCTTTGTTGCCCATAAATTCGAGTCCTCCGGACAGCTAGCCTCCTGCATCAAAGATTGGACTGACTATCCAATTTCCATCAAAAGTAACCATTCCGACTTTATTCCTAATAGTCACCACGGTACATCCTTCTGAAAAATTCTCTACTTCATCAGAGAATGGAGCGACAAGAATATTGCCTTTGGTATCAATAAAACCGAACCTGCCCATCATCCTGATACGCGCCATTCCATCGACATATTCTCTAATCTCTTCATGTTCTACCGGAACTACAATCTGACCATTCTTATCAAAACAGCCATACTTGCCATCTTTTGCGACTATGATTATATCTTCACACATCCGT